>JAISOX010000126.1 GCA_031275325.1 Treponema sp.
GGTTACCCTTGTGCTTTTTCCCGTTTCTGGTTATGTGAGGGCTGTGGCAAGGGGGACACTTGATTGCTATGGTGGTTTGCATCATTCCATACTATTTCTTTGTGTCCCTGTTGTCTTTAGTCGGCTAGGTCGGGCGGATTGCTCCGCCCTTCCCGCCTAAGAATCGTACGTGATATACTCAAGTACGATAACATCTGCCATTTTGTATGTGAAAAGTACGTAAAAACAAGTCCATATTGCGGTATTTGTTGGCAAATCTTTACGGTCACGA
This sequence comes from Treponema sp., assembly GCA_031275325.1. Lineage (GTDB taxonomy): Bacteria > Spirochaetota > Spirochaetia > Treponematales > Breznakiellaceae > JAIRLU01. The sequence continues at coordinate 272 of JAISOX010000126.1, forward strand.
GTATAGTTTCCCATCATACGGCTCAAGCCTCAGATAAACAGTCATCTGCTGGATGGCTGCCGGTTTGGGGTCGTGGGTTTCTCCTTCCGGGAGTATAAGTCCTCAGGGCATCGGCGTTTACTTTTCCAGGGGCAAGGAGGGCATGATATACTAAACCATCACAATTTCCTGGAGGGGAACGATGGAAAAGATAAGCATACACCAATTGGTGCAAGTCATAGATTATCTGGAAGGGATACATGATCCGCGGCGAAGGGAGTATGGGAATATTCGGCACAAACTCATAGATAGTATCGTGATAGCCTTTACGGCGGTCCTGTGCGGCTATGAAGATTAGGAGGAGATGGAGGAGTTGGGGAGGCTCAAGCTGGATTTTCTCAAAGGTTTTCTGGAATTGCCGCAAGGGATACCGGACGAATCGGCTTTCGGCGGGTGTTGCACTGCTTAAAGGCGGGGGAAGTGCAGGAGGGGCTGCGGGGAATTAACCGCAAACCCGTCCGTAGGGGCGGGTTTATAAATCATTGTAAGGAGTGGGGTATGAAAGCATTGCAAATATCCCGGGGTCTCGCAGTAACGGCCATTGCCGCGGCAGGGGATGTGGAGATTAACGCGGGTATGCTGGCAGGCTGCCGGGGAGGGAGGAACTCCGCGCCTGAGGGCCTTACCACTATCGGGGATGAGGCTTTTTACCGCGACAGGCTTCATTCCATAGGTTTGCCCGTGGGCCGGGGGAGCGGAGGTCCCTTTACCAATGCGAGAACCTGAACTCCATAGGTTTGCCTGCAGGTCTTACCGCTATCGGGAATGGGGCCTTTTTCGGGTGTACGAGTCTGAGATCCATAACCCTGCTGGCCCTGAAGCCTCCTGCATTGGATGGCATGGTGGGGACCAATGGGTTCATCTATGTCCCTGCCATCGCCCTGGAGGCATACAAAAACGGTGCAGGCTGGAAAAACTACGGGGACAGGATACGGGCCGCGGGAAGTTAAACCAAGGCACGCCGGTATAGGCGCTTGATCCATGCCCGCGGACCTGAGGCTTCAAAGAAGCGAAAGCCTAACATACCGGTAAGAAGGGATCCTGCCCTATCGCCGGTCCTGCTATCCCGCCCTGCCGCAGACTCAACCGGCCTAGAGGCGGATCAGAAGGGGCGGCAGGCGGAATGGACCCTGCTTTATGCACCTAGGTAATTTCACGGATTATGCGGTAGTTTGAGCGGACTTCCGAAGCGCCCTCGTATTTCCTGCTGGTTTTCCTTTCCATACTGCACCGTACTGTGCAGGGCAGGCGTAATGGTTTTGTCAGAGGAGGCAGCATATTCCCGTCCCGTAAGGCTTTTCATCGGTCAAGCCTGTTCCGGTAAGGCCCAGGCCGCGGCATATACTCCTGCTCTCAAGGGGCTTCCCCCGGGGTACTGATTCCCTTTGACAAGGAGTACCCCTTGGGGCTATAGTGATGGTGTAGACTTCAAAGGAAAGGGGTGCAATTCCCCTGCTATGCTCGTAACTGTAAAGGAGGGTCTGACTGCTGGGTCCTTAACCATCCCGAAAGAGGCTAGGTTAAGGGTTTTTTCCATGAGAAGGAGTCAGGCGGCTTTGTCGAGACAGCCACTGGAGGCGCAAGGCGCTTGTGGGAAGGCTGACAAAGAGGCAACTCAGAGCCAGGAGACTTTGGTCTGCGATTCTTGTTTTTTTAGGTCCGAGGATGGGGCCTTGAGAAAAACCATTACCCTGAATTTTAGCATGAACCGGCTTATCCGCGCCACGCGCAGCGGAGGATACTGCCCCGCGTGCCGGGGATGAGGGAGGTAGAACAATGAAGAGATCCCATACCAAGGGAACCGCGCCAGTACTCCTGGCCCTGGCCCTGGGGGTACTGGTTCTCGGAGCAGCGCTTTTTTCCTGCGAACTGTACAGCTATGGCAAACTAGGGGGCGCGGATCAAACCGAGACCTATTATCCCGTAGATGATGTATTCGAGGATACCATGTCCGTTCTGTCCGGGGTGTGGTACTCCCACTATGCGGGCATGGGGCGGCTTGACGGCTATCGTATCGGTACATGGAAGGACTTTAATGCCCTGGTAGGGGAAAGCAAAAAGAAGGACCTGTTTCCGGCTATGGCCGTTCCGTATACAACCTACACCGGGACGACCTTTGGGGACGAGGATTACTTTGTATTGTATGACGATACGGTCTTTGGTCAGAGCGACGACGGTTCAGGCGGCAACGGCGGCTGGGACGGCCTGGTTACCCGGTACATCGGCATAGTCCGGGCAGTCAACATCTTTAACGGCGACCCGAACCGGGGCGCGATAATTATCGAGTACCTTGCCGGCTGCGCCCCTGGATGGCTTAACCTGTGGCCGGAGTCCTCGAACGGGAAGCGGCCTTTCTTCGGCATCTACTACCGGGTCCTCAACCGGGATATGGTTCAAATGGCAAACGCGGTTGACCTGGAGGCCCTCTATGCGGGAAAGTCCTACTACACCGAAACCGCAAGCCTGCAAGAGGCCATTGACCGTAACACCGTGGAGAACGAGGCGGAGTTTATCTCCTGGGGGGTGGTGATACCCCAGAACAGGGAGTAATGCAAGCAGGAATGGGGGTATCCAGGGGGGATCGGGTTTCACCCCTGGGCCTATCAATGAACGGGTCTTTTTGGAGGGATGATACCATGACCGTTATTCGCAGGGGCTTACTTTTATTGCTGCTTTTCGTCTGGGGTATTCCCCTCTTTGCCCAGGATGCCGGGGAGGATTGGGAGGATTACTTGGACTTTGGCGGGGACAGCGAAGGGATTACGGTTACCGAGACACCGGAGACCACGCAGCAGATGGAGGTAATCCACCGGGAGGAGATAGAAAAGCGGAACGCCCAGGATCTGGCCGCGCTGCTTGAAGACGTGCTTGACATGAGCGTTACCCGGTACGGGGGCTATGGAAACCAGACGGAAATCAACATGCGGGGATTTGATACGGAACGGATCGCCATCCTCATAGACGGGGTTCCGGCTAATTCCCCCCGATCCGGGGAGTTTGACGTAAGCCAGGTTGACCTTAACGATGTGGAACGGATTGAGGTTATCTATGGCGGCTCAGATACCAAGTACAACGTGTCCGGCGCGCTGGGAGGGGTTATCAACATCATTACCGTGAAGAAGCAAAAACCGGGGTTTAACCTGAGCGGGGCTTTTTCTAATACCGGGTATCTGCCCGGACCGTACAACCTGCGGCATTCGGGCGGCAAGATCGGGGATCCCCGTTTTGAGGATATAGCCGATATGCAGTCTTTGAGTTTGTTGGCAGGATACGGTGAGGAACTATTCTCCTGGAAAGCCTCCCTGTTCGGGAACCGGGCGGGAAACCACTATTTGTATCAGGATGATTACGGCTTTGGCCGGCGCAAGGAAAGCAACGAGGTACTGGACCTTGGCGGCGGCGCGTCCTTTGTGTGGACCTTGCCTTTAGACCGCACGCTGGTTTCGGACACCAAAGCCTATTATGCCCATAAAAACTACCCTATCACGCCGAACTCCGTAGGGTACGCGCTGGCCCAGGATCTTCAGCTAACCGAAAACCTGCTCTTTAATGCGCCGGTTATCTTCCGGGATGATATGAGTACCGAGGCATCCCTGACCTATCAGTTTTCCCATACCCGTTACGGTGTGGATATAGAAAGCCGGGATCACTACCTCACCGGCATAAACCGCTGGGGCTGGTATCCTTCTGAAAAATGGACGGCCCGGGCCGGAGCGGACTGGCGTTTTTTGTACATCCATTCAGAGGGCGCCACAGAGACCCAGCCGGTAAAGACCGGGAATCTGGGCGGCCTGTACCTCACCGGAGAATTTTCACCGGTAAAAAGGTTCATGCTTATCGGTTCGGTGAAGGGCGTTACCGACACGAAGCAGGCTGCGGTCATCCCGAAACTCGGGTTCCGTTGGGAAATCCTTCCCCAATTCGTCCTGAAAAATAACTACTTCCGCAGTTTTAAGTTCCCGGACTTTGACGACCTTTACTACCGCAGCCTGGACAGCATGTTTGTCGGTAATCCCGCCTTAAAGCCCGAAGACGGCTTGGGCGCGGATCTAAGCGGCGAGTTTACCATGAACGAGCGGTTCAGCGTTACCAGTACCATCTATGGTCAATGGACAGAAGATTCGATACATTGGATAAAAAGCAAGGGAGGCCGCTGGTCCCCTGAAAACATTGGAACCGCCTTTTTTCTCGGAGCGGATCTGCGGCCCGTAGTAACCTTGGGTATCCACCAGGGGGGCATTACCACCCTTACCCTGGGTTTTACCTATCAATACCAGTTAAGCTGGCTTTTAAGCGGAGACGCGACCTTTGCGGACAGTTATCGGATCCCCTACATGCCCACCCATATTGTGGGCGGTTCGGTCGATGTAGCGTGGAAGACCGGATCCTTCCTGCTTTCTGCCCACTACGAGACCACCCGCTATGCAGATACATTAAACGAAATGGCCCTGGACCCCCACTGTATTGTACACGCCACCTGTAACCAGCAGGTGGGGAAGTACCTTACCGCGTTTGCGTCCTTGCGTAATATTTTGAACGCGCATTACGAGTCCTTCGCGGGGTACTATATGCCGGGTATTTCCCTGACCCTGGGGATACGGGCGAAAGCGCCGATACGTACAGACCAGGGAACCAAAAAGGATGAACCATGACGGCGCTTTGATCTGCTTATGGGTAATCCCTCATGGTATTGTACCTGCCCGCGGCTGTTTTCGGCAAAGGCGTAAGACCGCTATGCTGCCCCATAGAGGCGCTTGTGCATCGGTCATGGTCCCCATCATTGCTTACTATTGACCTGTCCTGAGGGTTTCTTGGTATTATAATAGCATTGTTCGGAAACTGATGAGGTGGAAAAATGACCGATAACAAACAACCCGGAGATTCCTGGGACGCCCTGGAGAAAAGGGTAAAGCCTGTGGCAAAGGTTTTTTTGGTTACCCCTGGAGCAGAGGAATCTTTTTGCGGCCCTGGGATGATAAAACTGCTGACCGCTATTAAGCAAACCGGTAATGTTCGCCAAGCCTGTGAAATCATGGAGATGTCCTACAGTAAGGGCTGGAAATTACTCAAAGAATTAGAAACCTGGATTGGGTTTCCTTTAACGGTCCGTCGTCAAGGGGGCAAAGGAGGGGGTGAAGCCTATCTTACGGATAAGGGCTGTGCCTTTTTAGAAAAGCACCAGGCTTTTTTACAGGAATGTCAACACGCGGTGCAGCGCCTATTCGAGCGCTATTACCCCGACGGGGTCGGCATCTAAGGCAGCAATACCATAACCTTAGGCCCTCCCGGTCATAAGGGACCGGTTCCTCGCTTTTACGGTCAGCCCCCAATAGCAACCATGGCCCGTTTTTCCAGGGATCCTTCAGGGACCGTACCGGTAAAACAATGGGAAGCGGGTTTCATGGCCACCACGTCCCTAAGCGCCTGGCCTATGGCTTCCTTGGGCGTATCCGGGTCGCGCAGGATGGCTTTGAGGTCTATGCCGGAAGCATAGCATAAACACGGTTTTAGCATACCTTCCGCGGTAAGCCTGATGCGGTTACAGGTATGGCAAAATTGATGACTCAAGGCGCTGATGAAGCCAATTTTTCCCTTAAAACCAGGAATCCGATAGTACACCGCAGGGCCTGCCCCTAGGGACGCCCTGTCTTCGGTAATCCCGGCATAAGTCTCCTGAAGCTCCTGAAGAATCCTATCATGAGCTACCCCCTTGAAGGCTTTGCCGTATCCAATGGGCATCATCTCGATAAACCGTACATCCAAAGGCAAAACCCTGGCCAGGTCCGCCAAGTCCTGCCATTCAGTCGCTCCGCCATTATCTATAAGCACCGCGTTGATCTTTACCGGTATAGCACGGCTGAGGCTCTCATGGATCCCCCGGATAATGGTATTCAAACCGTTATAGCCCGTAGTCAGCCGAAACCGTTCACCATCAAGGCTATCCAAGCTAATGTTAATCCCGTCAATTCCTGCTGCATACAAGGCGTCCAAGTATCTGTTCAAAAGCACCCCGTTGGTGGTGAGGCTTACGCTGGTAATCCCCGGGGTATTTTTAAGCCGCCTTACCAGGTCCGGAACCCCTTCCCGAAGCAAAGGCTCTCCTCCGGTAATCTTAATGTAGCGAATACCCAAAGCAGCTGCTTCGGTACAAACCCGGAGGATCTCCTCATAGCTTAAGATTTCTGTTTCAGGGAGGCTGCGGATTCCCTGCGGCATACAATAAACGCACCGGAGATTACACCGGTCAGTTATCGAAATCCGCATATAGTCGATGGTCCGGTTAAATGGGTCAATCATAGGTTCAATGCTTTTTATTATATGACCGGTAGGGGATTCTTGCAATCATAATTATTCCCCGGTACAACCCATTCCGGTTTATAGAGCGTTCTTTTTGAGTCATGGAGAATCTTGTTTCATTCGATGTAAACCACGCGTCAGCCCTTACCAGGTACTTTTGACCCGGTCTGGTATGTCCCGGCTTATCCTAAACGGTTTTCTGCTGTCCAGGCCGCGGTAGTATTAGATTTCAATTTCTACTATAATATGGAAAAGTACGGACATGAGGAAAGGAGCCGTTTACTATGCCCGATAAGCCCATAGGTCCTCAGATTGACGGGGAAACCCTGCGGATCATGCTTGCCGCCTCCGGTACTGGTCTTTGGGACTGGCAGATCGACCAAGGCATCGTATATTACAGTGATGAATGGCTCGCCCTGGTGGGTATGCCTCCAGGCGTATTCGAGCCTCATCTGGATTTCCGTTGCGCCCGCATACATCCTGAGGATGCGGCCTATGTCCAGGGCGAATTTGATACGTACCTCCACAGCCAAACCAACCGGGCCCTCTCTATTGATTTTCGTATAAGCTGCGCCAACGGATCCTGGGTGCCGGTGTGTGAAACGATCGGTATAACCAAGCGGGACACCGCGGGGCGTCCGGTCCGGGTTACCGGCATGATGCATGATAACACCCAGGTCAAAGCCCGGGAAAAACGTTTTGAGGATGAGCGCCGTTATCGCAGTTCCATTTCCCAGTTGATAGGTTTTCTTGAGTGGGACTGGGATATGGTACATGACCGGGTTACCTCTGCACAGGGGTACAGCCGTGAAATCGGCGGCGATATACCGGCGTTTGAAGGACCCCTATCAGATGTCATGAGGCTCGTGTATCCTGAAGATGTGGCTATGTACCAGCAAAGTTTGACCGAGTACCTGGAGAAAGGAGAAGGTAATTATCAGCATATTCTCCGTATGTCCCTTAGTTCACACCAAAAGTACTTCTGGGTCATAATACACGGTACCATCGTTGAACGGGATGATTCCGGCAGGCCAACGAAACTGATAGGCTGTACCCTCAATGTAGATAAAAATATGAACGTCGAAACGGTCCTGCGGGCCACCCTGGAGAAAACCATCCGTCGCTGCGGGCGCTTGATGGCGGACATTGAACGGGCTGAGGAAACCCGCAAGTCCATGTTTCAAAACAGCCCCCACGTATGCGTCATGTTTGATAGCGCGTTTCAGGTTCTTGACTGCAATCCTCGGGCGCTTAAATTTTTCGGCTTTACCAGTATTGAGCATTTCAGACGGGCATTCATACCCTTTATTACCAAGGCCATACCCACGCGTCAGCCCAATGGCGCCTTGTCCAGATCCCTTATGGACCGGCTCAAGATAGCGGTTCGTGAGGGGACCCACGAATTTGAAACCGACTTGGTCATTAACGGCGAACACTACCCCTTAAGCGTAATAATCAAAAAAGTAGATCACATGGGTAGTTTCGCTCTGATGATTTACACCGTGGACCTGCGCAAACGCTACGAAATGCTTGGGGCCCTGCATCTGCGGGATAGGCTGCTCGAAACGATCAACAAAATGGCGGTCATCCTTATGACATCTCAGGATCATATCTCCAGGGTACTGCAAAACGCGATTGCTGAGCTGGGCATGGGCGCGAATGCAGATATAGCCTATATTCTGAAAAACACCGAGGAACAGGGCGTACTGTACTGTTCGGTTACTGCTGGTTGGACCGCGCTGGAAAACGGTCCCATCCTTCCTCCTGTACCTTACGATGTCCTGTTCCCCCAATGGCGCGACACCCTGGCCAAAGGAAAAATAGTGAACCTCCATTTGACGGATATGGATAGCGCGGCAATGCTTCCTTCCTTAGCTTCGGTGAAGGTTTCGCTGAATATCCCCCTCTTTATCAAGCATACCTTCTGGGGTACGGTTGGATTCTCCCGCTGTAAAGAGGACAGACCCTTTATCAAAGCCGAAGAGGACCTGCTGCAGTCCGCGGGAATCCTGATCGCCGCAGCCATATTACACGGGGAGATGACGGAACATTTATTAGAAGCCAACCGGGCGGCCATTGCAGGGGCCCGGGCAAAGACCGACTTCCTCTCCCGGATGAGCCATGAGATCCGTACCCCTATGAACGCCATAATCGGCATGACCACCCTCGCGCAAAAGGCCGCGGATATGCCCCGTATGCAGTACTGCCTGCATCAAATCGAAAACTCCTCCCGCCAGCTTCTGGGTATTATTAACGACGTATTGGACATGAGTAAAATCGAAGCGAATAAACTGGAGATAATCAACGAAGAATTCGAGCTTGAGCACATGATGCAGCACGTGTTCAACGTGGTTCAGGTAAAAATGGATGAAAAAGGGCAGGAATTCAGTGTGGACGTGGAAAATACCTTTACCCGTATGGTGATAAGTGATGAACTGCGCCTGTCCCAGGTGCTGATAAACCTGCTCACCAACGCCGTCAAATTTACGCCGGATCGGGGCAAAATATCCCTGTCAGTACACCAGACGCCCCTGGATGGGGATACTGCACGGCTGCATATAGCGGTCGCGGATACGGGAATCGGCATCACCGATGAGCAGAAGACCTGGGTATTCCGCTCGTTTGAGCAGGCGGAGAGTACTACTACCCGCAAATACGGCGGCACCGGGCTTGGGCTTTCCATATCCAGGAGCATCGTTAAGCTCATGGGCGGCGATATTTGGGTTGAGGATAATCCAGGAGGCGGATCGAAGTTCCTGTTTGAAATTATCATCAAGTGGGGTAAGGTATGCCGTGCAGAGAAACTCCCCAAGCCGCTGCGCCGGAGCCTGCGTATCCTGGTTGTGGATGACGATAAGGACACGCTTGATTATTTCGGGAGTATGCTGACAGGTTTTTCCCTGAGCTGCGATAAGGCTTCATCCGGTGAGCAGGCGGTTAGGCTGTGCCGCGTACAAGAGGGTAAGCCCTATGATTTGGTGTTCCTTGACTGGAAGATGCCAGGCATGGACGGTATTGAAACCGCCCGGGAGATCACCCGCATGATAGGCGGCAAGTCGATTATCGTTATGATTTCCGCAGCGAATCAGGGTGAGGTCAGTTCCATGCTGGGCCTTATAGGGGTTACCAACTTCTTGTCCAAGCCGGTACTGCCTTCCACGCTCTACAACATGATTGTCAGCTTGATGGGATACCAAGGCCAGAGCGCGCTTGCGGATGAGCAGGAATTACCCCCTTGCGACTGGAGGGGTAAAAGACTGCTCCTGGCAGAGGATATGGAAGTAAACCGGGAAATTGTCATGGGTATTTTGGAAGACACCGGAATCACCATAGACTGGGCTGAAAACGGCGTTCGTGCGGTGGAGATGTTCAATCAGAACGCCTACGATATGGTGCTTATGGACATCCAGATGCCGGTTATGGATGGGTTTGATGCAACCCGGGCTATACGTACATTAGAGAAGTCAAACGCCGCGGGGTGTCCGATTATCGCCATGACCGCGAATGCGTTTAAAGAAGACATCCGCGAATGCCTTGCTGCAGGCATGAACAGCCATATCTCCAAACCCATAGATGTAAAGCGTTTGTTTGACAGCCTGGCCGCGTATTTGGATACCTGAGGGAAACAAGCCCCCGGTTCCAGTTTTGAGCATATTTTTAGGGTGCAGCGCGGCGTCTCCATACCGCTTGTTTTTCTCAATGACCCATCCTGCAGGGAGTTAAAGACCTGGGTTATTTGCTCGTGGGGTTCTGTCATATAGTTATCCAATTATAACCATATCTTTGTCAGGAAATCCCTTTTTTACGACTTTGAGCAGGTGGTACAAGGCCCATTCCGCCCCCTTCTGATTATCATTATCCGCAATTTTGAGCACAGAATAGTCTTCAGTGGTTTTATCGTACAGTAGCTGCCCCGTAGTTTCCTTGGTGTTCCACCCATAGGCATAAATCACTATTTTGTCATTTTCATGTAGTTTCGTATAATACCACAACATTATTGCCCCTGTTCAGGCTCCGTTACTTCCTCAAATACTTTTTTGGAATAGAGATAATCCTCATCTGTTTCGTCAATAACACGGTAACAATCATCTTCTATGGCGATTATATCGTAAATTTTTCCATTTATGAGCGACATGGGGCTGCCTTCCCCGATAAAACGTAGTTTTAATCCAGATACCTTTTTACTTTCCATTCAATTTTCCCTATATCTTTGCACTGATACCAGTGCAATTCGGCCCTTTGTGTTTCCTTGCCATTGCGTTTCCCTTAACCTTATACCAGTCTTTTGCGCCGGTCAACGCTCCATTTTTGAGCGGGTTCTCCTGGATAAGCCTTTTTTATCACTTTCAGCAGATGGGATTATCTCGCTAAGCATCATCTGAATTATCCTCTCAGTCCATTTCCGCCCTTGCATATCTTAGAGAGATTTTCGATGGCTTCTTCGGTTAATTCTTTGCTCATTTGATAACCTCACGTATCATCAAATTATCGCTATTGTCAATAATTCGGTATCGCAGCCCTTTTCCCCCTTGCCAGAAGCGAAGCCTCCGGTAAACCTGCCAGCGGTCAGAACCCCAAAGGCCGGCGAATAGGCCCTATAGACATGGGGAGTCCCCGTTTGGTTATACGGATAGATGCAGGGGGTTTTCTGAAAAATGACCCATGCCCGGGCAAACCGATACGAGCTTTATGAACAATGATCCGCATCATTTTATAAAATCCTCCGTATCATTTTAAATAATGATCCCTATCATTTTTGAGAATGCCTAGGTTCCCGTCTGTGGCCGTCCGTCCATAAATCCTTTTAGGCTAAACCTTCAAGCCCCTCGTTCCAATGGCCTATTTTACGGATCTTCTGATTCCGGTACCGGACCAGCACCGAGGGATTCCGGTCTCCCAGGTCTTGCAGCTCTTTCACCAGGATCTGCTTGATAGTCCCTGCAGCCGCATCCGGATCCTGATGGGCCCCTCCGGGAGGCTCCGGTATGATACCGTTGATCACCTTGAAATCCAGGAGATCCCCGCTGGTGATCCGGAGCATGGCAGCAGCGTCTTTTGCCCTGGCTGAGTCCCGCAGCAGTATCGAAGCGCATCCTTCGGGGCTAATCACCGAATAGATGGCGTTTTCCAGCATGTAGATCTTATCCCCGACGCAAAGCCCCAAAGCCCCCCCAGAGCCCCCTTCCCCAATGATGATACAAACTATGGGGGTTTTCAGTTGGCTGAAATCCCGGAGGTTCCGGGCAATGGCTTCCCCAATGCCCCGTTCTTCTGCGCCTAAGCCTGGATAGGCCCCCGCAGTATCCACAAAGGTAACGATGGGCCGGTGGAATTTTTCCGCCTGCCTTGCCAGCCGCAGGGCCTTTCGGTAGCCCTCAGGATTGGCCATGCCGTAATTGCGGTACCGGTTCTCTTTCAGCGTCCGGCCCTTCTGGTTTGCCAGAATAGTAACTGGCCGGCCTTCAAGCAACCCCAGCCCTCCTATCAGGGCAGGATCATCCCCAAAGCAGCGGTCCCCGTGCAGTTCTATGAAACCGGTAAAAATCCGGTGTATGTAATCCAAGGCATAGGGCCGTTGGGGATGACGGGCCAGCTCAACCCGCTTCCAGGCCGCTTCAGTCTTGTCTCCCGCCTGTATTTTGCTTTCAAGCGCGTGGAGCGCCTCAGATGCATCAATACCCGATTCCTGGACTAGTTTTCGTAATTCTTCGACCTTCTCGTGCAGCGCGGCTATACCTGAATTATGCACCCCTCGCCTCCTGGGGCAGGGAATTATGGAGATCCAGCAAGCGGGCGATGGTCCGCCGCTGATCCTTCCGGGGAACAATCAGATCCACAAAACCCCGTTCCTGCTGAAATTCCGCACGCTGGAACCCTTCCGGCAGGCTTGCCCGTATGGTTCCTTCAATCACCCGGGGGCCCGCGAAACCGATGAGCGATCCTGGTTCAGCCATGATAATATCCGCCAGCATGGCAAAAGAGGCGGTAACCCCTCCGGTAGTGGGATCGCAGAGCACGATAAAAAAGGGAACCCCTGCTTTATCCAGTTCTGCGGCAGCGCTGGAAGTTTTGGCCATCTGCAAAAGGGAGAAGATCCCCTCCTGCATCCGGGCGCCTCCAGAGGTGGTATAGATCACTAAGGGCAGCCGTTCCTCCACAGCCTTGAGCAGGGCCCGGCTGACCTTTTCGCCTACCACCGAACCCATAGAGCCGCCCATAAAGGCAAAGGACATAAGCCCTAAGATGAGGGCTCTTCCTTCTATTAAGCAGGTTCCGGTGATGACCGCGTCTTTCATTTGAGACTTGGCTTCCGCTTCGGAGAGCTTTTCCTCATACCCTGACAGATCGATAGGGTTAAGGGACCGCAGATTCGCGGAAAACTCATGAAAGGTCCCGGGATCCGTCAGATACGGGATACGCTCCACCGGTTCCATCCGGTAATGATAACCGCAGCCCGGACAGGTCTTGAGGGCCTCTTCAATGGCTTCGGGGCTATACTGGGCTCTGCAGCTAGGACAGGGTTCAGCGGTCATGGGCAGCCTCCTTGGGAATATGCTTTTCCCGTTCTTCATAATATGCGGTACCAAAACAGCCGGAACGGAAACGGCTTTCTTGGAGGATCCTCGCTTGTTCAGACCGGTTGGTTTGTATGCCTTCAATGCGGAGTTCTGCCAAGCCCCGATCCATGCGGGCCAAAACCCGTTCCCGGTTCGGCCCGTGGACAATGAGTTTTCCTACCATCGCATCATAGTGGGGAGGCACCATACAGCCTGTATACAAACAGGTATCAAAGCGAACCCCTGGACCTCCAGGTACCTGCAGCCCGGTAACCCTGCCAGGACTCAGGGCGTTAATACGGCACTCCATGGCCCAGCCCTGGATCCGTACTGCCTGGGGATCGATTTCCATGCGTCCCTCGGTACAGGCGAGGATCTGTTCCCGCACAATATCCGTACCGGTGATACATTCGCTCACCGGATGTTCCACCTGCAGGCGGGCGTTTACTTCCATAAAATAAAATGCATCCTGGTCAACCAGGAATTCGATGGTTCCTGCTCCCCGGTAGCCCAGCTCTTGAAAGAGCTTTACCGCTCCTTGGGCCATCTGTTCCCGCATACCTTCGCTCACCCCTGGGGACGGGCTTTCTTCGATGAGTTTCTGATGGTTTTTCTGAACTGAACAGTCCCGTTCCCCTAAGACCGCTACCTGCTCTGCGGCGAGCAGTTGGAGTTCCACATGCCGGGGGTTTTCCAAGTACCGTTCAATAAAAATCCGGGAATCCCCAAAATTAGACGCCGCCTCTGCCTGAGCAATAGCCATCTGTTCCGGTAATTCCTGTTCTGTTCTCACCACCCGCATCCCCTTACCGCCGCCTCCTGCAGCAGCCTTGATGATGACTGGAAAACCTAAGAGTCGCACTGCCTCTAGGGCCTCAGCATACCCTTCCACGGCGGTCTTAGTACCTGGCGTTATAGGGAGGCCGAAGCGTTGAGCCGCAGCCCGGGCCTGGACCTTATCCCCCAATAGCTCAATCAGCTTGGGATCCGGCCCAATGAACCCGAGACCTGTATCCAGCACCAAACGGGCAAAGGCGGGATTTTCCGAAAGAAAACCCACTCCCGGATGAATCGCATCACAGTCCGTATGTACCGCTGCCATGATGAGGTTGTTCCCCAGGAGGTAACTCTGCGCTGATGGAGGAGGTCCAATACAGACCGCTTTATCCGCCAACCGCACATGCAAGCCCTCCCGATCAGCAGTGGAATACACTGCCACGGTTTCGATACCCATTTCCCGGCAGGTCCGTATGATACGCACCGCAATTTCCCCCCGGTTTGCAATAAGGAGCCGTTTAATCATCCTCCCTCCCTTATTAAGGCGTAGGAGGCCCAAGCCTCCCGTACCTCTGGAATGCGCTTCATGGGGAAGGGCTTATCCGTTTGACCTCGAACAGGACTTGACCATATTCTACCAACTCCCCGGTCCCCGCATGGACTGCCAGTATTTCACAATCAAATTCCGCTTCCAGCCGGTTCATCATCTTCATGGCTTCCAAGATGCAAAGCGTATCTCCTGTTTTAACCTGAGAACCAGGGCTCACAAAAGCAGGGGTATCCGGGCCAGGGGAAGCATAGAAAGTCGCCACCATGGGGCTGGTGATGGTTTCCCCTGGAGCTTCCGCCTTGGTATCCAGAGAACCGGGAAAATGCGCCTCACCCGGTCCTGCGGCGTTTAACCCATCCTGAGGGCCCTTCCCCTGCTCAAGGCTCCCAAGCCGAACATCACCCAGCCCCTGGGCTTTTCTGAGAATAAGATGGGCGGTCCCATCCTGTAAATCCAATTCAGTTACAGAACTAGCGCTGAATCTATCCAGTAACGTGAGAATTAACGAATCATTCATCCCGATACCCCTTCGCTCCGACGCCTATCCTTATGAAGAGAGGATAAAAGAAGCTGTATCAGCCTCATAATCCACACCAGCCACCTCAAATCCGTGGGCTTCAAGAAAATCATGCCTGAATCCCGCCACATCGGCAATCTCCAGGATATTTTCTTCAGTAACCCCTGCCATGAGCCTGGCAGTCTCCTGTTGGACATCCTCCCGCATTTCCCAGTCGTCGATGCGAATTCTGCCCTGAGGATCCGCCAAAACCTGGCTGGGATCTTCCCGGGCTGCTGCGGTGTAGAGCCGCTCCCGGTACAGCCGGGCAATCTGGGCTATGCAGGACTCATGCAGGCTTCGGGTTTTCATCACCTTGAAAAGACAGGACACGTACAAGGGGATAATGGGAATCACCGCGCTGGACCGGGTTACCAGGGCCTTGTTTACCGAAACCCAGCTACGGGCCTTGGGCTGCCCTGTGGCAACAAAGTACTGGTTAATAGCCCGGCATGCCCGTTCCAGGTCTTCCTTGGCCCGGCCTATGGTGCCGTTTTTGTAAATCGGCCAGGAAAGTTCAGGCCCTATATAGGTATAAGCCAGGGTTCGTACTGTTGAGGAGAGAACCTGGGCCTGGGCCAAGGTATGGATCCAGCGCTCCCAATCTTCACCGCCCATGACCTTTATGGTATGGGCAATTTCTTCTTCGGTGGCAGGTTCTGCCTGGGCCAGGGTGATCCTGCCGCTCATCATATCCACGGTTTTCCCTGCATAGGGTTTTCCAATAGGTTTGATAACCGAACGGTACAGGACCCCGTCAATGGGATCGGTTCGTACCGGGGAAGCCAGGGAATAGATGATCAGGTCCAGCTTGGGCGGGATCCCCGCGGCAGCAGCGCTGGCCTGAATAGCTTCCACGGCTGCCTCCTTGAGCTGATCCGAATAGGCGTCTCCATCCAAGGTTTTTGCGATGAGTCCTGCTTTTACCGCTTCCCCGTCAAAGGTATGGTTATTGTAATACCCGGGAGTTCCTGGTTTGCGTGCTGACGGGGGCTTTTCCAGGGAAATTCCCACAGTAGCCGCACCATAGCCGAAACCCGCCGCGATCCGGCTTGCCAGGCCATATCCCGTGGAACAACCGATGATCAGGACTAACTTGGGAATACCTGCCGGGGAACTCCCCAGTTCCTCAGGACCTTTCCCTGCTGCCAGGGTTTGGCGGATATACGCAATCTGTTGTTTCACCGCCTCAGCACAGCCCTGGGGGTGACTGTTAAGGCATATATTATTCCGGACCATGGGCTTAATAATCATAGATTTCTCCTTACTACACAGAGCCATTCCGCTTCTGCAGCTAACTCGTCTCCTATATATGCTTTACCGGCTTGCTTTATCATTTGGGAGGAAACCTTGAGATTCTCGATCTCTACCCGAAGTTCTTCTCCAGGGCGTACCTGGCGACGGAATTTAACCTTGTCTACCGACGCCAGAAAAAAAAGCGCGTCCCCGCCAAGAACGCCGAGCTTACGCAAACCTGCTCCGCCGGATTGGGCCATGGTTTCTATCAGAATGACCCCTGGTACGACTGGATACTGGGGAAAGTGGCCTTGAAAAAAGAATTCATACTCGGTAAAGACATGGGTTGCGACGATCTTATCCTTGTCCGCCTGAAGGATGGCATCCACAAAAAGAAAGGGTTCTCGATGGGGCAGGAGGGCCTTAATTTCATTGGGGCCCTCGACATTGGTTTCTATTACTTCTACATGCATATACGGTTATTATAATCACTCCTCAGGCTTTGGGAAACGGGTATCCAGGGATCGAACAGCCCCAAAACAGAGGAGGGTTTAAGGCATCGGGTATTTCTTGAATACCACCGCGGCGTTGTGGCCGCCAAAGCCCAGAGACCCTGAAACCGCCGCATCAATAGGGCCATACTGCACGGTATTAGGCACATAATCCAGATCGCAGGCAGGGTCCGGCTTGTCCAGATTAATCGTGGGAGGATAAAACCCTCCCCGGATTGCCAGGATGCTCGCAATCGCTTCAAAACCGCCGCTGCCTGCAATGCAGTGACCGGTCATGCTCTTAATACTCGATACCTTGAGCTTATAGGCATGATCCCCAAAGGCATATTTCACCATCTTGGTTTCAACCGGATCATTGATCTCCGTAGAAGTGCCGTGGGCGTTGTAGTACTGTACCGCTTCCGGGGCCAGGTCCGCATCTTTGAGCGCCAAGGCAATCGCCCGTCCGCCCCCTTCCCCTGAGGGAGCAGGAGCAGTGATGTGATAGGCGTCTGCAGAAGCTCCATACCCGGCAAACTCCGCAAGAATCGAAGCTCCCCGGCGCAACGCGTGGGCTTCGCTTTCCAGCACCAGAATACCCGCCCCTTCTCCCAGGACAAAACCATCCCGGTCTGCGTCAAAGGGCCGGGAGGCTTTCTCTGGTTCGTGGTTCCGCTTGGTGGAAAGGGCCTTTAACATCTGGAAACCGCCGATGGCAAAGGGGACGATACACGCCTCGGTTCCTCCAGCCAAGACCACCGCGCAACGGCCTGACCGGATAAGATCCAGGGCCTGCCCCAGCGCGTCAGTTCCCGAAGCGCAGGCAGTTACCTGGGTAAAGGCAGGGCCTTTACTTCCGAAGATGATGGACAGGTTCCCTGCAGCTTCGTTTCCAATCATGAGGGGGACGGTGAGGGGCAGCATACGCCGGGGACCATGATCAAAGAGCTTGTGGAACGATTCAGTAACCACCTCAAATCCGCCGATGCCGTTACCCAGGACTATCCCGGTCTGTTCAGGATCGCTCAAGAGCCGGTGGCGGCGGTTTTCCGCGACTTCCACAAGACCGGCCTGTTCCAAGGCGTCTTTTGCCGCGGCCACGGCAAACTGGGTGAACCGGGCCATCTTGCGGGCGTCTTTTTTATCGATCCAGCGGGAAGGGTCAAAATCCTTAACCTCCCCGGCGATAGTTACCTCAAACCCAGTAAGGTCAAACAGGGTAATCCGGCGGATACCGCTTGTACCCGCTTTAAGCGCGGTTTCAAACTCCTGAATCGAATTCCCCAGCGGAGAAATCACCCCCATACCGGTAACCACAACTTTTTGCTTCATCTGCTCCTGCCTCCCCTTGAAATCCCTCTTTTCCCCTTTTATCTCTTTTTCCCCTGCTTTAGCAGAACATCCCCCCGTCCACTGCCAGGACCTGCCCGGTGATGTATCCCGATGCATCGGAAGCCAAGAACAGGATTGCTGCGGCCACATCTTCAGGGGTTCCCAGCCGTTTCAGGGGAATACGGTCCACCAGTTTTTCTTTCACCTGATCCGGCAGGGCCCGGGTCATATCCGAATCAATGAAACCAGGGGCCACCGCGTTGACCCGGATTCCCCGGCTTGCGGTTTCCTGGGCCAAGGACTTGGTAAGACCAATAAGCCCTGCCTTGCTGGCCGCATAATTGGTCTGGCCTCCATTGCCGTGGATCCCCACCACGCTGGACATATTGATGATGGATCCTTTTTTGCGGCGTATCATGTCCCGGCCAACCGTGCGGGCAACCAGAAAGGCCGCGGTGAGATTCACGTCCAGCACCTTTTGGAAATCTTCAAGGCTCATTCTAAAGGCGAGGTTGTCTTTGGTAATTCCCGCATTGTTCACCAAGATGTCAAAACCATCCGCGGCTTTAAGCTGTTCTTGCATGATAGGTTCTATCGAATGCAAGGAAGCCAGATCCGCGCAGACCCAATGGAGCTTCCCCTGGGTCCGGGTAATCCAT
The DNA here is from genome assembly GCA_031275325.1 of Treponema sp. Lineage (GTDB taxonomy): Bacteria > Spirochaetota > Spirochaetia > Treponematales > Breznakiellaceae > JAIRLU01. The sequence goes on from JAISOX010000126.1 coordinate 18,766, forward strand.
GCTTCCAGGTCCGGCGGTTCCTTGGTTCCCAGTCCCCACACCTCAGCTCCTTCCGCGAGAAACCTGCCGGTGATGGCTCTCCCGATACCCCGGGAAGCGCCGGTAACCAGGGCCTTCTTATCCTGCAATACCATACAGGCACTCCTTTCTTCAATAGGGTTGTTCGGAAACTGAAGTTTCCTTGACCAAAGGTTCGCCAACTTCCGCTTAAAAACAATAAAAAACGTGCATTTCAGTAAGAAATCCGCGTTTTTTGGAAGACTTGTTGCGGACTAAGCTCCGCCGGACCTTAGTCCGTAAGAACCGGCCGGGTTTTCGAACAAATCCAATGACAAAATGATAGATTTTGTCGTTATTCTAATATTATGCCAAACACCTTAAATGTCAAGAGAAGGCGGACATAGCCTTAGTCAGGGATCAGACATAGCCTATGTCAAGGATCAGCCATAGCCTTGGTTGCGGGTTAGACATAGCCTTAGTCAAGGATTAGACATAGCCTTGGTTACGGGTTAGACATAGCCTATGTCAAGGATCAGACATAGCCTTAGTCAGGGAACCGGTTTCACCATGTGTCCTGGGGCAATCGTTTCCAGGGATAGGGATCCCAGCTTTTGCAGGTTACGCAGCAAGGGTTTGAAGCAGCCCGAAAGCATTATTCGCATAAGGGGAAAAATCTCCCGGTATCGCAGTAGGCGCGCCTAGGGCTGCGGTAACCCCTGCATAATCCTCGGGAGGCATATCCTTTGGGTCTAGCTTGTGGGAATATGAAGCAAGCATGGCGCATCCATATTTCAGCGCCCCCCCCCCGCCGCCGCCGCCCATCAAAGTGGCTCCCCCAATACTATTGAGTATCTCGTTATAGTTCCCTGTTTTCATGGATCCCATCCTAAAACACGGGGAGTGTCTTTACCAGGGTACCTTGTATCTCCATCCTCACATACTGCATACTATTTCAAAATAAATAAGAATCTTTCACCTGGACTATAAAGGAGTCATACTATGGATACACCGCTTAAGAAAGGAGTAGTCCAAGAGGGGGGCGTTTTAGGACTTGCCTGTATTTGGATAACGAGCCTGCTTTGCGCGGTATTGCCTATGCTGGGAGGTATGCTTCAGAGCGGCTTTTCCGTTGCCCATATCGCCCTGGTGGTGGTCATTGGTTATGGAATTGTGTGTCTCTATATGGGCTTTATCGCTATGCAGAGCAGCGATACGGGACTTTCCATCCACGATACCGCAGGAGCCGCGATGGGTACCATTGTTGCCCAGAGCCTCATCAGCCTCCCCATCGCGGTAGCAAGCATCGGCTGGTTTGGAATACAAGCCGCCACCTTGGGTATGGGTTTTAGTACTGCTTTTGAGGGAATAAGCGGGATAGGTATACCGCCGGCTTTTGGTACTATCTTGTGGGGAGGCATTACTGCGTTTATAGCCATGCAGGGGTATACATGGCTGAAATACTTCAATTGCATTACGTTGCTCCTCTGTATCGGGATGCTTATCTATGGGATATACACTTTGGGCAGCCAAGGAGGATTCGCTGCGGTTATGGCTTACCAGCCCGCCCAAGCCATGCCCTTGTTAAGCGGGGTTAATATAGCAGTCAGCAGCTATGCCCTTTCCGGTGTTGTAGCCGGGGATTACTTTCGGTATACGAACACCCGGGGGAATGTTATCAAGGGTATGGGCGGTATTATCCCCACCGCCTGTATCATGTTCTGTATCGGCGCTGCAGGCGTCATTGTAGCAGGCCAATCAGACCTAGCCGCCTTGCTTAGCCAATGGGGTCATCCAATCATGGGATTGCTTTTCCTGATCCTCACCACCCTGAGCATCAATATGATAAACGCCTATTCAGGAGGCTTGGGGGTATCGAAGATGCTCGGTTTTGACGAAAGCCGCTTTAAGATCTCCACCGGCATTGCCTGTAGCGTGGGCGTTCTTCTGGGGGCGTCGGGCATTCTCTCCCTCTTCGCTTCATTCCTCAGCCTGGTCTCTTCCCTCATCCCGCCGATTGCCGGGGTAGTCATCGGTTCTTATTGGCTCTCAAGCAGGGGAAGGGCTGACTCGGTTCTTCGAGAGGTTCCTGCGGATATACGGATTCCCGGGGTTGTTGCCTATCTCTTGGGCGCGATCATTACCTATGTAACGGGTTCCCTCATTCCCTTTTTTATCCCTGCCATAAACGGCGTGGCGGTCTCCCTCTTTTCCTATTGCCTCCTTACCCGGTGGATGAGTCCGGATACGGCAAATCGAAACTTCAGCCTGGGAACCAAACTGACCGGCGGGTTTATTGCGTGCGCGATCATTACCATTGCCGCAGGAGGGCTGGGTATATCTGGACTGGTAAACCTAACCACCCCGGAGAACGCGGCCCAGAGTAAAGACATCACCACCATGACCGCGATCGTCATGGTAAGCGGTGTGGCCCTCTCCATCGGTATGGGGATCATGTTCACTGGCTTGGTGGTGAAACCCATACACCATGCCTTTGGACTGCTCAAAGGCATTGCCCAAGGGGATCTGACCCAGCATATTACCAGCACGAGTAATGACGAAATCGGCCAGATGATGTACCTCCTTAAAAAGACCCAGCAAGGCATCAGTTTCCTTATCGCCGCAGTGGACGCCAAAGCCCTATCCCTCAGCGAGGTGGGTACCGAACTTTCGGCTATGATGTCCCAATCCGCTGCGGCAGTACACCAGATCACTACTAATACCGAAGGGATGAAGGGTAAAACCTTCATCCAAGCTGCAGGGGTGAACCGAACCAACGCGGTCATGAGGCAGATCGTCCTCAACATCCAGTCCATAAATCAGCATATCGAAGAACAGTTGAACAGCGTTTCCCGTTCCGCTGCGGCAATTGAGCAGATGACTGCGCATATCAACTCAATCACCCAGACCCTGCTCCATAACGGACAAAATGTACAAGACCTCGCCCATGCCTCAGCCCAAGGCAAGACGAGCTTACAGGTAGTTTCCCAGGATATTCAGGAAGTAGCCCAGGAGTCCGCTAATCTGACGCAGATAAACGCGGTCATCCGGAACATCGCAAGCCAAACCAATTTTCTCTCAATGAATGCCGCCATAGAAGCGGCTCATGCAGGAAAGGCGGGCTTAAGTTTTGCGGTCGTGGCGGAAGAGATTCACCGCCTGGCCCAGTCTTCGGCAGAACAAGTTACTATTATATCCCGTGCATTGAAGCGCATCACCCAAACCATTGAACGGATTCATGGAGCCGCCGGGCAGGTCATCATCCACTTTGAGGATATAGACCGCCGGGTAAACACGGTCGTAAACCAGGAACAGCAGATCCTGGCAACTATGAAACAGCAGGATGCCGGATGCCAGGAGATATTGAGCATGATCCGGTATTCCAAGGATCTGAGCCAAAACGTGCGATCCGAATCGGAAGAAATGTTTCTGGGAACCAAGGAAGTGATCACCGAGGGGAATAACTTAGAAACCCTCACTACCGATTTGACCAATGGAATCAACGAGATCGCCCTGGGGATGAACCAGATCAATACGGCCATCTCCCGGGTCTCTGAGATAGCCGCTGAAAACAAGGAGAGTATTACTGTCTTAGTCCAATCCCTCTCCCGGTTTAAATACGCTGCGGATGGGGGGGGGGGGGGTATGAGATTTTTTCTCATAAAGAGCCTCCCTACGTGCGGTGGGTTCGGTTTCGTTGATCAGGAAATCTACTCGGTATGACCCGGCGTTTCGTCGAGGCGCGACGCGAAGCATCTGGGTACAAAGTTAAACGCTCCACATCCTCCTTTGTAGACCGCTTCCTCTTTTTGTACTATAGTAAACCATAACGCCATAGATGAGGAGGAGCGGATGTTATACAATAGCCCTCAAGATAAGGGTAAGGTTGTTGCAGATTTACGGGCGGCCATTGAGCATCGGGCAACCTGGATGTATTTACTCATTGAGGAGGCCCGGAAAGAAGGGCTGGAGGTGGATTTTGCCCGCCGGGCCATCACTGCCTGCGGCTGTTTTCACGGGAAAACCAAGTTCACCCCCACAGAGGATCTGACGGCCTTTGCCCGGGAATTTGCCAACCCCAATGGAGTGGATATTTTTGAGATGGCAGTCGATGCCCAGGCAGACGAACTGAAAATTGATTTTCACTATTGCCCCCTGGTAGCCGCGTGGCAAAAATTGACGAGCGATGAAAAAAAGATCGCCGAACTTTGCGATATTGCTATGGAAGGGGACCGGGGGATCGCCAGCGCCTTCAAGGGCTTTACCTTTTCTTTGGGTAAAACCATTGCCCAAGGATACCGCGTCTGCGAGATCCGGTTTAAGAAAAGGTAATGATCTGAGCTTGGGAAAACCGATCTAAAGCCCGGTTTTCCCGCTAAATCTAAGGAAGCTGTTCCAAAAACTGAAGTTTTGAAACAGCCTCATCTATCAGGGGGAGCGTTTTTCTGGATCAAGGCGGCTTGTAATGCCTCCCCTCAAAGGTAGGCGCAAAATTACGGGCATTACTAAAAACCCAGTTGGTTTTCAGTAATGCCCATGCAGATAAGCGCTTCCGAAAAAATCCTTACCTGCTTACTCCTCTCTAGGCTAATCCTGTTTTGGGGCCGTAAAGCCCTTCATCAGCAAAAACCCAGTTTGATACTGGTGGTTTTAAGCGTTAAGCCGCTTTTCAATGGCATCCAGTTCCATGTAGAGTTCTTTAGGCAGCTTATCCCCGAACTTGGGATAATGGTTCTGCCGTACATCCGCAATCTCTGCTTTCCAGCCGTCAATATCTACTTTTAGGATTTCCTGCATATCCGCTTCACTGACCCCTTGAGGACGGGTGATGGCATCCAGAGTGGGGAGGAACCCAATGGGGGTTTCCTGTGCCTCGCCCCTGCCAGAACAACGCTCGAAGATCCACGCCAGGACCCGGGAATTCTCTCCGTAACCGGGCCATATAAACTTGCCCTCATCGTTTTTGCGGAACCAGTTGACAAAGAATATTTTGGGGAGTTTGCTTTCATCATGACCTTGTCCCAGCTTAATCCAATGGTTGAAGTAGTCCCCCATGTGATAACCGCAGAAAGGAAGCATGGCAAAAGGATCCCGCCGTACCTGGCCGACCTGATCTGAAATAACCGCTGCAGTAACCTCGGAACCAACGATGGAACCCATGAATACCCCATGGATCCAGCTCTTGGCCTGGTTCACCAGGGGAATGGTCTTGGGACGGCGTCCGCCAAAGAGGAAAGCGCTGATGGGCACCCCTGCAGGGTCTTCCCATTCTTTGGCGATACAGGGACATTGTTTTGCCGGAGCGGTGAACCGGGCATTGGGATGGGCGATCTCTTCACCCTTAGGGCTCTTGTCGGTCTTGGGCGCAGGCCGTTTGTTTCCCTTCCAGTCAATGATCTCCTTGCCGGGAGCGCCGTGACCGATGAGTTCCCACCAGACATCCCCGTCTTCGGTGAGTCCGCAGTTGGTGAAAATGGAATTTTTCTTACAAGATTCCATGGCGTTGCGGTTGGATTCATTATTAGTTCCCGGAGCCACCCCAAAGAAACCTGCCTCAGGGTTGATAGCATAGAGCCTGCCGTCTTTGCCGAATTTCATCCAGGCAATATCATCCCCCACGGTTTCCACCTTCCAGCCCGGAAGGGTGGGGATAAGCATGGCCAGGTTTGTTTTACCGCAGGCCGAGGGGAAGGCGCCGGTAATGTACTTCACTTCCCCTTCAGGATTGGTGATCTTCAGGATCAGCATGTGTTCAGCTAACCAGCCTTCATCCCGGGCCAAAACACTGGCGACCCGCAGGGCGAGGCACTTTTTCCCCAGCAGGGCATTGCCGCCGTACCCTGAACCATAAGACCAGATTTCCCGGGTTTCAGGGAAGTGAGAAATGTACTTTTTATCCAGGGGCGCACAGGGCCAGCACCCGTTGTCTTGTTCTCCAGGTCCCAAAGGCTTACCCACGGAATGAAAACAGGGTACATAGGAACCAGTGGTTCCCAGCACCTCTAACACCTTGGTTCCCACCCGGGTCATGATGTGCATATTCGCCACTACATAGGGAGAATCGGTAATCTCTACGCCGATCTTGGCAATTTCAGAACCTACCGGTCCCATGGAAAAGGGGATTACGTACATGGTACGGCCCTTCATGCTGCCCTTATACAGCTCGGTCATGATTTTTTTCAATTCCGCCGGATCTATCCAGTTATTGGTAGGGCCCGCATCTTCCTGGTGCGTTGAGGCAATATAGGTACGATTTTCTACCCGTGCTACATCAGAAGGATCCGAACGGAAAAGCACCGAACCGGGTAGTTTTTCGGGATTTAAGGGGGTGGCAAGCCCTGCGTCGATGGTGATTTGGATCATCCGGTCGTATTCAGCTTTACTTCCGTCACAGACTTCAACCGAATCAGGGGACATGAGGGCAACTGCATCCTCAATCCATTGTTTTAAACCAGGATGTTTAAGTTCTTGTACGTTCATGGGAACTCCTTATTAAAAGGTTCATTAAAGAGAGCCTGTTTCAAAATGGCACATGGTGAAACAGACCCACGCAATTTACGTATATGCGTTATGTATTCTATATATTATAGTAATGAAAGGATGGGGTTCTTGCAAGCAGGATACATCCATAGCATCACTTTTTTCTCTAAAGGATGGATGGAAGGGCCAAGGAAAAGGGAGCCTGCAACGTATCCGGCCTCTGGCTGGGACGCAGCCCCTAGAGTGCCGAATATTTTCTCTGGATAGATCTTGGGGTATCAGGTTCATGCAACCTTAGGGGGTTTCTCTGGTCAAAAAACGGGGAATGGGTAATGATGAATTTAGAACGCTTGACCCTCGCGGAGCTGAACCACAAGGCAGCGGCGAAATTCAAGAATAGACTAGCTTTTGCCACATACCGGGAGGGTCATATCTACAATCGGATCACCTACCGGGAATGGGGGATCCGAACGCGGCGGTTTGGCGGCCTTTTACGGACCTTGGGGCTCCATGCCGGGGATCGGGTGATGATCCTGGCAGAAAACCGCCCAGAATGGCCCATTGCCTATTTCGGTACTGCCCTGGGGGGATTCGTAAGCGTACCGGTGCTGCCGGATTGTTCCGTTGAACAGATTAAAACCATAGGGGACCATGCAGGCATTGCCGCGCTCTGCATCACGGAAAAGACCGGGCTTACCCTTATCCACGGGGGGTTCGATCCAGCCATACCGCTCATTTATATTGATACAAGCACTGAAACCAGCAATGAACAGGGTGGTACTGCGGCAAGTATCCTGGTTTCCATCCATGGCCAGAAAAAGCAACTTCCCCTGTGGCAAGGAGGTCTTGGTAAGGAACCTGAAACCTGGTTTCCTGAAATCCAGGAAGAGGATATTGCTTCCATCTTGTATACTTCAGGAAGTACCGGCCACAGCAAAGGGGTGATGCTCTCCCATCGCAATATGCTTTTCATGGCCCAAGCCTCCTGTTCCTTGATGCATATCTTTCCCCGGGATAGGCTCCTCTCGATGATTCCTTTGGCCCATACCTATGAATGTATCCTGGGGCTTCTGGCAGCGATAATGAGTGGGGCTTCGATTACCTATCTAGCCCAGCCCCTTGCTCCTGCGGTATTGCTTGCGGCTATACAGGCGCTACGACCAACCGTCATGGTAACCGCGCCGTCTTTTATCGAAAACCTCTACCGCGACCGTATTGTCCCAGCCCTCAAAGCCAATCCCCTGTATCAGTTCCCCCTGACCCGGTTTCTGGCTATCCACATCGCAGGGCATAAACTCATGGCGGCCTTGGGATCCTCAATCCGTTTCTTTGGCATTGGAGGCGCTTCCCTTTCCCCTGAAGTTGAAACCTTTTTACGAAAGGTCCAATTTCCCTATGCCCCTGCTTATGGCCTTACTGAAACCCTGCCCCTCGTGGCCGGGACTGAGCCGTACCGTTTCCCCTTAGGCTCTGCAGGTAAGCCCCTCAAGGGGATAGAGTTGCGTCTTTTCTCTCATACCCATAACAGGGTTTTGGGGATCCCGGGGACTTCATTGGGGCATACTGAAGGGGAAATCCAGGTACGAGGACCTCAGGTGATGTTGGGGTATTACCGGGATCCGGAAGGTACTCGGGAAGCCTTTACCGCGGATGGATGGTTTAGAACCGGGGATGTGGGCTTTTTGGATCCGACCGGCCATCTCTTTATCCGAGGAAGGCTCAACGCCATGATCCTAGGGCCTTTGGGGGAGCAGAACTATCCTGAAGCGATCACCGCTTCCTTGATGGAAGACCCTCTGGAATAAGCGGGAAAATCCGTGGCTCTTGTGGTATTATGGGAAAAGGCTCACAATAAAGATTTTGCATCCTTAATTCACGGCTTAACCGGAGCAAGGGGCCGGTCCACAATTTTTACCCCTCTATTGCTTTTTTATCATTTAAATACTATACTGTTTATAAATGGATATTTGCTTGATATCAGTTTGAAAGTAATGGTTATGATTTTGTAAGGGTATAATAGGCATACCTTTTCAAGTAAATTGCGCTAATTTTATCAAACGGGTAGTAAAATAGGAGTCCTTGGGGATCTAAGGGGAGGGTCTAATGCGGCTGCAACATACTATTATTGGCATAAAATTCATTTTATGCTTTTGTATATTCAATAAAGGAAGGGGGAACCCGCATGACGGCATATAATTATTGGTTAATAGTTGGGGGGGGGGGGGGGGGGCGGGGGGCGGCGGGGGGCGCGGGGCCGAGCGGCGGGGCGGGGGCCCGGCCGGCCGCGGCAGACAGTAGA
>JAISOX010000075.1 GCA_031275325.1 Treponema sp.
GCCACTATATTGGTACTTATAGATTTTTTAACGATACTGGTAATAAAAGGGGAACAGCGTTTTGGCAAAGGTGATTAAGCAGATTGCGATTTATGGAAAAGGAGGGATCGGAAAATCAACCACCACCTCCAATCTGAGCGCGGCCCTTTCCGAGATGGGCTTAAAGGTGATGCAGTTCGGCTGTGACCCAAAAAGCGATTCCACCAATACCCTGCGGAATGGAAAGTACATCCCCACGGTTCTGGATACCCTCCGGGAGAAGACAGCGGTCAAGGCTGAGGAGGTGATCTTCCCAGGGTTCAACGGAATCTACTGCGTAGAAGCCGGAGGACCCGCCCCAGGGGTGGGATGCGCGGGACGGGGGATCATCACCGCAGTGGAACTTTTCAAGCAGCAGAAGATATTTGAAGAGCTGGAATTGGACGTGGTAATCTACGATGTCCTGGGGGACGTGGTTTGCGGCGGCTTTGCTGTTCCTATCCGGGAAGGGATCGCCGAGCACGTCTTTACGGTATCTTCCTCGGATTTTATGTCCACCTATGCTTCCAACAACCTCTTTAAGGGGATCAGTAAGTATTCCAATTCCGGGGGCGCCTTGTTAGGGGGCATCATCGCCAATTCCATGGGGGCGCCCTATGCCAAGGATATCATCGACGACTTTGTAGCGAAAACCCATACCCAAGTAATGGAATACATTCCCCGGTCCATCACCGTCACTCAGAGCGAACTCCAGGGCAAGACCACCATTGAAGCGGCGCCTCAATCCGCGCAGGCAGAGGTCTACCGATCTCTGGCGGCCAAGATTGCGGCCCATACCGAATCCAAGGCCCCTACCCCGCTGGATATGAGCGAACTGCGGGAATGGGCTGGAAAGTGGGGGATTATTTACTGGTCCTTGAACAAGGAAAAGTTACCTCCCAGGGCGCCGCGATCTAGGCTTTTGCGATCCAGTCTCCTGTATCGAAGGCAAACTGATCCGGTTCTCCATTGTTTTTGGTATTTTGAGCTTGTTCCAAAACCCGGTTAGTGCGGACCTTCGATCCGATGGGCAAGCTCTTAGAAACCGGTATAAAGCCCGGTTTCCCCGCTACATCTAAGGAAGCTGTTCCAACAACTCGGTTAGTTTTGGAACAAGCTCAACAGAATCTATTATAGAGGAGGAACAGCAATGCCAGTAAAGATTGCACAGGACGTTACCGAACTTATCGGACAAACCCCCATTGTTAAACTGAATCGCCTGGTACCAGAGGATGCTGCAGAGGTCTACGTTAAACTGGAAAGTTTTAACGCCGGGGGCAGTGTAAAGGACAGGATCGCCCTGAACATGATAAACCAGGCGGAGGCGGAGGGCCGGATAAAACCCGGGGACACCCTTCTGGAGGTTACCAGCGGTAATACCGGCATAGGGATAGCCCTGGTGGCTGCGGTTAAGGGTTACAAGGCGGTGATCGTCATGGGGGATAATGTGAGTATGGAACGGAGACAGCTTATCCAATCCTATGGCGCGGAACTGGTGATCGTAACCTCTGTGGGGGGAATAAAGCCTTCCTTCGACAAGGCCGCGGAACTGGTGGAAAAGTACGGCTACTTTGAGGTAAAGCAGTTTGAAAATCCCCACAACCCCGAAGCCCATGAACTAACCACAGGGCCGGAAATCGCCGAGGCCTTTAACGGACAGATCCCCGATGCCTTTGTCTCAGGAGTCGGGACCGGCGGTACCATCACCGGCATTGGGGGCTATCTCAGGAAACTCAAGCCCGATATCAGGATCGTGGCAGTGGAACCGGACGCGTCACCGGTGTTAAGCGGCGGCAAACCTGCCCCCCATAGCATCCAGGGGATCGGGGCGGGGATCATCCCCCAGGTTTTAGACCGGAATATCTACGATGACATCATCCGGATCACCAACGATGAAGCCCAGGACTATACCCGGGAATTGGCGGTAAAGGAGGGCCTGCTTCTGGGTTACTCCTCTGGCGCAGCTATCCTGGCTGCGGTTCGGGTGGCAAAGCAGTTGGGCAAAGGAAAACGGGTTATCACCCTTTCCCCGGACACCGGGGAGCGGTATCTCTCCACCCCCCTGTACCGCTTCGATTAACCTCCTGGAGGCCGTCATGGAAGAAGATACGCTGGAAATCCTCAGGGTCAGCGAAACCTGGCAGCTCGCCGGGGTGTACTATGTCAGGACCGAGGGCATGGTCAAGGGCTTTCAGGTCCCCCTGGACCGGGAATTCGCCGATGATAGTCCCTCGTCACCATACCTCCTCATTCTGGACCAGGGCCTGCCGGTGGCGACCTGTAGACTCCGGCTCCTTACGGACACCACCGCCAAGATAGAGCGGGTCTGCGTTCTGGAATCCCACCGGGATAGGAACATTGGGAGACGGCTTATCACCCATGCCGAAACCTGGTTCCAAGAACTGGGCATCAAAACCGTGATCATCACCAGCCGGGATGGGGCGGTAGGATTTTATGAAAAACTCGGGTATAAGGCAGACTGGAATCAAATGCATGAAGGCTTCTTTAAGGAAGTCCACATGGAAAAGAACCTGTCATAAGGGTACGGAGCATACCCTTTGGCCTATACAATACCACATTGTTTGTCATTTATAAGGAATGGATTATGACCAAACGCATCAAAACAGCCGCGGATCCAGTGGAAAAGGGCGTTCCGGGGACCATCGCTTTATCCGAATCAGAGCACGAGATTTCATCTGAAGGGGCCTTTGTCCGGCAGCCGAACCATTTCACCACCCCTTTTGGAAGCGGCCCTGAGGAATTGCCTGTGGAGGCCGGCAGGTACCGCCTCCTGTGGGCCCCTATCTGTCCCTGGGCGCACCGGCAGATCATCGTCCTCAAACTCTTAGGGCTTGATCAGGCGATCAGCATCGGCACGGCCAATCCGGTGCGGACTCCTTTGGGATGGGAGTTTTCCCTGGACCCTGGTGGGGTGGATCCGGTCCTGGGGATCCGTTACCTTTCCCAGGTCTATCAGAAGACTGATCCTGGTTATACGGGCCGGGCTACAGTGCCTGCGGTGGTGGATCTTAAAACAGGAAGGGTGGTGAACAATGACTACTTCAAACTCACCTATTTCTGGGAAACCGCATGGGCGTCTTTTCACAAACCCGGATCCCCGGATCTGTACCCCCTCCCTCTGCGGCAAAACATCGACGAACTCAACGAGATACTGTTCCACGAGGTGAACAACGCTGTTTACAAGGCCGGGTTTGCCGAGACCCAGGAGGAATACGAAAAGAACTATGACCTGCTTTTTACCCGCTTGGATCTCCTGGAAGAACGCCTGGCGGACCAGCGCTACCTCTTCGGAGATCGGATTACCGATTCCGATGTCCGCCTTTATGTAACGCTGGCCCGGTTTGACACAGCCTACCACCTGGTATTCAAAACCAACCGCAGCAGGCTCATTGATTTCCCCAATCTGTGGAACTATGCCAAGGACCTCTACGAGATCCCCGCCTTCGGAGGGACCACGGATTTTGAGGGGATCCGCCGGGGCTATCAATTAGGCTCTCACGCGAGGAATCCCTACGGGATCCTGTCGCTGGGCCCGGATCTCTCCCCTTGGAAGGAAGGCCATAATCGAGCCCGCCTGGGAAAAGGCTTTTCGGGCTGAATAAGTACATACCATAAAAGGAGCATCCTATGGCGTATAAGACATGGTTTCAGGATGAAACCAACGAAACAGGAGCCTTTATCAGGCAGACCAATCGGTTCATAACCCCCTTCGGCTTTGGCCCAGAGGACTTGCCCGTAGAGCCGGGCCGATACCGGCTGATATGGTCCCGGGCCTGTCCTTGGGCGCACCGGCAGATGATAGTGCGCAGCCTCTTAGGTCTTGAGGATGTCCTCAGCGTCGGTACGGTGGATCCGGTCCGGCCCGAAAAGGAACAAAGCGACTGGGCCTTTACCTTAGATGAAAAGGGAGAAGACCCGGTATTACAGGTCAAATACTTAAGCGATCTCTACCTCAGAACCGACCCTGACTATAAGGGCCGTTTTACCGTACCCGCGGTGGTTGATAGTACCACCGGAAAGATCGTCAACAACGACTACTTTAACCTGACCTATTACTGGGAAACCGTGTGGAAGGACTACCACAAGAAGGGTGCGCCGGATCTTCTGCCCGAAGACCTCAGAGAAGATATCTTCAAACTGAACGATATTATCTTCAGCGACATCAACAACGGGGTATACAAAGCCGGCTTTGCCCGAAGCCAGGAAGCCTACGAAGCGGCCTATACCACGGTATTCAACCGGCTGGACCAGTTCGAAGCGCGGCTTGGCCAGAGCCGCTACCTCTTTGGGGATCGGCTCACCGATTCCGATGTCCGCCTTTACGTAACGCTGGCCCGGTTCGATGCGGCTTACTATAACGTCTTCAGGGTCAACCGAAACCGGATTCAGGACTTCCCCAATCTGTGGGCCTATGCCCGGGATCTCTACCAGATTCCAGCCTTTGGAGGCAGCACCGATTTTGTCCATATTAAAAAGCACTACCACCTCTGCTGCGATCCGGGGAACAGCTTTCACATCGTCCCCAAGGGACCTGACCCCGCTCTCTGGCTCAAGCCGCCGGGCAGGGACCGATCCTATTCAGATGACTCCAGGGCGTAGTGGAAGAAAGGAACGGGTGAAAACACGAACTATCTGATACGGGATATGCGGATCCGGTGGAGGATTTCAGGAAGCTGAGGCGGCGGGACGTATCAAAGATCGTGAGATTACTCAATGAGCGGCCAAGAAAAACCCTTGACCTTAAAACGCCTTATGAGGTATGCTCGCCATCATGCGAGGAATTACCGAATGCCCTGCAGCTAGACATACTGCCCTTGTTCTAATGACCGTATTCTTAATAAGACCGGCAATAGAAGTAAAAAAGCCGTATGGGTGATAGCAATTATAAACCAATACTCAATATTTCAAAATCATTAAAATTGGTAAAAGAGTAGGTGAAGAAGGTATTATGGCATTTCCCGTGAATGTAGATTTAGGTATACCCATAAATTCATGGCGTAATGGTTATGTTCATACCGGTAATTGCGCTTCAAAGCTGACCTTGGCGGGGGTAAAACAACGTCCGGCCTTCAGGATGGACACAACTAAGGAGGCTTCTCGTGAAGAGGCTCTACAAACTCTTGGGTATTCTCGCGGTCAGGGGTCAGACCGAACGAACTCATCGGCAAATGGAAGATTAACGGATTCTCAGACTCAGAGACGGCCTTGGAATTTACCGCCAACAAGTTGATTATTGAGCATTACAGGGGCGGTAAGAACACCCCAATCCCCATCCTGCCGGGAACTGTGCAGACAATGCCTCTGGAAGCGGGCTGATCCTAGAGGCCCATCCCCCGGCAACGGGTGCGGGGCTTTAGGCTTGAACCCGAGGGCTGCCCAGCCCCCTCGGTAAGGCGCGGAGTCTTGAAGTACCGGTCCCGGAAAAACCGCATCTTCCTGGTTAGGGCCTTGAAACCGTTCCAGGGCGATCCCGTGGGTCCCCTCGTTCATAAGGGCCTGGGCCGCTCGAAAAGGTTCCTCTTGTTTTTTCTATACCCCCTAGATTGGGGGGAAACGTTCTATCAATTGATATAGAGCGGCCGTTCCAGAAAGACAATTTTTGGAACCAATGCGTTAAACAGGCAAAAATGTTTATAGAACTTGACCACAGCAAAACCGCGCCTCTCTATCAACAGTTGGTGGAACAGATCACCAGGGATATCGCGCTGGGTAAACTTGTTCCGGGATACCGGCTTCCCACAGTGCGGGAACTGGCCAATGAAAGCGGTATTTCCCCAGGGACCATCAAGCACGCCTATGATATTCTGGAACAAAGCGGGCTTATCCGAAAAACCAGGGGAAGCGGAACCTTTGTCTACTCCGCCAAGGTTGCACTCAACAGCACTAAGGCAAAGGCTATGCAGGCCATTGATGAAATGCTGGATAAGATGCAGGAACTCTCGTTCTCTTTAAATGATATACGGATATTTCTCGACCTCAAGCTACGGGAACGGGAGGAGCAGGTACAGCATGTCATGGTGGCTGCGGTAGACTGCAACCCGGAGGCCCTTTCGGTAATGTGCGGCCAGATTGCCGAGCTTCCCCACACGGAGGT
>JAISOX010000154.1 GCA_031275325.1 Treponema sp.
ATCCGCTTTGTTTATCCTGAGCATGGCAAGTCCCCTCCCAAGGACCGCCTATCAGTATACCACCTTTCACCTGCCGGCTGGATAGCTTAAGGGGATTTTCATATTCCGAATTGAAGATACCGGCCATTGCCGGTAGCCCAATCCTTTCACCTTTGGTAAAATGAGCATAAGGCATCGTTCTCCTCCGATAAATTGTTTTACAGCTTTATTTTACCGGTCTTGACGATGCCTTTTCTATTCCCTGCTATTTTCGCACTTCAGATTTGATTTGGCCAATTTATAAAAATTAATTCAAACAAAAAAAAGGTGCCTCAAATACCGCCAACAAAAATGAATAATTTCATAGCAGATTATTTAAAAAATGAAATAGGATCAAAAAGGAAAGATGCAATAGATGAATGGATTAGATTAAAGGAATTAAATATTCCCAAGGATTATAAATCATGGAAATTATATATATTAAAAAATAAAATAATGGAGTATGGGGGCACTTCGCATAACAGGCCTGTATATGCTTCGCCCCTGGACAGGCATTGAGGGCCTGAGCCTTTCCACCCACAATAACATCTCCTTTGCCAAAGGCTCTGAAAAAGACTGGTTGCTTTTAAGATGCAGAGACACTTCAGCCTTTATAACGCCATCGCCGTGGCCAAAGGGTTGACCGAAAAATTCAGCGTGAACGCCGAACTCTCTAAGGTGTTCTCCAAAACAGATCTCGGCGATACCGGTAAACTTGAGTATGACGGTTTTGGAGTAGCCGCGAAGTTTATCGCTTCGGTTGGCGAAAACGCCGAATTCAGCGCGGGTCTCCGGCTTGACGTTACCAAGACCGCCACTTTTGGCGATGCCAACGATACGTTATCCACCTTCCGCATCCCGGTAGGCATTAAGGTGCATTGCTAATCCTCCTTGTCCCCTGTTCCGGCTTATCCGGGCGGGGACTTTAGGGGGATAAAACTACCGGCTTAAAATCATCCCCGCAATTTCCTCCATAAGCATTGATCCCCCTCCGCCCATGGCTATTATAAAAGGGACAAAACAACCGCGTATAACCGGTCTGTTTACGTGCAGGCCTTCGGTCTGAACATTCCCCCGCCGTTGCTCCGGCGCATTTTGCCAGCCCTGGTCGTATGGGCAAAGCCCTTATTCGGGCTGCGAAAACGTCGTCGAACCGCAGGTTCGCAAACAGCTGGAAGGATAGCCGTAAATAGTGCATTTTTTTCTGCCATTTCTTGAAAAAGGGTATGGATTCTCGGATTCTTATGATAGTATATACACAATAGACCATAGATAAGGAGTTACTATGATGAAAAAGATGGTTACGGTTATAGGATTGGGTATCACCGCGATGTTGTTTATGTCCGCTGGAGGCAGAGAGCAGCCTGCAAAGGAAAAAAACATCCGCATTGGTATTGCCAAGATCGTCCAGCATGAAGCCTTGGATGCCTGTGAACAGGGTATCCAGGACAGCCTCAAGGCCCGGGGAGTCAATGCAATCATTGATTTACAGAACGCCAATGGGGATATGAACACCGCCTCCCAGATCGCCGCCAAATTCAAAGCGGATAAGGTGGATGTGGTGGTGGGGATCGCTACTCCCATTGCAGTAGCCTTGGCCAATACCTTCAAGGATATCCCCGTGGTGTTCTCCTCCGTAACTGACCCGGTGGCAGCGAACTTAGTTTCATCCCTGGCCAATGGTTCAGGAAACGTTACTGGGCTTTCCGACGCCATACCCACCGGAGAGCACATCGCCCTTTTCAAGGAGATCGCGGATATCGCCACCTTGGGCTATATTTACACCAGCTCTGAGGCTAACTCGATTTCCGCGCTCGCGCTGGTTGAAGAAGCCTGTAAGGCTCAGGGGATCGGCCTGGTTACCCAGGCCATCAGTACTTCCGCGGAACTGCGCCAGGCAGCGGAAGCCATTGTGAACCGGGTGGACGGTATTTATCTCACTACCGATAATACGGTATACTCAGCTTTGCCGGCTTTAGTGCAGGTATTCACCGGCGCCAAGAAGCCCATTTTTTCTGGAGATGTAACCAGCGCCTTATCCGGGGGCTGTATGATAGCTTCGGGATTCAATTATTATAAGGCGGGGCTGGCCACCGGGAACATTGTAGCGGATATCCTTGCAGGAAAGAAGCCTGGGGATATTCCCGTGAAATTCCTCACGGATCCATCCGAATCAGACCTGTTCTTTGATTTGGACCAGGCCCGGGCCTGCGGCATTACCATTCCGGAACCCTATCTTTCCATGGCGAATTATATTTTTGAGAACGGAACCCTGAGATCCAAGTAAGGAAGGGGTGGTATGATTGAGGGTATGCGGTGATAGAAGGCATTCTGATCGAAGGATTCATTTACGGTATCATGGTTTGGGGGGTGTTTATCACCTTTAGGGTATTAAACTTTGCGGACATGACCGTGGATGGTTCCTTTCCCCTGGGAGCGGCTATCATGGCGGTGCTGTTGGTACAAGGGGTCCCGCCCGCGCTGGCCTTGGCCGTGGCGTTTGGGGGAGGCGCGGCTGCAGGGCTCCTTACCTCCCTCATTCATACCCGGCTTAAAATCCCGGACCTCCTCTCAGGAATCCTCACCATGACCATGCTTTATTCCATAAACTTGCGGATCATGGCTAACCGGGCGAATCTTTCCCTCCTGCGGGTTCCTACCCTCTTTAGCCGGATAAGCGATTGGGCTGGAAACTTTATGTCCCCCCAATGGGCTATTGTGATCTACTGCGCCTTGGTAGTGCTGGGCAGTAAGATCATCTTGGATCTCTTTTTCCATACGGATTACGGCTTGTCCATGGGCGCGCTGGGGGCCAATCCCCAGCTTATCATCTCGCAAGGAATGAACCCTGATATGATTAAGATGAGCGGAATCTGTCTTGCCAATGGCATGGTGGGGGTATCCGGGGCCTTTACCGCGATGTACCAGGGCTTTGCCGATGTGAACCTGGGGAGCGGTATGATCGTTTCAGGACTGGCCTCCCTCATGATCGGGGAATTTCTCATCCGTTCCAACAAGATAAGCGCCTTGACGCTCCGGGTTATGTTGGGTTCCATCCTTTACCGGGCCCTCATGTACCTGGCCCGGAATTATGGGTATTATTTGCACATGACCGCTAATGACCTGAAGCTCATCACCGGGATCCTCATCATCCTCTGTATCATCATTTCCAAGAGCGGATTCCGAAGCAGGCCCCGGGTTAAACGGAGCCGCTCATGATCCGCCTAGAAAACCTGGATATGGTGTTCGGTCTGGGAACCCCCAATGAATACATCGCCCTGAACCGCCTCAACCTCACCGTTGAGCAGGGGGATTTTATCACCCTGATTGGCTCCAATGGAGCGGGCAAGACCACCCTATACAACGTGATCGCCGGTTCCTGTATGCCCAGTGCAGGCCGGATCTTCATCTATGAAGCAGGCCGGAGCCAGAAACGGGAGATCACCCGGGAAGCGGAATATCTGCGGGCCCGGTATATCGGCAGGATATTTCAGAATCCTCTGCTGGGAACCGCAGGCAAGATGAGTCTCGCGGACAATATGATGCTCTGCCATAAAAAAGGCTATAAGGGGCTGCGGATCAGCCTCACGAAAGCCATGCGGGAGACCTTCCGGGAGCACCTTCGGGTTTTGGGCATGGGATTGGAGAACCGCTTAAACGACAATGTGGAGCTTTTTTCCGGAGGCCAGCGTCAAGCCCTGACCCTCCTTATGACGGTGATGTCCCGTCCAAGCCTGCTGCTCCTGGACGAGCATACCGCGGCCTTGGATCCCCGCAATGCAGAGCTGATCATGAACCTGACCCTCCGGTTTGCCCAAGAGTATCATTTAACGGTGATGATGATCAGCCACAACATGGGCCACGCCCTGGAATACGGAAACCGGCTGCTCATGATGGACCAGGGGGAGATCATCCTGGATATTGGGGCAACCGAAAAAGCCCAACTCAGCGCGGATGGGATTGTCCAGCGTTTCCGAGACATTAAAAAACAGGAACTGTCCAGCGACGAACTGCTCTTAAACTGATCCGGCGCCCTTGGATCGTACCCGGCCTTTCAGCGGGACCCACAAAAATAGCGCCTCATACATAAGCGCCAGTTGTTTAATCTCGGCCCTCTGAAAAAGGGCAAGTCCTCGCACCTTCGCGGTAGGTTTCACCCAGAAGGGGATAGATAGGGTGGGTTTCTCTCTCTTTCCCTTTTTCCTTCAGGGTAACTCTAGGGATTTCTTTTTAAAATAAGAGTGAATAGCTGAATCCGCGGCCCATATACAGCTAATTACACGGGACATGAAAGTACCGCAAAACAGCGAAGTCCTTCCAGAGCCTAGCGCTTGGAGAATTGGAATCGCCTGCGGGCCCCAGCTTGTCCATATTTCTTCCGTTCCACCATACGCGAATCCCGTGTCAGATACCCCTTGGCCCTCAATCTCGTATAATTCCCCTG
>JAISOX010000029.1 GCA_031275325.1 Treponema sp.
AGGAGAAGTATAAGAAACGGGGGCTGATAGAGCGGATATTGGGGAAACTCAAAGAGAATCGCTGGTTGACTGTACGCTATGAGAAATCGGACATAACCTTTTTAGGGTTTATATTTATCGCGTTTCTTAAGATTCTCCTTTGCTAACAGTGTCTAGTGAATGGACATAAAGACCAAGCAGATGGTAAAACTGGTTCACCTCGTAATAATAGGGACAATTCTTCCCTTTTCATAATTTTCACCATTTCCACGGTTCCTTCAAGGGGTATACACCGGTCCCATAAGCGGTTATTTTTATCATTATGGACACGAAACAAGCTGCTCAGGAGCCTATGAGGCATACCCATCTCGCATGGAGCGAAGAAGCCCGCCGGGAGGTCTTTACCTGTCCGGTCTTTTCAGTCAAGGAAAGCGCCTGCCGCTCCCCGGATAATGAACTGCGCCTCTTTACCGTCCTAGACACCCCGGATTGGGCCATCGTGGTACCGGTCCTCACCACTCCGCGGGGTAAAGCATTCGTCATGGTCCGGCAATGGCGGCATGGGGCCCAGGAATTGAGCCTGGAATTTCCTGGCGGGGTTTTTGAAAAAGGAGAAGATGCCCAGGCTGCGGCGGCCCGGGAATTGCGGGAAGAAACCGCCTTTGAAGCGGGAACTATCACAAGCCTGGGCGTGTGCAACCCCAATCCGGCGATTATGGCAAATCGAGTCCACTTCTTTTTAGCTGAAGATCTCAAACCTTTGGAAACGCAGGATCTGGACGAAAATGAATATGTGGAGGTGGAAATAGTTCCGATCCAAGAGGTGCTGCAAAGCATGGGTCAAGCTCCCTATATCCATGCCCTCATGGGATCGGCCCTTGCTTTGTTCAGTAAGCGTTCCTTGTTCCATCTATGAAATCCTGGCTCATGCGGGGCAGCGGGAGGGAGTTCTCCACCCTGGAAAAGGGCAGGGAGAACAGGCCTTCCCTTCTCCGAAGAAGCTTTTAGGCGGGACGCGTCGAATGTACGTTAGAGACCCAAGGGAAAGCAGAAAAAAATGGCGATTTAAGATGTACTCTGGTATACTATACCTTGAGAGAACTATGTATAGGAGTAAGTTTACTATAAAAGGCAGTCCCAAACATACTTTAAAGCCCGGCCAGGTACGAGACATGCTCTATTGTATCCCTTTCTTTATATGCGGCCTTGCTGCGTGTAACGGAGGAATGGATATGGCGCTTCCTGGGGACAGGACGTACCAGGTAAACGCCTATATCAACGACTATTCCCTGGATGCATGTTCGATCATAGGATATAACGATACGATTCGTCCGTATTTTGTTAATTCCCTGGGGAATGATCCGGATATTCGGGGGCTGGTGGTTTTTTTACAGAACCCCTCAGGACAAGCAGCAGGCAAGAAAATCTGGTATACCCTTACCGCAGGGTTGACCAGTCTTGAAGAGCGCCTAGAAAAGCCGGTCCCGGTGGATCCAAGCCTGGAAACGCCGCCTGGCTTCCCGGTGATACCTGAACCAGCAGTAGTTCAGGAAACAGGGGATCCCCCTGTGCTGGTGGAACAAGCGGCGCCAGAAGCAGTCTCAGACCCCCCTATAATAATCGAGCCGGAAATACCTGAGGAAACAATGCTCAAGGAAACCGAGGAAGACGATACAATCCCGGTGATAATCGAAGCGAAACTCATACCCCCAGATGAGGCGGAAATGCCCCCGGCATTTCCCAGCTATCCTTCTTTACCTGAACCTGTGGTGAATTCTGATATTCCTGCAATCTATGTACCGGAACGATCCGAAAGCAGAAACTATGCGTTTAGCCCCGGAAAAACCGACCGGATAATTCCGGTATCTCGTTTGGATCAGGATCTTCCTTCGTACAAAATCACCGAATCTTTAGACATTGGGCAGTATACCCTGGTTTTCCAGGTCTTGGGGGAAAAAACCGTACTGGCTACTATTGAACGGCCGGTTTATTTCCTCGGTGATGCGGCATTAAACTTCGATGTTATTGAGCGGTACCTTCCGGATTTTTCTAAAACCGCCCATTTCGTGCCGCCCGGGGTCAATGTACTGATCGAAGCTCAGGTCATTGCAGATGACCGGCTCGATCCCTATGTGATCTGGTATAGCGGGAAAAAACGTATCGGCGAAGGGAAGCTGTCTGAAAACGCTCAGTATCTGTTCTGGAAAGCTCCGGAACGGACTGGATTCTATACCATAAAAGCGTCCCTTTTCCCCTTCAAACCTCCTGAGAATACCCTCCTTTATGGAACATCCAAAGAACTATCCCTGCCCGTATCGGCTAAGAGTGCAATACCAGGGTATTTTTCTGACCGGGCGGATCAGTTCACCCACTGGTATCAATTCCAGAACAACCTCCTGGATGCAAAAGATCCCCAGGATCCGAAAAGAAGTCTCCGTTCCAAGACCCAGCAGCAAGCCCGCTGGTCGCCTCATGGGAGTATTTACGGCCTTTCCATAGGGCCTGAGGATGTATATGTGCTGCCCGGCTCTCCCTTTCTCCTAGCCGATGCCGAACAAGGTTCAGGGCAGATCCACCTCCGGGCTTTACTCCTGGCTCCAGGAACCATTGGTAAGACGGTCTTTATCAGTGATGATCCCTCCGCAGAACCCCTGGATATGGACCTTTCTTTTAACGGAGAAACCCTGATCCTCAGCGTCTCTGCAGGGGGCCTATCCTACGAAGAAGCGCTGCGTCCCTCCGCAGAAGGGGCGGTTCCCTCATCGGTCCTGCAAACCGGGGATTTTGTTACCTTTAGCCTGACCTTTAGGATCCAGAAAAACCAGTTTACCGCCCAGGTACACCTGGAAGATACGGATATGCAATCAAAACCCTGTACCATCACCCTGGCCGCGGCCATAAGCGGGGAAGGGACCGTTCAGTTTGGCTCGGAACTACCCTTTTCCGGGACGATACCGGCGGATTCCCCTGCCTTCGTGGCGATCTTCGATGAAGCGGGTATCAGCTTTACCAAGGCGCCGGGTCCGCTTTCCCAGCCGCAGGAAGCCCTTCCTGAGACGCGCTAGACCCATGCAAAAAACCTTGGTGTTGGTGAACCTTATCGGCGTAGAAATTCTTGCGGCCTGCGCGGGGGATCCTCCAGAGCTGCCTGTCCAATGGACCCCGCCGCCGCAGATAGAAGTAATCCAATTATACGAAATTGTTGATTACAAGACCAAAGCCTTAGGAGAGGATATCCCCGAATGGGTGAACCAGTACGAGAGTGCAGGGATCCCAGGGATAGAAAGGCTCCCTCAGTATGATGACGCCTATATCTTCGTCAGCGAGCTGGAGGGGACCAACTTCAATGCCTTACAGCAATGGACTTCGGGATTTACCCTTGCCCAGGACCTCTCCTGGCTGGTCGCTTCCCGGATCCAGGCTTGCCTTACCAAGACCGCGGCATCCTACCCGGATGGTGAATACGGCCGCTTTTTCGAGGCCCTCATACGGGCTGCTTCCAATGCCGTGTATAGCGGTGCGGTTCAAGAAGGGGATTTCTGGGTCTTAAAACAATATTTTCAAGAAGACGGCGTCAGCCCTGACCGGAAAGTATATAATTTTCTCATATTGGTCAGTATCCATAAAACCTTGCTCCAGATCCAGATTAGGGAGATCCTCAATGCCTTAGACCCCCTACCGCTTACCAAATCCCAAACCCTATCGGTCAACCGCCTAAAAGAAGGGTTCTTCGATTTTTTCTAATCTTTTCTAATCTTTTTCTATTTTTAACCGGCCCGGTTCTTGAACAAATCCAATGGCCTGCGGAGGTCCTCGCTTGCCCCTTGATTTGAACAGGGGACTCACCCTTCTTGAGGGCTGCTGCAAAGAGGCGGGGCTGCCTGGAGATGGGGCTGTTCCGGGCTTATCTTCTGGAGCGCCCTAAACCTGCCCGGGCTTCCTCGTACCCAGGGTTGAGTCTGAGGGCCCGCTCGTAGGCTTGAACTGCTGCGGTAAAGTCCTCCAGGGCTTCCCGAACCGTGCCAAGCCGGTACCACCAGAGGAAAAGACCAGGGGCTAACTGGACCGCGGTGGTGTACGCAATATCCGCATGGAAGAATTTCCCTTGCAGCCTAAAAATCTCCCCAATGAAGAAATAGGCCACTGCAGCCTGGTCTCCCTGGGGAATAAAATTGACGTACCGCTGCATAAATCTCAGGGAACGGTCATACTGGTTAAGATAAAAATAGGCCTCTCCCATAGTTTCAATGATACGGTAATCATCAGGATACAACTGAAGGGCCCGTTCACCCCAGGTAATCACATCAGCGTATCGTTCCTGCCGCCGCAAGGTCCAGGTCAACACCGCATAGGTGTCTCTCACCGCGAGGTTCCGGGAGATCTCGTCTAAACAAATCTGTACCGCCTGGTTGTAATACCGCGTCGCCTCGTCCAGACGGTTCCTCCCTTCCAGATCCCGGCCAGCACGGTAACTTTGCAAACCGTTCATGCGGGAACCATCGGGATTCGGCGGATTGGTCTGAGCAAAGGCAGATTGCAAACAAATAAGGATACTTACGAGGCCCAGAGCATATACCCTCATGGACGTACCTGGTTGCGTGTATCCGAACATGATTCCCGTTTTAACTCCTGTACCGAATCTTCTTGCGCTGCGCCCAGGCGCTCAAGGAATTGACCAGCCTGGGGTCCTGTATCCTATATCAGATGATAAGGATCCAAACACCGGTCTTTTCCGTAGCTTCTGCTATCTTCCTTTTATTATAATACAGCCTCCAGGGATTGCAATCCATACCCGGATACAGGAATTGAGCCAGTTTCAAAACCCGGTCAGCAGGGTCCCCCGGAACCGGTTCCCCCAAAACAGCCTAAACAAGATTCCGGTTCCCGAATAGGCCGTTCAGCGTCCTGAATAAGGCATTGGCCGCGCCCAATAGGGCGGGGGACTGGTCCCGAGCGACCGGGGACTGGTCCCGAGCCGCAGGGGACTTGTCCCGAGCGATGGGGGACTGGTCCCGAGCCGTGGGGGACTGGTCCCGAGCGATGGGGGACCAGTCCCGAGCCGTGGGGGACTGGTCCCGAGCCGCGGGGGATTGTCCCGAATGCCATTCCGCGTCCCCCACAAGGCAGATGGAACCCCAAAGAGAAAAAAAACCATCCCTAAGTCCCCTTGTTCCCTTACCCCGCGCTGCTATTGCACCCTTTGACCTGGTGAACCCCGCAGGCTGCCAGCGGCTTACGTGGTTTCTGCCCTTCTTAGGGATCCCAGGATACCATAAAACGGCCAGGAATGGCAGCGCCAAGACAGAACAGGGAATTTCGGTTATACTCAATCCAGCGGTCTTCACCGCATCTTATGAACAAGCGGAGTGTTACTATGAACATCAACGCATTGGAAAAAATTGCCCTCAGCGTGAGGGCCCTTTCCATGGACGCCATTCAAAAGGCCAATTCAGGGCATCCAGGGCTTCCCCTGGGGGCAGCAGAGCTTGGAGCTTTCCTCTATGGAGTCCTGCTCCGGCAGGATCCGCAGGATCCTGCCTGGCCGGATCGGGACCGTTTTGTACTATCCGCAGGTCACGGTTCCATGTTCCTCTATTCCCTCCTGTACCTTGCCGGATACCAGGATATTACCCTGGAGGATATTAAGGGCTTCCGTCAAATCGGTTCCCGTGCTGCAGGGCATCCTGAATACGGGCTTGCCCAGGGGATTGAAACCACCACCGGCCCGCTGGGGCAGGGTATGGCCACTGCCGTAGGTATGGCCGTGGCCGAAACCATGCTGGCCGCCCGGTTTAACACCAAGACGCGGAAGGTGGTGAACCATTACACCTATGTTTTGGCAGGAGACGGCTGTCTTCAGGAAGGGGTTTCCGCAGAAGCTAGTTCCCTGGCAGGCCACCTGGGACTGGGTAAACTTATCCTGTTTTACGATTCCAACGGGATCACCATTGACGGCAGTACGGATCTGGCCTTTACCGAAGCCGTGGCGCAACGGTATGAAGCCTATGGCTGGCAGGTGCTGGCAGGCTCCATGTATGATTTTGAGGCCCTGGCCCGGCTCACCGCAGCGGCCAAAGCGGAAACCCACAAACCCAGCCTCATCATCTTGCGTTCGATTATCGGCAAAGGCGCTCCCCATAAGCAGAACACCCCGGATGTCCACGGCGCGCCCCTGGGGGCAGCGGAGGCGGCCGCTACTAAAGCCGCGCTGGGTATTCCTGGAGACTTTTACGTTGACCCTGAGGCCGCGGCGTATTTCACCGCTAAACAGGCTGAGTGGAAAGGGATCCGCGGGTCCTGGCAGGAGGAATTCGACGCCTGGTCACAAGAAAATCCAGATAAGCGGGCGGAATGGGACCGCTTCTATGCAGGCAAGGCCGCGCCTGGAGCGCTCCCCCGGTTTGCTCCTGGGGACAGCCTGGCTACTCGTGCTGCCGGGAATAAGGCCCTCCTGGCCTTAGCAGCGGCCAATGCCAACCTGGTAGGCGGGTCTGCAGACCTGAAAGGCCCCAATGCCGTGGGCATCCCTGACGCGGGGGTGTATAGTCCCGCAAACCCCGGGGGCCGGTACATCCATTTTGGGATCCGGGAGTTTGCTATGGCTGCAGTCTCCAACGGCATCAGTCTCCATGGGGGGCTGCGGGTTTTCTGCGCCACCTTCATGGTGTTTTCCGATTACCTGAGACCGGCTCTCCGGCTTTCAGCCTTAATGAAACAGCCCCTTATCTATGTGTTCACCCATGATTCGATTTTCGTTGGAGAAGACGGTCCTACCCATCAGCCCATAGAGCATCTGGCTTCTTTCCGGATCATTCCAGGACTTCTCACCTTACGCCCTGCAGATGCAGAGGAAACCGTGGAAGCCTGGGCCATGGCGATGGAACGGCAGGATGGTCCTACGGTATTGGCCCTTTCACGGCAAAACCTCAAGGTCTTTCCCAAAGAGGACCCGGATTGGAAAAACACCCTCCGGACCGGCGCTTATGTGGTAAAAAAGGGAGCTGAACAGCCTGAGCTGATCCTTATCGCCACGGGTTCTGAAGTTACCCTGGCCCTGGAAGCAGCCGGCCAGGTTCAGGGAAAGGTCCGGGTGGTGTCCATGATAAGCCGGGAACGCTTCGAGGCCCAGCCCAAGGCCGTACAGGAGGCCATCGTACCTCCGGGGATACCGGTGGTCTGCTGCGAGGCAGGGGTCAAGACCGGTTGGGAACGCTGGGCCAAACCGGAAGCTATCTTTTCTATCGACCGGTTCGGTGAATCCGGACCAGCGAACCAGGTGGCGGAAGCCCTGGGCTTTACCGCCCATGCCTTAGCCGCGCTGATGAGGACAACCCTCCGCTGTGCGGAAGCGTAAAAATTGAAGGAGGAAGCTATGAAGAAACTGGCAGCGCTGCTCTTGGCAATGGTATCTCTGGCAGGGCTTAGGGCCCAGCAGAAATACGCGCTGGTCATCGGGAACGGGGCCTATACCAGCGTTAC
>JAISOX010000045.1 GCA_031275325.1 Treponema sp.
CTATCGCCCGGTCGGTCATCCCTTTCTCGTCATACGCAGTGCCCCGGTTGTTATAGGCGTCGGCATAATTAGGGTTTATCCGCAGGGCGGCGGTATAGTCCTCTATCGCCCGGTCGGTCATTCCTTTCTCGTCATACTCATTGCCCCGGTTGTAATAGGCGGCGGCAAGATTGGGGTCAATCCGCAGGGCGGCGCTGTAGTCCGCAATCGCCCGGTCGTACATCCTCTGGCTGGAATACATAAGACCCCGATTGAAATAGGCGTTGGCATAATTGGGGTCTATCCGCAGCGCGGCGTTGTAGTCCGCTATCGCACGGTCATAATCGCCCTTATCGGCATACGTACAGCCCCGGTTCAAATAGGCGCTGGTATAATTGGGGTCTATCCGCAACGCGGCGTTGTAGTCCGCTATCGCCCGGTCGTAGTCGCCCTTGTCGTCATACGCATTACCCCGGTTGTTATAGGTGGCGGCATCATTGGGGTCGATCCGCAGCGCGGCGTTGTAGTCCGCTATCGCCCGGTCATAGTCACCCTTGCGGGAATACGTAACGCCCCGGTTGTTATAGGCCGTGGCATAATTGGGGTCTATCCGTAGCGCGGCGCTGAAGTCCGCTATCGCCCGGTCATAATCGCCCTTATCGGCATACCTAACGCCCCGGTTGCTATAGGTGACGGCATCATTGGGGTCTATCCGCAGGGCGGCGTTGTAGTCCGCTATCGCCCGGTCATTGTCGCCTTTATCGGCATACGCAACGCCCCGGTTGTTATAGGCGTTGGCATAATCGGGGTTTATCCGCAGTGCGGCGCTGTAGTCCGCAATGGCCCGGTCATACATCCCTTTGTTGTAATACGCGAGGCCCCGGTTGTAATAGGCGAAGGCATAATTGGGGTCAATCCGCAGGGCGGCGCCGTAGTCCGCAATCGCTTGCTCGTAGTCGCCTTTGTTGTAATAC
Organism: Treponema sp.; assembly: GCA_031275325.1. Lineage (GTDB taxonomy): Bacteria > Spirochaetota > Spirochaetia > Treponematales > Breznakiellaceae > JAIRLU01. The sequence continues at coordinate 954 of JAISOX010000045.1, forward strand.
GCATTGCCCCGGTTGTTATAGGCCGCGGCATAATCGGGGTTGAGCCTGAGGGCCTCGGTATAGTCCGCTATAGCGTTGTCATATTCCCCCTGGCTTTGGGAGCGCAAGGCCCGGTCAAAGAAGGCCCCCGCGGTCCTCGGCGGGCCGCCCCCGGTTTCGCCGTAATTGGCCGTGGAAACGGCAGCCGGGGCTTTCCCCACCGCGGCAATCAAATTCCGCAGGGCCCGGCCGCCGCGGACATTGAGCCGGGTCGAGCTTTCCTGTACCGCGGTCTCCACGTTGATCCCGGAAACGCGGTAACGGTAGCTGCTTCCGGCGTTGATAAGCTGCCCGGCGATCACATGGGACGCTCCCAGGAATTTGCCGATGGATACTGCGGTCTCGTCGCTTACGTCCCCGGACATCTGGAAGCCGAGTTCCTTGTACACATACGCCAGGTTCCGGCGGTCCGCCACTTCAATATCCCCGTCCACCAGCGCGCCGGCAAGCTCGTCCATGATGTATTCGGAGAGTCGCTCATCCTCCGAGGCAAAGCCGGCGATTGCCACCCGTGTTCCCCCGGGCAGTTCCGCGGCAAGCTCCGCCGCGGACCGCTCTATGGCTTCCTCAAGGGAAAGGCCCTCCCCGCCCCCGCCCGTGGTGGCGCAGGCCGTAAGCGCGGCAAGAACAATTGCCGCGGCTGCGATTGATATATGCTTTTTCATGGATACCTCCTTAATTAATAGCATGGAGCGTTTTGCTCCCTCCTCCATCCTCACTATTACGGTATAACCGCGTTGTAGATCTCGCTCCAGGGGCCTTTCAGGTTGGTATGGCTTTCCCAGCGCAGCACGAAATAGACCCGCTTCCCCCGCTGGCTTTCGGTAAAGGTGAGGGTGAAGGGGGTGGCGGTGTCAAAGTCGCTGGAGGTGAGTTCCGTTTCGTCCACAGGCTCCCGGTCAAGGATGGCCCAGCGGATTTCCGCGCCGTGTACTTTGGGCGGCTTGGCGCGGCTTGCGGCCCCCTTGTCCCGGAAGTGGATGGTAAGCTGCCGGATGATCGAGCTGTCAACTTCCGCTTCCGGGTAGGTCACGGGTTCGGCGTCCGGGGTGCGCGGGCTTGGGGGCTGGAAACCGGCGTCCATAAGCTGTTCCAGCGTAACCGCCGGATGCTCGATGAAGCGCCGGTAAAAGGAGCTGATCTCCTTTTCGCCGGCCTTGCGCGCCTCGTTTTTGGCGGCGGTCTGGCCCGGCGTATGGGGCGTGAGCGTCGCCTGATACGCCGTGTGCCACGCGGTATAGGAAGCGTTCAGGGCCGCCGTCTCCTCCGCCGGGATATGCGTCCATTCGGGAGCGCTCCCGCCCGTCATCTTCGACACATACTGAACCATATTGCCGAACCATACGTCAAATGCTCCGTCTTTCATTTTTGAATACCTGTTCATTGGTTTCTCCTTAATAAAAATTAACGCGCCGCCTGTTTCCGGCGCGGTATTGCAGGCTTCCGGTACGGCTCCGCAAGCTTCCGGTACGGCTCCGCAAGCTTCCGGCGCGGCATTGCAGGCTTCCGGTACGGCTCCGGAAGCTTCCGGTACGGCTCCGGAAGCTTCCGGTACGGCTCCGTAAGCTTCCGGTACGGCTCCGTAAGCTTCCGATACGGCGTCGTAAGCTTCCGGCACGGTGCCGCAGGCTTCCGGAGCCGCGCTGTTTGCGGCGGCTGCCGCTGCAGGAAACATGAAAACATTGTTTCAATCCACCCGCTCACATGAACCGCGGCAGCCCCTTTACCGTAGGGTATACTACCCCGCCCCTTGGGGCGTAAAATTGGGGGCCCGGGGGATTTGTTCCCCCGCATACGATACGCTTTCAAGGAAAAATCTTCAATACCCCGCGGCTCTGCGGGGGATTTTTTATTCAATCCTGGCCATTCCTCAAGGATTTGAAGATGAGCCTCCCCGGGGCGCCCGCGGACTTCTGGTCCCACAGGGTAGCTGAAACGTAGCGCGGTGTTTGATGTCAAAAATAGGGGATTATTGTAGTTTATAGGGAAAATCCGCGCACCCTGTTTCCCGAAAAGGGTAGGGCAAACCTCAAATCAGGGTTACTTGGGGTAATTCCCGGACCAGGTCTGCCTCCCTTAATTCGCGCTTTTTATGATTTGGTTTGGTTTGGTTTGGTTTGTTTCAATCCGCACGCTCCCATGAAGCCCGGCAGCCCCTGTACAGCGGGGTTTAATACCCCGCGGCTGTGCTGAGGGGATTTTTTATTGTTTCAATCCACCCGCTCACATGAAGCGCGGCAACGCCTTTACAGTAGGGTATACTACCCCGCCCCTTGGGGCGTAAAACTGGGGGCCCGGGGGATTTGTTCCCCCGCATACGATACGATTTCAAAGAAAAATCTTCAATACCCCGCCGCAGAGCGGCGGGGATTTTTTATTCAATTTTAAATTTCGATACTTCCTGTACCAGGACCTCAATGTTCTCCTTGTTCTTCCCGCTGATGCGGTTCACCTGGTTTACGGTCCCGTTGATCTGATCCGCTCCAATAGCCATGTCGGACATACCGTTGCTTATCTCCTGGGTTACCAGTTCCAGGCTTTTACTCTCCGCTATTATCTGGCGGCTCCCCACAAGCATCTCGGTGGAACCTTCCTGGACCATATAGGTAAGGTCGTTTAATTGACCAATAGCATCCAGAATCTGTTTGCTCCCTACGTTCTGTTCCTCCATAGCGTTTCGGATGCGCTCTTCCTGGAGCGATACGGTCCGTACCCCCTGGTCTATCGCTTCAAATTTGTTAAGCACGCTGGTGGTGGACCGGGTTATTTTGTCGATAGAGTCTTTGATTTTCTTGAGGACCTGGGCAATGGTCTTGGAGTGTTCCCCGGAATGCTCCGCCAGTTTTCGGATCTCGTCAGCCACCACCGCGAAGCCCTTCCCCGCTTCCCCGGCATGGGCAGCCTCAATCGCGGCATTCATGGATAAGAGATTGGTCTGGCTGGCGATATTGTTCATCACCAGGTTGATCTCCAAAAGCCCTTCGGACTCCCGGGCGATATCCTGAATGTCCGCGGCCACTTCCTGAAGCCCGGAGCGTCCCACCGTGGAAGCCTCTATCAATTCTTGGACGTTAGCGGTGTTTTTGACCAAGGTTTGGGTAACCGACTGGATACTGGCAATCATTTCCTCCACTGCCGACGAGGACTGGGCCACACTGTCAGTCTGCCGGTCCACATGCTCCTTGAGTTTACCGATGTTGACGGTGATCTGTTCCATGGTGGCTTTGGTTTCAGTAACGCTGGCAGATTGATTTACCACCCGGCCCTTGATGCTTTGGATATGCGCGGTGATCTCGTTGACTGCCGCTGCGGTTTGGGTCATGTTACCGGCAAGGTCATTCCCCACATCAAAGAGCGCGGCAGCCTGTTTCTGAATGGTAAACACCAGGTTCCGGATTTTTTCCAGAGTAGCGTTAAAGTACCGGGCCATGTCGCCGATTTCGTCCTTGGAATTGACCGCCATGACTTTGGTGAGATCCCCTTCGCCTTCGGAAATATCCTTGAGGCTGCGGGCCACTTTGACAATAGGTTTAGCAATATTTCCAGAAACCACAAAGATGATGGCAGCAGTGATAAGGATCGAGACGAGCCCTATGATGATCGTAAAGAAGGTTAAGGTATGGACATCTTCAAGAATGATATTTTCTTCCGTACCCAGCATGAGAGACCAGGTAGTACCGGTTTCACCGATAGTAAAGGGATAGAGGATGATTTGCAAATTTTTATTGATAATTTCCGAATATGCCGAGAACCGTTCCTTTTTTCCATAAGTTACTGCGGCCTCAGCGGTGAGGGTGTTCGTACCATATAATCTACTGTGTATGTCTCTGAGGGATTTACCGATATGCTGGGTACTATAACTGGCAACAACCGTGCTGTTACTAGAATACACCGTCATGGCGGTGATCTCTCTCTTGGTTGAGTCTTTGACGAGACGGTCCACGAGGGACTGGGTAAAGTCCACATTGATATCTATCCCCACCCGGCCTATCACCTGGTTGGTCTTACGGTAAATAACCGGTACGGTGAACTCAACGGTGTTGGTTTGCTTACCCTCCACGATCTGGATTATGGGATCGTATATTATATCTTTTCGCGTGTTTTCTCCGGAGATGTTACCCATGACCCGCTCCACCTCATTATAGGTAAGGTGTTCAATTTGTCCTGACCGCCGGGTATACCAGTTGGCCCACTGGCCGGTTTCGGTATTACCGGTAACTCCCGCAAAAGCAGCGTCCATACCAGCATCAATGGTATTAGGCTTAAAGACCGCGAAAAGACCGATAAGCCCCTCTTTGGAGTTGGAATACAAAATCGATTCCATGAAGTTATCAAACCGGTTACGCTGCTTGCCCACATCGGTTTTATCAAAATCCGCCAGGGCCGCTGCCAGGGTATGGGCAATGCCTAGATAGGTCTCATAGTACATCTGAATGAGCCTGGCCTGTTCTGCTGCAAGCCGTTCCTGGCTTTCATTAGAGGTAGCCATCTGTATGGAAGAGGCATGGATCAGCAAAATGGTGGATATGAGCGCCACTATGGCGACCAAAACCGAAATAACAATGATACATAAACGATACTTTAGTTTCATATAAGGTTCCTCGTATGAATATAGTAGACGATCACTTTCAAGATCGCAGGTTTAAGGGAGGATTGTAATCATGCTCTGCTTGAGGTATAAACACTGTATATGGCGTCATCCATACGCTTGAAACAGAGAAAATATCATGCAAATCAATATGATTACAACTATACAAAAAATTAATAATGCTTCTTTGCAATACAGAAATTATCAATCTCTATCAAAGGCAGGTTTCTTTTCATATAATCCAAGATAGCTCCGCAATACATACCAAAACTGTTTATTTTCTAATATAACATAATGTTATTTTTTACTATGGTCAATAGAAAGGCGCTGTCTTTCAGGATAAACCCATAGCAATTCCTATGAGCAATGCGGAAAAGAACAGCGTACCCCGTTAATACGCACGCTCTTTACGCAAAGCCAGCGGTTACAAAAAGAAAGATAAGAAAAGAGAGCAGCCCCATCAAAGTCGCTGTGCGAGTGACGGTTAGCGGGTCCTTGCTTTTTTTCCTGTTCCTCGGTACCGTGGAATTCGGGTGAGCCCTGCTTATAGTGATAGCTATGCTTTCATAAGAGTGCCTCCTGTGCTTCTGGCCATGGTATGATTCATGAGACCGGTGAGATAACCCGGCGCTTGTCTCGCCGGTCGTGCAATTTTCGCCTTGCAGCTTGCGAAAGGGCGGTATTTTTAAGGAAATTGGGTTGGCAATTTCAGTTTTCAGACAACCTTATGGTATTTTTTGATCCGCTCCGATTCTAAAAAGGATGGTCTTTATGAACCACAGATTACTCCATCGCCTTGATTCCCCCCAGGCGGCATCCATCTTGGCATCCCTCTACGGCCCCGAGGAACTTGCATCAGCCCGGTATCGTTATACATCCCTGATTAAAGGGCTCTGCGCCTTAGTCTCCCAAGAAGACCCGGAACAAGCCATGGAAAAGGCCCCCCATATCCGGGTTTTTACTGCCCCAGGCCGTACTGAACTCGGCGGGAACCATACGGATCACAACCACGGTAAGATTCTGGCTGCCTCTATTCAATTGGATGTGGTTGCCCTGGTCCTCCCCCGGTCAGATAAACAGGCGCTTTTTCGTTCCACCGGATACCCGGATGTGCGGATCGACCTTTCGGACCTCAGTCCTCGGGCTGCTGAACAGGGAACCGCCAAAGCCCTGCTTCGAGGAGTCGCCGGGGAATTGGCTGCTCAAGGGCTTGCCCTTGGGGGTTTTACTGCAAATGCGGATTCCACGGTGTTTGCCGGTTCAGGACTTTCCTCTTCCGCAGCCATAGCGGTCCTTTTTGGGACGATTTTTGATCATCTCTATGGGAAGGGAACCCGTTCTGCCCTGGAACTCGCCAAGATCGGGCAAAAAGCGGAAAATACCTATTTTGGGAAACCCTCGGGCTTGATGGATCAAACTGCCTGCGCCTACGGGGGCGGGGTGCTCATCGACTTTGAGCATGAACCGGATCCGAACATCCAACCTATCCATCTGGACATGGAATCTTTGGGTTTATGTCTTTGTGTGGTACATACCCGGGGAAACCATGCAGACCTCACCGCAGAGTACGCTGCCATTCCTCAAGAAATGAAGGCAGTGGCCCGGTTTTTCGGTAAATCGGTGCTTCGGGAATTGGATCAGGAGACCCTCTTGACCCATACAGAAGCCATACGGAAGACCCTGGGAGATCGGCCGTTCTTGCGGGCCTTGCATTTTTTCCATGAAAATCAGCGGGTGGATGCCATGCAGGAAGCCCTGGAAAGGGCTAAGACCCTTTCCGGCACTGCCGGATCAGCGGCTCTTATGCGTTACCTGCGCCTGGTCAACGAATCCGGGGATTCCTCTTGGAAACTATTGCAAAATCTCTATGCCCCTCAAAACCCAAAAGATCAGGGTCTACCCCTGGCCCTGGCTCTGACCCGGGCCTTTTTTGAAACTCCAGGAAAACCTAAGCCGTGGCTATGGGCTTGCCGGGTACATGGCGGAGGGTTTGCCGGAACTATCCAGGCCTATATACCCCTGGAGTACCTGGATTCATATAAAACCCTTATGGAATCGGTTTTCGGCCCTGGAGCGTTTACCCCTTTGAGAATTCGGCCCCAGGGAGCAGTGGAGTTGGTGTTTTAAGGTATCTATGGATAATCCCAGTGTTTTTTGCAAAATCTGATATTTTGAAAAACCTCCATAGTAATTTTTGAATATATGCCGTATATTTTTTTATACATATTTTGAGTCATGCGAAGGCTGAACTGAACACGCCTGAGGCCATTACTTGTTTATACGACGCGCCAGTTTCACAATTCCCTGAGTATAGACCCTATGGGCCTCCCCAAAAACGCGGATTTTTTGTTGTTTTTAAGCGGTTGTTGGCGAACCTTGGGTTCGACGGAAACTGAAGTTTCCGAACAACCCTATTCTGCAAAAGCCTCTTACTATCTTTTCGGTATCGGTATACCATTAAAGAGGGGGACGGTTTGTTTATACCCTGCTAAACGAGCCAGACTTAGTCCTGGCATAGAATTTGCTGATAAAAAGAATGATGAAGGCAATACCTGTACTAAAAGACGACTTCCTTATGGTTCGACGGTCCGGTATGCTCAGAGGAACCCCCGAACTCAGAGAGATTAAAACAGAAGTTCTCAGAAAATCTATCCACTTTCTCATCGCCCTGAGTCCCAGTATGGCAGCGATAAGCCGGCCCTTTACGATGACCCTCCTGATGACCGGTACGCTGGTGTATACCTATATGGAAATCGCCAGGCTTTCTGGGGTGGAGATCCCCCTCATTTCTTCGTTGACGAATATGGCTTCCCGCTCACGGGATAGGGGTCATTTTGTCCTTGGGCCAGTTACTTTGGGAATCGGTTCTTCTTTGGTGCTGCTCTTATACCCGGATCCCGCTGCTTCTATTGGGATATATGCTTTAGCCTTTGGAGACGGATTCGCTAGTTTAGTGGGGAAAATGTTCGGCAGGATTCGTCCTGCTTTTCTTTTAGGGAAGAGTTTGGAAGGTTCTGCGGCATGTTTTACCGCGGTGTTTTTTACGTCCTATCAGGTCTCTTATGATTATAAAACCGCGCTGCTGGCCGCGATAAGCGCCACCGTGGTAGAAGCCCTTCCCTTGAACGATTACGATAATCTGGTGATTCCCCTTGTCGCAGGGCTTGCAGCACACCTTGCATGGCTATATTAGCGGCATGAAGCAGGAGTCCGGCTCCCGCCAGCCAATACTTCATACCAAGAGAGCCAATTTAGCGTGCCTTTTCCTTGACAAATCCGGCGATGAAGGGATTAAGAGAAACCCCTACATCATAGGTATCTACCCCTTCAGCCTGTTTGAGTTTATACGCGGCCAGGTAGGTGACGGGAGTCATCAGCACTTCAATGGTACACTTAAACAGGTAGTTGGTGAACACCAGCGTGCCAAAGAGTTCCCACCCAAAGACCCCGGTAAGGCTTGCAATACCTACAAAAACCAGACTGTCCACCAACTCTCCCACCAGGGTACTCCCAATGGTCCGCACCCAGAGCATCCTGCCCTGCATCAGCATTTTCATACGGGACAAAACTGCAGAATTGGAGAATTCCCCCATCCAGTACCCTAAAAGGCTTGCCAAGACAATACCCCCGGTGCTCATGCCTCCCAGAATTGCGTCAAATGCGGCGCTTCCCGCATAGGATTCCCAAGAGGCTTCCCCAGGGAGGATGCGAAGCAGGAAAAATACCCCCCATGACAAGACCAGGACTGCAAAGCCGGTCCAGATAACCCGGCGGGAGGCACGGAAGCCGTATACCTCAGTGAGCAGATCCCCAAACACATAAGACAGAGGGAAGAGCAGGGTACCACCGTCAAAGGCCAAAGGTATTCCAAAAAGGGAAAAGCCCAGATCGAGGATTTTCGCTGAAGAAGCCACATTGCTTATCAGCAGAATAGCCACAAAAAAGGCCATTACCTGATCTAAATACAAGAAACGGGGTGATCTACCCGTCTCTGAAGACTGCAAAAGAGAAGAAGCCATACAAACCATCCTTGTTTTGATGTGGCGAGTGTCGCTAAGGGCTCTAAAACGCTAACACTGGGGAATAAAAAAACGCAATTCGGTAAAACCGAATTGCCGTAAAAAACTATGGAAGCGGCCCAGGGACTAACCAGAGAAAAACCCCCTTTCCTAAGCCGCTTCTTCCCGTAAAACTGCACTAAACACCGGACCGACCAAACCAGGCTGCTTTAGGCCCATTTGATAAAACCCGAGCGATACGGATGGACGAGGGCATCATGTTTAGGGAGGATCCGCACGGTGTGTCCCTGAAAACCAGTATCCATACATTCTACCCTCACCTGGTACTGGTAGCAAGTTCCCTGATGATTCACAGGCCTCATCTCGGACCGCCGGGCCTGGGCAATATCGGTACTTTGATTCGATACGGCGCCGTGGTACAGTTCAACCAATAATTCCTCTGGCAGGAGCGAACCCAGATCAATGGAAGCAGTAACCGTAAGGAAATCTCCCCGCTGCATCACCGGTTTTGCATTGGATTCAATGGCGAGGATATTTAAGTGGTTCCAAGAGGCCTGAAGTTTCTGAAAATAGGCGGCTAAGGATTTGGATTCCTTATACTCATCTTTCACGATCCGGCGATAGTTCTTTAATGCCGGGAAGTAGAATTGGTTGGAATAATCCATCAGCATCCGGTGGCTCGACATAGATTGGCCAATCTCTTGCATGGAGGCCTTCATCCGCCGGATCCATTCCCGGGGCAGCCCATCCCGGCCCCGCTGATAGAAGAGCGGGATAATGTCCCGTTCCAAAAGATCGTAGAGGGCCTTGCTTTCCACATCATCCTGTAGGTTCGTATCTTCGTATTGTTCCCCCTGTCCAATAGCCCAGCCAATCTCAGGGTTATAGGCCTCATCCCACCAACCGTCCAGGATAGAACAGTTGAGTACCCCGTTCATGGCGGCCTTCATGCCGCTGGTCCCGGAAGCCTCTAATGGACGCCGGGGAGTATTAAGCCACACGTCCGCTCCACTGGTGAGATACCGGGCCACAGTCATATCGTAGTTTTCCAGGAAAACGATACGGCTGGTAACATCGTATTTTTCTGCAAAATGGATGATCTCCCGGATGAGTTCCTTCCCAGGCATATCCATGGGATGGGCCTTTCCCGCGAAGATGAGCTGAACCGGACGATCATTGTCTTTAACCAGTCTGAGGAGCCGTTCCGGGTCCCGAAGCAAGAGGTTCCCCCGCTTATAGGTGGCAAACCGGCGGGCAAAAGCCAGGGTCAGGGCATAAGGAGAAAGGGCATCCTCTGCCTGCTGAATTCGCCGCTTCACTGCCCCGCTGTGGGTAATGTACTCCCGGATCCGTTCCCGGGCAAAGACAACCAGCCGTTCCCGCCGCCGATCATGGGTACGCCACAGTTCTTCATCGGAAATCCGGTCCATCCGGTTCCAAATGGTCAGATCCGTAGGATCTTCCTCGAAATGGAGGCCGAAGTACCGGTCCAAGAGATCCGTCATCACATTGGAAACCCAGGTCCGGGGATGTACCCCGTTGGTAACATGACCGATAGGCACCTCATCCAGGGGAAGTCCCGGCCACAGTCCTTTCCACATATCCCGGGACACGGTCCCATGAAGCCGGGCAACGCCGTTGGCATAGGCCGCAAGCTTGAGGGCCAAAACCGTCATACAGTAGGTTTCATGATCATCATCAGGATAGATCCGGCCAAGGGCAAGGAAATCTTTCCAGGATATACCTAAAATTTCAGGCCACGAACGGAAATATGTTTCCATAAGCCCGATGTCAAACCGTTCGTTCCCTGCCGGAACCGGGGTATGGGTGGTAAAGATATTGGTGGGCCATACCGCTTCTTTAGCTTCATCAAAGGTAAAGCCCTTTTCCTGCATGATCTCCCGGATCCGTTCCAAGCCCAGAAAGGCCGAATGCCCTTCATTCATGTGGGTTACCGCAGGATTGATCCCCAAAGCCCGGAGCGCCCGAATACCCCCTATACCCAAGAGGATTTCCTGCTGAATCCGGGTTTCCTTGTCCCCTCCATAGAGCGCGGCGGTAATATTCCGTATATCCTGGGCATTTTCTTCGATGTTAGTGTCCAACAGGTAAAGGGAAGAACGGCCTACCTTAACTTCCCAGATCTGGGCTACCGCGACCCTGCCGGACAACTCAACGGTGATCTTCAACGGCTCCCCGTCTTTACCAATCTTCCGTTCCACCGGCATATTATACCAATCATTTTCAGGATAGCTTTCTTGCTGGAATCCATCGGCATTAAGCACCTGCTTAAAATAACCCTGCCGATAGAGCAGTCCGATGCCTACCAAGGGAAGTCCTATATCCGAGGAGGTCTTCATGTGATCCCCGGAAAGGATACCCAAGCCACCGGAATAAATGGGGAGAGACACATCCATACCGTATTCCATAGAGAAATAGGCAACCATATCCCTCCGTGATCCGTGATACCAGGTGTCGCCTTTTTTATATTTGAGGAAACGCTTGTACACTTCATTAAGGGCGGCTAAATAGGAGTCATCCTTAGCCGCTTGAGCGAGCCGGTCTTGACTCACCATACCTAAAGCCCGGATCGGACTTTGCTGAGATTTAAGCCATGCTTCATAATCCAGGCGGATAAAAAGCTGGACCGCGTCAAAATTCCATGAAAGCCAGAGGTTACGGGCTATTTCTTCCAAGGGTTTTAAAGGGCTCGGAAGTTTCGGTTTAACCGTATAAGTAGCAATTTTCATAATTTCAGTGTATGTTTCAATGGTTATATTGTCAATCTGGAAGAACCCAGGATACCCCATAGAAAACTGCTTTGCCGGGGAGGTTTCCTCTATACTTTTCTATATAAAATAAACTGGAGGCCAAAAAGGGAGAGCTTGTTCCCTAGAGAAACGGCCCTGCAACTTACCAAGCAGTGAATTTCTCCTGCCTTCCTATACATTTTCTATGCGCTTATAAGGAATGTAAAGAATAGGTGGAGCTTTTTGCAAAATCTGACCTTTTAAAAAACTGGCTTATTCGATTATCATAAAATCATGGAAATACAACACCTCTATTTGCCCCAGATGCAGTATGGCGTTATACTGGCGTACCATTTCGGCCTTTATCAGGCTTTCATTGGCTTGACGCAATTCCGCTGCAGTATGGGCGCTGAAATACGCGGCAGTGATATTCCTAAAATCCCGGACCTTGGAGTCCAGTTCTTCCGCGAAAGCCCGATCCTCCGGCTCATAGGGAAAGGCAATGGAAATAACGATGGTCATAGGCGGGGTATCTGCAGTAACCACCCGGAACCGGCCAATACCGGTAAACATCCCGTCCATGACCTGGGATTCTGGCTTCCCCTTACGGGAAAAAGCCGGAATCCCCCGGTCAGGCAGGGTATACAAAGGACGGTCTCCGGAATTCCGTAAAACCAAGGCATAAACCGTTACCCCCCCAAGCGCCAGGATTAACAGCAAAACCAGGACCCAGAGGAACCGGTATAGGATCCTTCCCGTTTTGGATAGGAATGTTCCCCCGGGGCTTGTTTGGGGGGAGGGCGACGGAGCGGAGGCTGCTTTCATACCCGAATCATGGATGCGCTGCAAGGCTTAACCTAACACAATTCCCGCTTCTTCAAAACGCCGGAGTACGGCGAGATTGACCGCATTAAGGGCCGCCATATAATCGGCATCTTGAGCAATATAAAAGATAAACGTAATCTGACAGGTGTTTCCGCTGACCGCAGTCAACCCTGCCGAGGAATTGCCATCGGTTCCCTCCAGGGTAGATCCTATTTCCCGGAGCAGGGCTAGGGCCGCCTCGATTTTTTCCAAGCCGCTGCTGGTCTTTATTGCCAGGGTTTGACTCACCTTAGTATTCGGCGCGGCAGTGATGTTTTCAATGGGACTGGACGCAAAGATGCTATTGGGGATGATCACCGTGCGGTTTTCCAAAGTTCGCAGCCTGCTGGTCCTGATACCCATGTCGGTAATCACCCCGTCATAGCCGGCAATCTTAATCCTATCATTAATGGCAAAAGGCCGATCCACAAATACCGTGATGGAGCCGAAACAGTTGGATAGGGTATCCTTGGAAGCCAGGGCCAGGGCCGCGCCTCCCAGGCCTAAACCAGCCATGAGCGCGCTCACATTATAGCCCAAGGTTCGCAGGATACATACCCCGGCAATGACCCATATCAGGGTGCTGGAGAGCTTCTTGAGCAGGGGCTGCATATCGGTTTCTCTTTTTGAGAGAGGGCCCGGAGCCTTGACCGGAACATAGCGGTTTATCAAGATAGTGAGCAGCGCGGCCAGGGCCCTAGCAAGAACCACTATAATCAGGGAGGCTACGACCCGGTTCACCCAAAGTCGCGGGGCTTCATCCATATCCAGCATACTCAGGCCGTAGGTAATACTCCCTATGGTAATCAGCCAGGTCAGCGGCCGTTTTGCCGTTTTCACCATACAATCGTCCAAGGGGCTGGATGTTTTACGGCAGATATGTTTTACCACGCTGGAGAGGATCAGGGTGCAGAGCTTTCCCCCAAGAAAGCCCCCTCCCATGAAGGCCAGGGCATAGAGCCATTGCTGTATCTGATTACCCCCAATGCTTATCTGTAAGAATTCCATGATCCTTCCCACTCCGCAGCCTCGCCCGGGGGCATTGCTAAAGCTCAACCCGCTGGGATATAACCCGGGAGATAAGCCCATAGCGGACCGCTTCTTCCGCGTTCATCCAATAGTCCCGGTCGGTGTCCTGTTCCACCTGGCTAAAAGCCACGCCGGTCTCGGTAGCGATGAGGAGGTTGATCTTTTCCCGGAGCTTATCCAGTTCCCGGGCGTGGATTTCAATATCCGTAGCCACTCCTCGGATTCCTGAAAGAGGCTGATGGATGAGGTAGTGACTGTTAGGCAGCCCTACCCGCTGGTTCCGGGGACTGGCAAGCTGAATAATGGCCGCTGCGCTGGCCACAAGGCCCATACCGATGGTCCACACCGGAGGCTTAATAAAGCGGATCATGTCGAAGATCGCGAAGCCGGCATCCACATCCCCGCCAGGAGAATCAATAAAGATACGGATCGGATCTTCCCCCATATCCTCCAGGAGGAGGAGTTGCCGGATGGTCCGCTCTGCCAGGTCTTTTTTTATTTCTCCAGACAGCAGGATGGTCCGGGTTTTAAGCATCTTATGTAACAAGGGGTCTGGTCCTGATCCTGAGGATTTTTCCTCAGCCTCTTCCCCGGGTTCCTCCGCGTACTGCTTTTTGCCGTAGTCTTTAGGGGGGCTATACCTGGTTTGCATTGCACATCTCCTCGTATTAGGGTAACTTTGCCGCTTCTTACCCTGTTTCCATTTTTCTATAATTTTCTATATTAAAGAAAAGTAAGATCACTATACTCTGAACTGGGTATATAATCAATCATGTTCCTGCAAGATGGGCGATAAGCCCATGAAAACTTCCAGAGGGTTTGGGGCCTTCGGCTCCCCATATAGGCAGGACCCGCTGCTTCCCCCATCTTAAAATTCTCTACTGTCCTGGCAGCTAGGGCCCTCCTTATAGAAGACCCCCTCAATAAGGAATATCCCGGTCTTTACCGGGCGTACTCAATGATCCGGGTTTCCCGGATGATCGTTACTTTGATTCTGCCGGGATAGCGGAGGTCCGTTTCGATCCGTCTGGCTATCTGCTTGGCCAGTTCCCGGGATTGTTCATCGTTCATCACTTCGTTGTTGACGATGATCCGCAACTCCCGGCCCGCCTGAATCGCAAAGGTCTTTTCCACCCCGGTAAAACCTGCCGCGATATTCTCCAGATTCTCCAGCCGTTTGATGTAGTTGTCCAGCGTTTCCCGCCGGGCTCCAGGCCGGGACGCGGAAATCGCATCTGCAATCTGTACCAGCACTGATTCGATACAGGAAGGTTCCAAGTCGTTGTGATGGCTCCCAATGGCATTGATGATCCGGGGGTCTTCTCCCATCTTCCGGGCCATGTCCATGCCGATCTCCGCATGGTTTAAATCCGAATCCGATTCTACCCCTTTACCAATGTCATGGAGCAGCGCCGCCCGCTTGGCCAACTCCCGGTTGGCCCCGACTTCTGCCGCGAGAATTCCCGTAAGAATCGCCACTTCCTTGGAATGGTAAAGCACGTTTTGCCCGTAACTGGTACGAAAATAGAGCCGTCCCAAGGCCCGGATCGTATCGGATTTGATATTGTGGATCCCCAGATCAAACAGAACCTTCTCTCCCTCTTCAAAGATCTTCTGAGAAATGTCCTTGGTAACCTTGTTTACGATTTCCTCGATCCGGGCAGGATGGATCCTGCCGTCGATAATGAGCCGCTCCAGGGCAACCTTGGCGATTTCCCGGCGCACCGGATCAAAACAGGAAATAACCACTGCCTCCGGGGTATCATCAATGATTATGTCCACCCCGGTGAGGGTCTCCAGGGTACGGATATTCCGTCCTTCCCGGCCTATGATGCGGCCTTTCATCTCGTCATTAGGTAAGGTAACGGTTGCCACGGTTACCTCCCCGGTTACTTCTGTAGATATACGCTGAATGGTGGCAACTAAAATATTCCGGGCCTTTTTTTCCGCCTGAACCGCTGCATCCTGTTCAATCTTGTTGATTAACCCTTGCGCATCATGCCGGGCCTCACTCTCCAGGTTTTGAATAATGAGCGCCTTCGCGGCTTCCACACTTAAACCGGAAATACGTTTTAATTCTTCCCGGTACCGCTCTTCTTCCCGCTCCAAAGCGCCTTCCCGTTCCCGGATTTTCTTTTCCTTTTCGGCAAGTCCCTGTTCCGCGCGTTCGAGCTGATTCATCTTTTTATCTATAGTCTCTTCTTTTTGTACGACACGCCGCTCATATCGCTGCAATTCGGCCCTGCGTTCCCGAGTCTCCCTCTCCTGCTGGTTTTTTTCGCGGATAACTTGTTCTTTTGCTTCGAGAAGGATCTCCTTCTTTTTAGCCTCAGCTTCTTTTATCGCATCCTGTTTAATACGTTCGGCTTGCTGTTCCGACGTGGTTAATTGGAATCTGGCGTATAGCCATCTAATAGTCCAGCCTAAGGTTAACCCGGCAAGAGGGAGGATTATCCACCATATCCAATACATCACTCTACCCCTTACCGTCTTTCAACGTTAATAAAATTCATAATAGAATACTATAAACTGCTGATTTCCGTCAAGATAGATTTGTAGCGCTCATAAGGTGAGGGTCAATCCCGTTCAAAAGGGCCGGAAAAACCAATGGATCGAGGCTGATTCAAAGGGAAATAGGGCTGAAATCCTGCTTGGAGCGCAGCGCGTCCCAGGGAAGAGGATCACCTGGAATAGACCAAGCCGTACTGTACCAATCCTATATATTCATGCAGGGCTATCCAGGTTCCGAAAAACGCACCCATAGAGGGCAGAAAACTGAACAGATCGTAGGGCTTGTTCCGGTGGCTATAGTAATCCGTGGGGGCCGGAATAACCATGACGCGGTTTTTCTCAAAACAAAATACGCTCCTGGGCATGTGGTACGCGGAAGTAACCAGTATAACCTTCTGGTACCCAAAACGCTCAGCCACATTCCGGGCGTTTTGCCAGGTGTTCCGGCTCTCTGTTTCAAGTACGATCCGTTTCGGATCTAACCCCAGCGCGATCAGAACCCTGGCAGCCGCCACCGCCTCCGCTTCCTGCCCCCGGTCAAATACCTTACCCCCGGTCAGCACATAGTCCCCGATAAAACGGTCCTGCAGGCTAAACCCATAGACCAGCCTTTTTAAGGCAGACGGAGCAAGGCTGTCACGGCGTTCTCCTGCTTCAGGGGAACCCTGAATCGTTCCCCCGCCCAAGATCACCAGGGCATCCGCAGCGCCGGGCCTTTCCCTGAGTTCAGCTTCCGCCGGCAGCGGGGGATACCTATCTTCTAAGGGACGGAGCAGCAGATCCTGGAAAGGCTCAATAGCAAACAGGTAACAGAGCAGCCCCATCCCCCGGAGGATCCATCGGGCTTTGCCCCGGTGCAGCAGGATAAACCCCAGGATAAGCATCCCCAGAATGATACATCCTGGAGGCAATATGAGGGCCGTACCAATTTTTGCAAGCCATACCATGGGTTTATGCTCCCCCGGGACAGGCCCAATCCGGCCGCAATGTCTCCGCGCCATTCCGGTATACATGACAGAGCCCTGCCCCTTGAGGAAGATAGGCATGGATGAGCACCCGGATGACCCCGGACATCCCCTGCTGGACCGCGGCCTCCTGAACCACAAAGAGGGCCGCATCCGGCGCGCGCCCCTCGTGCCGTAGGGCGGCAGCGGGATTCTCCACGGTTAGGTCTTGGGTAACCGAGAAGATGAGGGATACCAGATCCTGCTCCTGCAGGCGGTTCTTCTGCAGCAGTTCATCATACAAGGCCCGCACCTGAACCTGCATATCCTCCGCTTCGTTACGGCAGCAGGTTGCTCCCCGTAATGCGGTAAGCTGTTTTGCCGGTTTCCTTTTCAGGGCTTTTCGTTTTATGAATTTCATAGGTTTCCTTCTGTAAGCGCCAGGATGAATGACGCCAGGCCGGCTATGGCGATACCAAAGACCCCTAAGCAGAGATACCCCCCAATACCGCTGAGATACCGGTATTTTTTACGGAATATGAGCCATAGATCCAAGCCAATCCCGTACATAGAACCAACGCCGATGAAAAGCCCTGCCATAACCGTTATACGCAACAGCATGAACTGGGTTCGCTCCATAAACCCCTGATTCGTTCCGATACCGTACAGAAAAAGGCTTAAAAGACCGCTCCCAAAGAAAAACAGCACGGTTCGCTTTACCAGCATGAGGAGGATGGGTTTCTTTTCAGGCGGGATCATGGTTTGCATAGTTCCTCCCGCTGCACCTATCAGAAACCAGAAACAGAAAACCAGGCGTATTGCTAAGAGCCCGCGCTTTGTTTATGATAACCATAGTAATAATATAGAGCAGTATACTCATGAACGTATCTTAAAATCAATAAAACTCCAGGCAGGGAACCTGCATTAAGGAAGCCCCCTGCCTCTGCGATAAAAATACTGCTGGCTAACCTGTATAAAAGCCTTCGCGGGGCGCTGCGATACGCCTTCGCGGGGCGCTGCGATACGCCTTCGCGGGGCGCTGCGGTAAGCCTTCGCGGGGCGCTGCGGTAAGCCTCCGCGGGATGCTGCGATAAGCCTTCGCAGGATGCTGCGATAAGCCTCCGCGGGATGCTGCGATAAGCCTCCGCGGGATGCTGCGATAAGCCTTCGCAGGATGCTGCGATAAGCCTTCGCAGGATGCTGCGATAAGCCTTCGCAGGATGCTGCGATAAGCCTGAGTTGCCGGCAGCGATAAGCTAAAGTATACAGAAGGAAAGGATTATGAGGAAATTTGTAGTAACCTGTATCATACTCAGCATCATAGGCGGTACGGCCTTCTTTTTCGGCTGGGTTCAACTCATGGTTCCGCTGGGGGCTTACGGGGTATTGCGTTCTAAAACCCACGGCCTAGACCCTAAGATCATCCGGGCAGGAGAATTCCGATGGGTGTGGTATACCCTGATTCCCTCCAATGCGGAGATCCAGGCGTTTCTCTTGGACCCGGTGAGCCGTTCCTTGAGCGTTCAGGAGGCCCTGCCTTCGGGAAAGGAGTACGCCTCTTTCGCGGGATTTACCCTGGACTTTGCCTATAAGGCAGGGATTACCTTTTCCTTTACGATTAAACCGGATTCCTTGATTACCCTTATAGATACCCGGCATATCCTGGATCAAGAAGGTTTAGACGCCTTTGAAACGGATCTGGCCGGGCAGATCGAGACCTTTATCCTGCAGCGGCTGCGGATCTATACCACGGATATGGCAAAACTCGAGGAAATGCTGAGTTCCGGTTCCATAGCGGCCCTGGAAGCGGATATACAGCGGGTCTTTCCTGATATTGAAAACCTGGCCTGTTCCATCAAGACCCGGGATTTCCCTGATCTCGATCTTTACCAGCAATTCCGGACGCTCTATAGAGGGTATCTGACCAGGCAGCAAGCATATATCCAGTCCGAACAGGCCCTGCAGCCGGAGACCCGTATGCGTACCCATATCCGTTTTGACGATCTTACCCGGTATGGCGAGTTATTGACCAAATATCCCATACTGCTGCAATTCCTGGAACTGGAACAGCGCAATCAAACAAAATAAGACTGGTTCAACGGAAACTAGAATTTCCGCACAACCCTATTGATTGAACAGAACCCCGGTATCCGGTATAGTAACAAAAGACCGGGGCGGTTTGTTTATGAGTGAAGGTGAGGGTGTTCAGGATCTAACCGAGTTTTGAACCCTGCTCTTAGGGAACCCTCTATGAACCCAATCTTTCGGTAACAGGGAGTTATATGGTGAGAAAAGGACGTTCCTTGCTTTTCATTGTGTGTGTATGGTTATGCGGGTTCTTGCAGGCCCCCCTGAGCGCTCAGGAAGCGGAAGCGCCTGAAAATGAAGTTCCCATTGATTCAGACTGGTCCGGGATTATGCCTTCCCTCTATGCCCAGGGAGACCAGACCTTAAACATTTCCTTGGGGGTGCTTTTTCCTATGTTCTTTGTGGGTAATGCAGGGGTCCTGGACAATAAGGTGAGTCTCGGCGGCACCTTTTCCCTGGCCTATACTTATTTTTTGTCCCCTTCTTGGTATGTGGGAGGTGAATTTGGACTCATGGCTGCCGGAACCTTGGGGAAAAATATGCTGTACATGGTTCCCTTTGGCTTGAGAGCCGGGTACCAGGCAGTGGCGGGCCGTTTTGAATTTCCCTTTACCCTCACGGTTGGAGCCGCGCCGCAACGATACCTGGAGCAGGGATATTTTGGATTTTTTATGAAAGGTATGGGGTCTATTTTTTTTAGGTTTAATTTGAACTGGTCCTTTGGCCTTAACACTGCCTGGTGGTGGGTTCCTCAATGGACTAAGGAGAGCGCCAAGGATGTACACGGTCATTTCCTGGAGTTGACCTTGGCGGCTCGTTATCACTTCTAGGGGGGCGAACCATGACTTTGAGTGTTTTTAAAAAATTGCGCTTTCCTTTCTGGAGCGTATTGTGGGGAGGGCTCTTGTTGGGTTCCTGTAACCAGGATCCTATCTTTTATAGTATTTCCCTGGAAGTGGAACCAGTGGATCCGCGGATTGCAGGGATGCCTACCCATATCGTGAGCGTAGGGGATAAAGTCTACGCTGCCAGTAAATTCAACACAACCATCCACCAGTATGCTGATAGCGAATGGAATGAACTGCCCAAAAGACCCGGCGGCCCTATCCTGGACTTGGCTGCCACAGCGAGCCATCTGTATGCCCTTGCCGGAGAGCCGGGATCTGCCAAACTGTATAGACGGGATACCAGCGGGAATTGGGAATCTATTGCCAATGCTGCCAATATCCAGTCCATCTATGGAGCGGAAGAGAAGTTATTTGCCGGCGCTATGACCGGCACCAGTAGCTTTACCATGTTATACGTCGATGATAACGGGGGGGCTTTAACGCCATTGAGCGGAGGCAGCGGGTTGCTCCAGGGAGCAGAGTATACTAACAGCACGTATTACCTTGCAGGGACGGGGATTTATAGACTTGAGAATGATGAAACTACCCTTACTCCGGTTAAGGGTACTGAAGGACTTCCCATGGTAGGCTTGATTGCCCTGAAGGACGACAATACGGTAGTAGGGGTGGGCAGAAAGACGCTGCTTACCGTCAAGAATAGTGTCGTTAAGGCGTATGATATGGGCGTAACCTTTACCGGGGCTATGGCGCTATGGGGCCGCCTCACCTCATCGGAGGAGAAAATCTTACTGCTCCTGGGCATACAGGGAAGTTCCACTTCCACTACCCACGGCTACCGGGAGATCCTCTTGAGCAGCGGCGGCCTTGGCGCGTTGAACCTGAGAACCCCTGGAGCGGATCCAAGCAGTGTTTCAAACTATGATAAATACAATTCATCCTTGGGAAAACATCCGGTGCTGACCTTGTTTCAGGCTCCCGACGGCGTCTTGTTCGCGGGAACCACGAAAAACGGACTGTGGTCGTACCGGGATGACCAATGGAATGCTGAACCCTAATCCCCGGTATGCAGGGTAGGGACCTCTTCACTGTCCAGGGCGTCCTGTCCCCGGATGGGCCGCTGGCGGATCGGATGCGGCCTCGGACCTTGGATGATATTATCGGGCAGGATCATATCCTGGGTCAGGGCCGGCTTTTAAGGCGGGCAATCCAGGCGGATAGGCTTTCCTCCCTCATCTTTTACGGCCCTCCAGGTACAGGCAAAACGAGCCTGGCCCGGGTCATCGCCAACACCACTAAAAGCACTTTTGAAAGCCTCAACGCGGTACTGGCCGGTATCAAGGACATCCGGGAGGCCATAGACCGTTCTGATGAGCGGCGGCGGCTCTACGGCAAACGGACCATCCTCTTTGTGGATGAAGTGCACCGTTGGAACAAGGCCCAACAGGACGCGCTCCTCCCCTGGGTGGAAAACGGTACGGTGATCCTCATTGGGGCCACCACGGAAAACCCCTTCTTCGAGGTAAACCGGGCTTTGGTAAGCCGGAGCCGGATCTTTCAGCTTAAATCCCTCAGTCCTGAGGATCTGCGGGAAACCGCCTTACGAACCCTCCAGGACCGGGAGCGGGGGTATGGGAAATGGCGGGTTTCCTTTGAGGAGGGCAGCCTGGAACACCTGGTGGCCGTAGCAGGGGGAGACGCCCGGAGCCTCCTCAACGCCCTGGAACTGGCAGTGGAAACCACTGAAACCGGCGCGGCTTCTTGGCCTCCCCCGGAGGGCGCTGAAATCCGGGTATCCCTGGAAGCTGCGGAAGAAAGCATCCAGCGCCGGGCAGTGCTCTACGACCGGGACGGGGACTACCATTTCGACACCATCAGCGCCTTTATAAAAAGCGTCCGGGGAAGCGACCCGGATGCCGCGCTGTACTGGCTTGCTAAGATGGTTCGGGCTGGGGAAGATCCGGCCTTTATCTTCCGGCGGATGATCATTCTGGCTAGTGAAGATGTGGGCCTGGCAGACCCTCAAGCCTTGGGGGTGGTGATTTCCTGTGCGGAAGCCTTTGACCGCATAGGCTTTCCAGAGGGGAATTTCCCCTTGGCCCACGCGTGTCTGTACCTAGCCGCCGCGCCTAAGTCCAATACCGCCCTGGCCTTCTTTGACGCCCTGAAAGAGGTGGATAAGGAAGACGGGGAGGTGCCTAACCACCTGCGGGATCCCAGCCGGGACAGCGAGAGTTTCGGCCATGGGAAGGGCTATATCTATCCTCATGCTTATCGGGATCACTGGGCGGCTCAACAGTACCTGCCCACAACGTTACGGGGAAAGACCTTTTATACCCCTTCCGCCGTAGGATATGAAGGCCGCATCCGGGAGGAGGTACTCAGGAAGCGGGAAATCCAGGTTGCGGTTATCCTGGGGGATACCCAGGGGGACCTTGATCCTGGGACCCAGGGACTCTCCTGGTCCGCATCCTCCAAAGGCCGGGAAGGTTGGTTCAAGCGGCTTGAGTCGGGGAGAAGCGCCCTCCTCCTAGCGGATCGGGACGCTATCCTGGGACAATGCCCTATTTCCCGGCATGACCGCGTACTCATTCCCGCAGCCAATGACGGCCTGCTCCTGTGGGAAAGTCTCCGCCGGACCCCCGAAGGCTTGAGCGCCGCGTTGGTGGACAACGACGCTGCCCGGGAAGCGCTGCTCCGTTACGCCGCTTCCCTGGACGAACTCGAACAGCCGGTAATTGCCGTTTTTCCAGGAGCTTCCCTTCCCAGTCCTGAAGCAGGGGAAGCCCTTTTTTCCTGCGCATCCTTTGATTACATCCTGGCCCGGGAGCCTTGGCGCAGGGGGGCGGGGGCCGGGGTTTTCCGTGCTTTTGCCGAAGGGGCCTGGCAGTTGCTGGTTCCGGGGGGAGCCCTGGTTATCCTCCAGTCCCCTCCCCTGTTGGGGGAACGGATCTCCCGGATCTTACGGGATGCATGTGCAGGGGATAGGGCTTTGGGGGCCAAGCTGGAAGCCGCGGAAGAAGCCTTCTTTACGGGCCAGGATGAGGCTCAGGCTGGATCAGCCCGATGGACCTGGGATGGGGATACGCTGGAACAGGTTTTTATGGATGCGGGGTTTAAGACGAGCCTGAGCATTTTGAATCAAAAAGAAGACCGGCTGCTGACTGAACGGGATCTGTCCCTGTGGTTTGATAGGGAAAAGTCCCCCTGGGGGGCTTTTATTGCCCGTGCCTTGGGGGATGGGGATTTTACCCGGCTTCGGGAAGCCTTGCATGAACGGATAAGGGGCGGGCCTTTGGTTTGGCAGTGGAAAAGCCTCTTACTCACCGCTCACCGATAACAGGAACCGGGCCTTTTCCTGGGCCTTCATAAGACCAAGGCTTGTATTTCCATGGGGTATATGATAAAGTCGAATATACATACCTAGATGAAGGGGAGATAGGCATGAAGCAGCATGTGGTGTCGGTATTGGTGGAGAACCGGGCAGGCACGTTGAGCCGGGTTTCCGGTCTCTTCAGTCGCCGTGGATTCAATATTGACAGCCTGACGGTCGGGGAAACTGAGGACGCCTCTATTTCCCGGATGACCATTGCAGTAACCGGAGATGATTCGGTGCTTGAACAGATTATTAAACAACTCGGTAAACTGGTGGATGTCATTGCGGTGCAGGAACTGGATCCTGCCTCGTGTATCCGCCGGGAAATCATGTTGGTGAAGATTCGGGCGGATGAAAAGACCCGGCCTGCGGTTCTGGAGATCGCGGGTATTTTCCGGTCCCGTGTTATTGATGTATCCTCTGTTACCATTACCATTGAGGCCACTGGCGATATAGAAAAACTGGAGGGCCTCCTCCTGCTCCTGCGCCCTTACGGTATCCTGGAACTTGCCCGCACCGGTTTGGTTGCCCTGGAGCGGGGTTCCCGGGTGCTGGCAGTACCTTCCCTAAGCCTTAGCAATTAACCGGCGATTGCGCGGCTGGGCCTATGCCTGCTGTAAGCCAATTACCGGCTTTTCTCAATCCCCCTGCTTAAAGGGGTATAACCGTTTCAAAAGAAACGTGTCAGGAGGTCTTTATGGCTATCATGTTCTATGAAAAAGATTGCGATCTCGGAGCGCTCAAGGGTAAAACCATCGCGGTGATCGGGTATGGTTCCCAAGGGCATGCCCATGCCCTTAACGCCAAAGAATCAGGGCTTAGGGTGATCGTCGGGCTTTACGAGGGTTCCCCTTCCTGGAAACGGGCGGAAGCGGCAGGGCTTGAGGTTAAAACCGCCAAAGACGCCGCGGACGCCGCGGATTTCATCATGATCCTCATCAATGATGAGAAACAGGCCAAGCTCTACCAGGAGTCCATCAAACCGGTACTGAAACCCGGTAAGACCCTGGCTTTTGCCCACGGTTTTAACATCCATTTCGGCCAAATCATACCCCCCAAGGATATCAACGTGGTGATGATTGCCCCGAAAGGGCCGGGGCATACGGTCCGGGAACAGTACCAGGCCGGCGCGGGGGTTCCCTGTCTCATCGCGGTTCATCAGGACGCCACGGGGGACGCCAAGCGGATCGGCCTGGCCTATGCAGCTGCCATTGGCGGCGCCCGGGCAGGGGTTTTGGAAACCACCTTTCAAGAGGAGACTGAAACGGACCTCTTCGGCGAACAGGCGGTGCTTTGCGGAGGGGTTTCCGCCTTGATGAAGGCAGGTTACGAGGTGCTCACCGAGGCAGGCTACCAGCCGGAAAGCGCCTACTTTGAAGTGATGCACGAGATGAAGCTCATCATCGATCTGGTGAACCGGGGAGGGCTTTCCTTTATGCGGTACTCTATTTCCGATACCGCGGAATACGGGGACTACATAACCGGGCCCAAGATCATCACCGAGGAGACCAAGAATACCATGCGGCAGGTCTTGAAGGACATCCAAACCGGCAAATTCGCCAAGGACTGGATCAGTGAAAATCAGGTGAACCGCCCCTTCTTTAATAGGATGCGGGTCATTGAAAGGGCCCATCCCATTGAGCAGGTGGGAAAAGAACTCCGCTCCATGATGAGTTGGATTCCTAAATCCACGGTATAAACGCCGCAGGAAGCAGGTTCGGGGACCGGCCCTTCCACTCCGCCCCTAACCGGCTTCTTGCGGGATCTACTTCCCCTCGCTAATTAAGGAGTAAATACTATGGCGAACAACGAAGCGGCACGGGTAATACAAGTATTTGATACGACCCTGAGGGATGGAGAGCAATCTCCAGGATGCAGCATGAATTTACCGGAAAAACTGGAAGTGGCCCGGCGGCTTGAACGGCTCAGGGTGGATGTGCTGGAAGCGGGGTTCCCCGCATCCAGTCCGGGAGATCTGGAATCGGTGAAGGCCATTGCAGGGATCATCAAGGATTGTACGGTGGCTGGACTGTGCCGGGCTTTGGAAAAGGACATTGACGCGGCCCGGGAGGCCCTTAAACAGGCCGCCGCGCCGCGGATTCATGTCTTCCTGGCTACCTCTCCCATCCACATGGAGTATAAGCTCAAAATGACCCCTGAACAGGTGCTGGAGCGGGCGGTTATGGCCGTGCAATACGCGAAGAAGTTCTGCGCCCAGGTGGAATTCTCTGCAGAAGACGCTTTTAGGAGCGATCCGGACTTGGTATGCCAGGTTTTCGGCGCGGTGATTGCCGCAGGGGCCACGGTGG
The DNA here is from genome assembly GCA_031275325.1 of Treponema sp. GTDB lineage: Bacteria > Spirochaetota > Spirochaetia > Treponematales > Breznakiellaceae > JAIRLU01. Next base: position 26,316 of record JAISOX010000045.1, read on the forward strand.
TAAATGCCCCGGATACGGTAGGTTACGCCATGCCCGATGAATTCGCCGGGTTTATCAGCTATATCAAAGGGCATACCCCGAATATGGAAAAGGCCCGGCTCTCGGTACATTGCCATAATGACCTGGGGCTTGCAGTGGCCAACAGCCTGGCAGCGATCCGCGCGGGAGCGGACCAGGTTGAGTGTACGATCAACGGCATTGGGGAACGCGCGGGAAACGCTTCTTTGGAGGAGATCGTCATGGGCCTGCGGGTCCGAAAAGACCGCCTCCAGGCAGATACCCGTATCGACGCGGCCCAGCTTTATACGGTAAGCCGCCTGGTAAGCCAAGTAACCGGGGTGAAGGTCCAGCCCCACAAGGCTATTGTGGGGGATAACGCGTTTGCCCATGAAGCAGGGGTTCACCAGCACGGGGTCTTGGCTAACCGGGCCACCTACGAGATCATGACCCCTGAATCAGTGGGGATCCCCAAGAACCGCATGGTCTTGGGCAAACACTCAGGCCGCCACGCGTTTGAGGATCGCCTCCGGGATCTGGGGCTCTCCCTTAATGAGGCCCTGGTAGAACCGGTCTTCGCCCAGTTCAAGGTCTTGGCGGATAAGAAGAAAGTGGTGAGCGACCGGGACATAGAGGCCCTGGTGATGGAGGTTTCCGCTTCGGTTCCTGAAACCTGGAAACTCGACCGTTGGGTTATAAACTGCGGTTCCACCTTGAGCTCTACCAGCACGATCCGGCTTCAGCATAAGGATGGAACCGTACAGGAACAGGCCGCGGTGGGGAATGGGCCTGTTGATGCCGCGTGCAAGGCCATTAACCGGATCATCGGGAAGGAGCCTGCCTTGGAAGCCTATGAGCTGGGGGCCATTACCGGGGGCGAAGACGCCCAGGGTGAGACCCTGGTGAAGATCCGCTGGCATGACCGGCATTGGAACGGCCGGGGGGTTTCTACGGATGTGGTGGAATCCTCGATAAAGGCGTACCTGGCCGCGATAAACGCCCTGGAGTGGGAGCTGGCCCCTCCGCAACCCTAGCAAAGCCGCGGGCTGGGCTAAGCCTTCGCGCCTGCCGCGGGCGTTATAGGGGGCCGCGGGGTACGGATGCGGGGCTTATGTCCCTTGGTTCCAGCCTCCAGCGGCTCGTCCTCTCCTATACTGTGGGTAATTATAAGCCTTCGCGCCTGCGGCGGGCGTTATAGGGGGCCGCGGGGTACGGATGCGGGGCTTACGTCCCTTGGTTCCCGCCTCCAGCGGCTCGTCCTCTCCTATACAGTGGGTAATTATAAGCCTCCGCGGGGCGCTGCGGTAAGCCTCCGCGGGGCGCTGCGATAAGCCTTCGCGGGGCGCTGCGATAAGGCTTCGCGGGATGCTGCGATAAGGCTTCGCGGGATGCTGCGGTAAGCCTTCGCGGGGTGCTGCGATAAGCCTTTGCGGGGTACTGCGATAAGCCTTCGCGGGATGCTGCGATAAGCCTTCGCGGGGTACTGCGATAAGGCTTCGCGGGATGCTGCGATAAGGCTTCGCGGGATGCTGCGATAAGCCTGTTATGTTGGCATAACTAAGCCGGTTATGCGGGCAACATTAAGCCGGTTATACCGGCATAACTACGCCTATTCAGGATCATGAACTAAGCCTGTTCAGGATCATGAACTAAGCCTGTTCAGGGTCGTGAATTACGCCTGTTCAAGGTCGTGAATTACGCCTGTTCAGGGTCGTGAATTACGCCTGTTCAGGGCCGTGAATTACGCCTGTTCAGGGCCGTGAATTACGCCTGTTCAGGGTCGTGAACTACGCCTGTTCAGGGTCGTGAACTACACCTGTTCCGGGCCGTGAATTACGCCTGTTCAGGGTCGTGAACTACGCCTGCTCAGGGTCGTGAACTACGCCTGTTCAGGGCCGTGAACTACGCCTGTTCCGGGCCGTGAACTACGCCTGTTCCGGGCCGTGAACTACGCCTGTTCAGGGTCGTGAACTACGCCTGTTCAGGGTCGTGAACTACGCCTGTTCAAGGTCGTGAACTACGCCTGTTCAGGATCATGAACTACGCCTGTTCCGGGCTGTGAATTACGCCTGTTCCGGGCTGTGAACTACGCCTGTTATGTCGGCATAACTAAGCCTGGGCGGTCAGCTCGTATTCGGAACGAACTTCTCGCCGCCTGCAGCGGGCGTTACGGGGTGCCGCGGGGTGCTGGGCTTAGGTCCCTTCGTTCCTGCCTCCTGCAAAGCGTTCTCCCTTATACCGCGGGCTTGGCCCCAAAGCAGCAAAGACCCGAAGCAAGGAACGCCCTGTTCTCTTAGTACCACGGCCCTCCAGGGGCATTAAACCCGCTGGCGGGAAGCAAGGAGCGACCCGTTCTCTTATTACCACGGCCCTATAGGGGCATTAAACCCGCTGGCGGGCCCGCTGGGGGGTTAGTAAAATATTCTGATATGCTCTACCTGGTTCCGATGCACCATCTTAAGCAGCAGGGTCTGTTCCGATGCAGAGTAAGCCCAGCCGGAAGAATTATACCGTTCAAAGTCCGCAGCGGTTCGATAATCAATACCGTAGAGTTGAAGCCTGCTGGGCCGGGAGATGCCGCAGATCAGCATATAATGGGTCTCCTCCACCGGAAATGATACGGCAATGTCCAGCATCGAATTGCCCTGGGTTACTGAGACGGAAGAAGCCCCGGTCCAGGCCCAGACCGCAGTGGTCCCGCTGCCGCTGATGCTTACCGCCCGGGGATAGTTTTCACTGGGACTCAAGATGCGATAGATCTGGGCGGAACTGAGCCGTGGAGAATCGGTATCTTCGCTTATGGCTCCGGTTTCTGAAATGAGCAGCCCTGCAGGAACGGTTCCTCCCTCATGCTCCAGGGAGAGCGCCGAAAGGATGAGGGAACGCCCTATAGCGGCCCAATCCATAGTGCCGGCGTTTTCCGCGTATACCATGAGGGCTTTCCCCAGGCGCAGGTTGAATGCGGTATCCGCCTTACCCTCATAAAACACAAATGTCCCTTGGGGGGCCTTGGTAAGACCCTGGGAGATGATGAAATACATCTGATCGATAAACCGTTGAAAGGGGTTCTCTTGGATCCCGGTCTTCTCCGTAATGGAACGGTACAGCATCCAGTCCATATACCCTTCGAAGATTCCTGGGAGCAGATCCGGAGAAACCGTAACCGGATTCAGAGAACTGAGCAGCTTCACCCCGTTTTCAAGTAAGGTAAGGTGCCCGCGGATCGCCAAGTATGCAAAAACGTGGGGTTCTTTTAAGAATTCCAGGGATTCCTCCCGGAGCATCCGGGAAAGCCGGTTGACGGTATCCCGTTCAGCGGCGGCAAGAGAACGGAGCCCTTGATCCAATTGACCGAGAAACACCGTGGACTCGTAGGTCCGCCGGTTTCCATTGAGAAACGCGGAAGGAACCGCTGCAAGGGCCCCTCGATAGGTTCCCTGGCGGATCGCTTCTCCTCCATAGGCAATCACGAGATCTTCGGTAGCAGCCCCGGCAATGCTCGTACTCCAGAGATTGAAATTCTGATCCTGCCAGCGGCTGATGAACTCATGGTATACCTGGTTATCCTGAGCGCCGGTAATGATAAAGTTTTGAGGGGTAAACGTCTGGCCTTCCAGAACAGGCCGGTAGGAAATAAAGGGGACTTCCTGGTGGAGCGCCAGAACCTGCCGTTCTGAATCCCTCAAGGTTCTATTGAACCCGTAGCTTACCCCTGTATCCGCGACCACCTCGAATTGGCCGTCCCCCCTATCATGGGTCCGGGAGGTTTTAAGGGGTTTATAGGGAAGCTCCAGCCCAAGAATGCCTTCCCCTAAGGCCGCCCGAATCAAGAGTTCCGGTTTCTCGCCGGTATCGTAGACGGAAAAGATGAGTTCTGTCCCGCCCGGCAGTTGGACCTCCAGGGTTTCCCCGGATATGGTCATGGCTTCAGGACGCATAGGCTCTTTGGTTCCATCAGCCCTTATGAGACTGAATCCGCCATCCCGGTTGGTGATACTGAACCGCATTCCCCCAAAGGAAATCAGGAGGTCTCCTGCCAGGGGGTAATGGTTGGCGTCAGGGGGAATATGCTTAGGGGACCGCCCGCTTACCACAAGATTCCCCACCTGCCGGGTAAAGGTCCCTTTTTCGGCAAACTGTAAGGTTCCTAATAACACAAAAGCCGCCCCATAAAGAAAAAGAAGGCCGATTATTCGTGGAAATATAGATGTTTTCATTTTTGCTTCGCTCATCATACTACGAATATACCCGCGTATCAACTTGCGGATATCCTGAAAAGGCTATATAGTGAACCTGTCCAAAACCCAGTTAGTTTTGGACAGGGGGAGAACCAGGCTAAATCGGGCTTTAGTCCGTGCAGACGTTAGCCCGGCCCGGTTTTCCCGCTACATCTAAGGAAGCTGTTCCAAAAGCTGAAGTTTTGGCACAGCCTCAGTATTTGAGGGGTTTACATGGCTGATGGAAAGAATAAAAACAGGGTTGTTCGGGAACTTGAGTTTCCGTTGAGCCAGAGGTTCGCCACATTCCGCTTAAAAACAGCAAAAAACCTGGATTTCGTCAAGCCCTCCGGGTTTTGCGGGAGAGGCCGACGGGAACCCGGGGGGTGCTCCCGCGCCTTCAATTTCTTGAAAAAGCCGCTTATGGCGATAGTATGGGCCGGGGCGTTTATGCTGGGGAATACCTGCCTTGGGGCTTTTGCAGAGGAACGGTCCCATACTGAATCGGTTCTCACCCAGGTTACCGGGCGTTTACAGGCCCAGGATTATACCGGAGCCCTTGCCCTGTTTGAGAACCTTCCCGCAGACCAGCGGGAATCCTCCGCGTTTCAACTCTTATACGCCTCGATTTTGAATTCCGCAGGCCGGACCGCGGAAGCCCGGGGGATCGTTGGAAAGATCATTGCTGCAGAGCCTGCTCATACGGAAGCCCTCTTTGTCCTTTCTACCATTGAAGCCGCGGCAGGGAAGGAACGGGAACAACGAAGCCTCCTGGAACGGATCCTCAAAATCGATCCTATGCATATACAAGCCCTCATCGCCCTGGGAACCATAAACCTGCAGGGCCGGTCCTGGCGGACCGCGGCTTCCTATTTTGACCGGGTCCTGGAAGCGGAACCAGAGAACCCGGATGCCCTGGTTGGGCGGGCCCAGGCGTTCCGCTATACCCAGGATTTCCAACGAGCGGAAGCCCTGCTTAACCAGGCCATAGCCCGTTTTCCTGATTGGGTTAATCCGAGGATTGAGCGGGCCCGGTTGTACCGGAATACCCGTTTTTTTAGCCGGGCACTGGCGGATCTGGATGCAGCCAAACGTATTGACCCCGCTGATTATTGGGTAGCTGTGGACCGGGGCGGGGTACTGATGGATATGGACAAAAAAGCCGAGGCCCTGGAGGAATATGAGCGGGCCATTAAACTGGATCCAAACAATTTCCTTGCCTATGTGTACGCTGCGGGTATTAAGGAGGATCTGCAGGATTATGAAGGAGCGGAACAGGCATATAGGGCCATTATACGGCTCAAGCCGGATTACTACTTTGCCTTTGAAGGGCTGGGGATCTGCCACATGAGAAAGGGCCAATGGGCCGCGGCCCGGGAGGCCTTTCTTGAAGCCTACAAACGGGCCCCTAAAGAGGCGAATTATGCCCTTCTCGCGGCTATGAACTGGATGCGGGCAGGGAAACTCACGGATCCGGAGTTGAAACAATTTTTGCAAAAGGCCCTGCGGGGGGTTCCCCGGGACGCGGCGGCATGGTCTATGCTCCGCCTTTACCACGATCTTTCCGGGGATGGGGATGTGCTGACACGGCTGGAAAAGGAAAAAGACCTGGATACCAAGGCCCGGATGTTCTACTACCTGGCTAATTACTATGATATCCGGGGTATTAAAATCCTGGCGGATACCTATTTCATAGAGGTGAAAAAACTCAACCAGCTCAAGAACATTGAATGGCGTTTGAATGAATGGGCCTTTGAACAGCGGAACCTCACGGTTACGGATAGCCCCTAAGGGTCTATAGCCCAAAAAGTCAAATATAAGGAAAAAAACTGTATGAACGATACCCGTATGACCCTCAAGTTCCAGGAGAGAGTGATTATTCTTATCGGGACCGCCCATGTTTCCCGGGACAGTATTGAAGAAGTACGCCAGATAATCCAGGAAGCGGGGCCTGATATGGTCTGCGTGGAACTGGATGCCGGAAGGTATCAATCCATCACTGAAAAGGAGACCTGGGAACAGTTGGACGTGGTCAAGGTCTTTAAGGAAGGCAAGGGGTTCCTCCTCATCGCTAACCTCGTGCTGTCCAGTTTTCAGCGGCGTATGGGCGCGGAACTGGGGGTTAAACCAGGGGAGGAAATGAAGACCGCGGTGGAAACCGCGGCTGCCTTGGGTATCCCCTATGCCTTATGCGACCGGGAAGTGCAGGTAACCCTCCGCCGGGCCTGGGCCCGGTGCGGACTGTGGAACAAATGTAAACTCTTAGCTTCCCTTTTATCCAGCGCTTTTTCCACTGAGCAGTTAAGCGAAGGGGAGATTGAGAACCTTAAAAACCGCAGTGAGCTGGACGGTATGATGGCTGCTTTGGCTGATTACCTGCCCCCGGTGAAAGAGACCCTCATTGACGAACGGGATCGGTACTTAGCGGCGCGGATCTGGGCCAGCGGCGCCAAGGCGTCCGCGAGGAAGCAGGTAGCCGTAGTGGGAGCCGGGCATATACAGGGAATCAAGGCCCATCTGGAGAAGCTCGCCGCGGGCGAAGCAGGGGAGGATCTGTCGGACTTGGAGGTTATTCCTAAGCCGCAGGTTTTTTCCAAGATTGCAGGGTGGATCATACCGGCCCTCATCGCGGCCCTGGTGGCCCTAGGTTTTCTCAGGGCCGGCGTCGGGGTGAGCCTGACCATGCTCGTGCGTTGGGCCCTGCTCAACGGTTCTCTGGCTGCTTTAGGGACCCTCCTCGCCCTGGGGCATCCTCTTTCTATGGCGGTGTCTTTTTTCGGCGCTCCCATTGCCACCATCAACCCCTTCATCGGGGTGGGCCTTTTTTCAGGGATTACCGAAGTTACCCTCCGAAAACCCCGGGTTTCAGATACCCAGACCCTTTCCGAGGATGTTACCACCCTCAAGGGAATCTACCGGAACCGCATCACCCGGGCGCTTTTGGTCTTTTTTCTCTCGTCTTTAGGGGGCGCCCTGGGGAACTTCATCTCCATTCCCTCATTGGCGAGTTTACTGGTCAAGTAAGGGCCTCCTATTCACGCTGCCGGGGAGGGCCTCTCCGGGCAGGGGCTGAAGAACTATACCGTGGGTTGTTCGGACAGGGGCGTTTCCGTTGAACCAGGGATTCCCCACATTCCGCTTAAAAAAATACGTTTAGCCGCGGTGGAGCGGCTCCCAAAAGACAATGGGCCGTTCATAAAAGACAATAATCGGCTCACAAAAGACAGGGAGCGACTCATAAAAGACAGGGAGTTGCCCCACAAAAGACAATGAGCGATTCACAAAAGACAGGGAACTATAGAAAAAAAACAGTGAGGGGTTTACAATCATCCCTATATACAGGGCATTGACCATTTTAAGATGATAGGATAAAAATACTTTATGCAAGAGCCAAGAGCCAAGAGCCAAGAGCCAAGAGCCAAGAGCCAAGAGCCAAGAGCCAAGAGCCAAGAGCCAAGAGCCAAGAGCCAAGAGCCAAGAGCCAAGAGCCAAGAGCCAAG
>JAISOX010000052.1 GCA_031275325.1 Treponema sp.
TTTGGGAAAGCCTCATAGGTTTTACCGATACCGCCTCTATTCGTAATAGGAAAGCTTCTTTTCATACCAGGTGAAGGTCAAAGAAATCACCCAGTTCATAATAAGATAGAACATCCCCGCGATAAAAATCGGCAGGGTGGAAAATTCCCGGGCGGAGGCGTTTTGGGCCGTATGGAACAGCTCCGCCACGCCGATGGTTTGGGCCAGCGCGGTGTCCTTAACCAGGGTGATCACCTCGTTTCCCGCGGAAGGTAAGATCCGCTTAATAACCTGGGGCAGGACGATCCGCCCAAAGGTCTGGGGAGGGGTAAATCCCAGGACCTTGGAGGCTTCATACTGGCCTTTGGGGATGGACTCTATCCCGCCCCGGTAGATTTCTGCAAAATACGCCGCATAGTTCAGCACAAAGGCGATGATAACCGCGATAAAACGGTCATAAGACAACACAAACCGGAGGAACTGCCAGAATTCCGGGGAAAGCAAGACCGTGCCAAACCGGTCATGGAGGGCTTTATAGAGATACTTGGGGGCAAAATAAATAAAGATAAGCTGCAAGATCAGCGGGGTTCCCCGCATGATTAACAGATACCCATTAATTGCCCCTCGAACCACCTTGTGCCTCGACATCCGTCCAAATGCCAGGGGCATCGCCAAGGGCAGGGCAAAAAGCAGGGTAAGAAAAAACACCTCCAGCGATATTACCGCTCCCTGCAGCATGATCCCCAGCATTTGAACCATGGCTGCTCCTATTTACCAATCATGGAAATATCCGCGCCGAACCATTTCTCTGTAAGGCGGCTCACGGTTCCATCTTTGGCCATAGCTTCCAGGGTTTCCCAGACCTTATTCGCCAAGGCCAGATCGCCTTTTCTGAACCCGATGCCAAATTCTTCCGGGGCAAGGGTTTCCCCCAAAATACGGAAGGCTTTCCCTGAACGGTTAATATTATCGTTGGCCACCACCAGATCCATGATGATCGCGTCCACCCCGCCTACTTCCAGATCCATCAAAGCGGTCAGGTATTCTTTGTATTCAACCACCTCTTTGAGACTGGCCTTTAATGCCGCGGCTTCGTTCAAAGCCTCCACCGAGGATGAACCTGCCTGAAGCCCTGCTTTTTTTCCCGCTAGATCCTGAAGCGTGGTATAGGGCGCATCGGCCTTGACCACGATCACCTGGGCGTTTTTCAAATAGGGCTTCGTGAAGGTAAGGGCAGCCTTCCGCTCTTCGGTGATGGTAAACCCATTCCAAATACAGTCAATTTCCCCGGTATTCAGTTCCTGTTCCTTGGCATTCCAGTCAATAGGCTGAAGCACCAGCTCTATTCCCAGCCGGGAAGCAACCTCCTTGGCCAGATCCACATCGTACCCAACGATTTCATTGGATTCATTGCGGAACCCCATAGGGGGAAACGAATCATCCAGACCCAGGATCAATTTCTTCTTGGCCAAGACGTTCTGGAGGGAAGCGTCCGATCCAGGAGCCTCCTGCTGAGGACCCTTTGAGGCAGGCGCCTCCTGCTTAGCGCCGGCAAACGCACTGTTGAGCGCAAACAACGCACAACACCCGAACATAACCACTCGTTTCATCATTCTTTCCTTCTCTCCTTAGAATAGGGCTTCATGCGGGTGCGTCCCGAGGAGGATCCCCCCTGAAGCCTAGAGCAGTATAGCTTTTTCTACCCATTACATCAATCAGGGAAAAAAGCAGGACCAGGGCGCCGTCATTTACGCTTGCTGCATAGAGGGCCTTGCAGATTCTTGGGGTTGTACCCCGTTTCTCTTTATCCTTTGGACTGGTCTCGTTACGGTACTGGTCCATCATGCGGTATTGAGCATATAATAACCGAGGGCTGGGAGGCTCTTGGGTTTCTAGGTACCGCGGCCCCGCAACAGGGGGCGTACTCAGGCTTTACAAAGCGCGTCAACCCTTTTCATAAAGTCATTGGAGATTCTCCGCTCCCACTTAATCGTAAAGCTCACCGGCTGGGGGGATTCTTTAAATGCTTTGAGTATCTTTTTAATCCCCTGAATATTGGGATTTTTGGTAGCATTGACCGCGTTTCCCTTAACCTTGTCAAGTATCGCCTGGGAATCAGTAACAAGAATATAATTGCCGGGATGTAGTTTGGCGTACTGTAAAGCTCTAAAGATGCCTTCGGATTCCGTATCTTCGTTAGTGGTTGACGGGGCGATGCCAAATTTCCCCGATTCCTCATGGATAATGGCGTTGTCTTTCACCACAACAAAAGCCCACTTTTCGAGTCCCCCGTCGGTATACATATAAGCGTAATCTTTCGAAGCCATGCGCCTTTCCTAATACATGACGCTTTCCAGCGCGGGAATCCAGTAACTTTTCAATTCCCGATATGTTATCCTGTCGCACAGGCTGTCAATCTTTCCGTTTTCCTTGAGGGCTTCAAAGAGGAAAGAAGAAAAAGGCTTGTAGTTTTCAAGAACAAACAGCGCGTATTGTTTCTTTGCCTGCTTTGGGTCAGACCCGGGATACTGCAGGCAAGTTTTATAATGGACCCGCGCTTTATCACAGAGCTTTGCCAGTTCCCGCTTAAAGCCGTTCCATTCAGCTTTTATTTCTTCTGTTCGTGGACGAATTTCCGGCCACGCGGCAAGCGCGTCATCAATACTTCCCTGTTTAAGGGCAAGAAAAATACCCTCGTCAGAAAAATGCCCTTCTCCTTTCAGGAAGGCAAGATCCCGGTAATGGGCGGACTTGATTTTAACCCGGTTAAAATACCCATCCTGAACAACGACCCCTTCCCGGTCATTGGAGTCAATCGACTCACAATACCCAATCACTTCATCAATAGTTTTAAGCGGATATATCGCGGGAGTTTCAAAGCTGAGTTTAAAGGTTTCCCGGGCCCATTCAGGGGTATGTTCAAGCCCCTGTTCATCCCGGCAGCCCAGCAGGGTCAGCTTTGTTTCCCGGTAGGGAACGATGATCTTATTATAAGGAGAAGTAAGTTCAAACATAAAGGTCCAGCCCGCAGGAAGACGCTGTACTTCTTCCTCGTGTCCCCGCAAAGCATAATCCCGCAGAGATGCAAAGGTATAGGGCGGCGGAATCTGTTCTTCAGTTTGCGCGGTATACGGTTCCGGTATTTCAGCCTCGATCTTAAAACTTCCATTGGTGGTCCAAAGATCATTGCCCTCAGGTTCTTTGAGGAGCTTCAATAATGACCCGTCAAGTTTATCTCTGACATACAACGTATGATGCCAGTCTATGGGATCCGCTCCTTTTTCTCCATAATTGGCAAACTTGAAAAAGGGCATAAGGTAGGGTTTTACCCGGTCCCCGCGAATATCATAGACCGAACCTCTGCAGCAGCGGACAACAGGGTTTGAAAAATCCGACTCAAACTGCTGATATTTGAACATCACCAGGTTAGGACGATCCGGATGTTTCGTTGCCTTGACAAAATACGGCGCTTTCGCCAATTCCGCTTCAAAAGTATCCCGGTTCTTTTTTATAAAATTGGTCAGATACTCCCAACTGTCATATTGCCCCATAGCGACTCCTGCTCCGGCTATTTCACCATACAAACTACCTCGTCGCCGTGGGCGCCGGTCAATTCCTGCCGCGCCGGGTCTACGAGTAAATCCATATCTTCAAGGGGGATAGCCCCCAAAAGGACCTCCTCCACACCGGGCAGTACCAGGGCATGGCATGTCGTATAGCGGTCTTTCCATCGGATTTCTACCGGCTCCGTCAAACGGCAGACTTCCCTGCCGCCATTGGCAAGGGCCGCGCTCCGCAGCCCTTTTACCGTCAATCCCAGCTTTTCCCGCACAGGCTCGCTGATAACCAGAGACCCCGCGCCGGTATCCACCAGGGCCTGTACCGTTGTGGTGCGGACTTCCTGTTCACTGACATGCCCGCGCTGAAACTCACTTACATCGCCGGCATTTTTCAGGGTAATTTCCGTATAAACCGTTCCCATAGGAACCTCCTCCCTTAATTTTAGCATACCCAGCCCCCTTCTGCGCAAGATAGCGGTTACAGTCAACAGGGTAAACACAGTGGTTACACGATAAGGGGAAAGTGTAGGGAGTGGGGTGTGCTTCAAAAAATAACGGCTGTGTTCCCGGCCGGGGGCAGAACCCCAAAAAGGTGTCAGAC
>JAISOX010000113.1 GCA_031275325.1 Treponema sp.
CTCCCCGGTCAACGCCTTTTTCATGTTCAGTGGTAACCCCATGATGCTTCCCGAACCCTCCTTCGGGTAAGCATAGTTGGGTTAGATTTTTATTATGAGGCATGACCTTTTTTCGGTTAGATTTTTTATGAGGCAATGCGTACCACTTGGGTTACTTTTTCCAAATGAGGCACAGGGTCTTTTGGGTTACTTTTTTGATGAGGCAACGCGGTCCCTTGACGTCCCCCATAGGCCGGTGTATAATTATACTATTCTGTGAAAAAGGACAGTCGTTCATGTATGCATTGATAGAATTTAAGGGAAAACAGTATAAAGCCGAACAGGGGGTCTTGTTGAAGGTTGACCGCATTGAGGCAGAGGTTGGAACCAATCTGGATATTGACTCAGTGCTCCTTATTGCTGGAGAGATGCTCCAGGTGGGAACCCCCTATGTGCAGGGCGCTAAGGTATCCGCTGTGGTTGAAGCCCATAAAAAAGACCGGAAAATTATCGTTTTTAAGTATAAATCCAAAAAAGATTACCGTCGTAAGCAGGGGCACCGGCAACAGTATTCGGTACTTAAAATCGGAGATATCTTGGGAGCATCATAGCCTGTATGATCGGGATCGACCTGGCTTTAGATAAAGCAGGGCTTCTCGTAGCCTGCGGCGTGCAAGGTCATGCCCAGGCAGGTCCCAAGGGTAATGATGTAGTGTGTGCCGCAGTGTCGGTGCTTACGAAGACTGCCCTGCGGGTGCTTTCAGTGCAGGAAGGGATACGGGTACAGGGCGGTGCAGCGCGTGGGGTTTTCTGGATGGAACTTGAGTATACCCCCCAAGGGAGAGATTTTCTTTTTGCCGCGGGGATGTTCCTTAAGGAAGGGCTTGAAGCGGTTGTTGCTGAATACCCGGATCATTGTACGATAACTATAACTACAGAGCGGAGGGGCTACTATGGCTCGAAAGCGGGGCGGCAGCGGCGCTAAAAATGGACGGGATTCTAATCCCCAGTATCTCGGTATTAAGGCATCAGGAGGATCCCGAGTCAAGGCAGGGACCATTATCGTTAGGCAGCGGGGGACCAAGATACATCCGGGGATCCATGTAGGGCGTGGCGGGGATTATACCCTCTTTGCCCTAGTGGACGGGACTGTGTCTTTCTCGAACCGCCGGGGCCGGAAATTGGCGGGGATCGTTCCGCTGGGAATTCCTGAATAGGGGAGCGGAGAAGGGCATCGGTGGGGTTATACCCCGTAGATGTACTGGAAAAAGCGGGTGTCTTGGATTGTACCGTATCCTAGAGGGTACCTTGACCAGGGTATTATTTCTTTGGTTTTGTAAAAGACTTGTATGAGCTATAAAAGCTTCTTGTGCTCCATAGGGGTGCTCCTTTAAACGACAACTTGGATAAGAATGGAAAAATTTGCCGACGAAGCACTTATCGAAGTCTTTTCAGGTTCCGGGGGAAATGGGTGCGTAGCCTTTCGCCGTGAAAAGTATGTTCCCCGGGGAGGGCCTGCTGGAGGAGATGGAGGAAGGGGCGGGGATGTGATCTTTGTGGTCCGTCGTAACCTCCGTACCTTGGCCCATCTAAGGTATAAGCCTTCCTTTAAGGCGGAAAATGGCCGAGATGGAGAAGGTTCTGGCCGATATGGCAGGCAGGGAAAAGATGTGCATATTCCCCTGCCTCCGGGAACCCTCTTGAAGGATGCGGAAACCGGGGAACTGATCCGGGATTTCGGGAAGCAGGAAAAGGACTTTGTGTTTCTTAAAGGGGGAAGCGGAGGCTGGGGTAATATACATTTCAAGTCTTCGGTGCAGCAGGCCCCCCGCAGGGCCTTACCCGGAAAACAGGGTGAACATCGGGTTCTTCGGGTTGAACTGCAACTCTTAGCCGATATAGGTTTCGTGGGCCTCCCTAACGCGGGAAAGTCTTCCCTTCTTAACCGGTTTACCAATGCCCGGTCTAAGATTGCTCTTTATCCTTTTACCACTAAAATACCCAACCTGGGAGTCTTGAGCGTGCATGACCGGGATATCATTCTCGCGGATATTCCGGGACTCATGGAAGGGGCGTCTCAAGGGGTAGGGTTAGGAATTCGTTTCTTAAAGCATATTGCTCGTACCGCAGCCCTTGCATTTTTAATCGATCTCTCTGAGGATAGGTATCAGGAGGCTTTTCCTATTGTATACAAAGAACTCGCCACATTTTCCCAGGAATTGACCAAGAAACCCCGGGTCTTGGTGGGTACCAAGCTGGATATACCCGGGGCTGCTGGCCGTTTAGCCCAGCTCAAAAGGGTATATACTAAAGAAAAGGTGTTGGGTATTTCGGTCTTTTCCGGAGCAGGTATCCCGGAATTAGCGACCTTTATGGGAACTCTGGTTTGTACCCCTGATACAAGCGGGGAAGAGGTTCATGAGTTATGAAACTCGCAATCTTAGGGGGTAGTTTTAACCCGGTACATATAGGCCATTTGGTATTGGCAGATACGGTCTTGAGCGCCTTGAGGTATGACCGGATCATGCTCATTCCTACCTATCAGTCTCCGTTTAAGCAAGGCGCGGTTGGGGGCAGTCCTCAAGACCGGCTGGACATGCTCGCCGCATCGATCCCTGGAGACCCCCGGCTTACCATGGATGATTGTGAAATCAAACGGAAAGGGGTTTCTTATACCATTGATACCATCAAGGATATCCGTACCCGGTACTGTCCTGAAGGAAAACTTGGGCTGATCCTGGGGGATGATCTGGCCGGGAACTTTCTTTCCTGGAAACAGGCTTCGGAAATTATGCCTCAGGTGGATATCATCATCGCCCACCGTGTTACTACAGCATCCGAAAGCGTTCCTTATCCTCATAAACGGCTTAACAATACAATTATAGAAATATCTTCTGCGGTTCTGCGGGATAGGATCCAAAATCAAGGAAATTGGCGTTACCTGGTACCTGCTGGAGCCCGGGTTATCATTGAAGACCGGAAGCTCTATGGATACATTCCTCCTGAAGTCCGTGGAACCGCTCCTTTGGTTCCTGCAATTTCCGCTGCACCGGGTATCTGGAGACTTATTAACGAGGTAGAAACCGCGGTACGCAGGGTGGTGAGTTTTTCCCGGTTCCTTCATTCCCGGAATACCGCCCTCCTCTGTTGGGACCTGTGTATACGTTTTGGCCTGGATCCTCAAAAAGGGTACCTCGCAGGTATTTCCCATGATATATGCAAGTCTTTGGGGGAAACGGAAATGTTCTTCTGGGCCCGAATGGACGGGAAGGACATTGATGCTATAGAGCGGAAAAAGCCCTCTCTCCTCCATGGCAGGGCCGCTGCGGTAGTACTGAAAAACCGGTTTAACATACATGATGAGGCTATCCTTGAAGCGGTACGGCTCCATACCACCGGAGGTATGGGCATGGGACCCTTGGCAAAGGTGGTGTATATGGCGGATAAGCTTGAAATTTCCCGGGAAGATCTGGATCCTGCAATCCAGGAACTCCGGGAAACCGCGGATCTGGACCGGCTTTTTGGAGCGGTTTTAGAAAAGACCGTGGGGTATCTCCGCTCTCAAGCCCTGGATATTTCCGAGGGAACCCTGCGCCTTTTTGAGACCGTACATAAAAGGAACCGCCGGTGAAGAAAGCGAAAATTGATGCTAGTGCGTTTCTGCTGGGAACTATTGTAGTCCTCTTGGGAGCGGGCATTTTTATCACTGTGGTGGCCTTACGAGCAGACCCAATCGAAGGGGTGCTGACCGGAGACCGGGTCGTCAATACCCTTTTTGTTATTGAAGGGGATGCTAAACCTTTAGGCACCTATGTGCTTATGTACTATCCGGTTACCAAACGGGCAGCGATTTTTGATATACCTGGTGAACTGGGGTTGATTTTACAGAAGATCAACCGGGTTGATCGCATTGATATAGTCTATGACGCTGAAAAACTCGCAATCTTTGAACAGGAAATAGAACGGCTTTTAGGTATTGATATCAGTTTTTTCTTGGTTCTGAATACCCAAAATCTCTGTAAAGTGGTTGATTTGATTGAAGGAGTCGAACTTTTCATCCCTGCCCCAGTGGAAATCTACCAGGAATCCGGGCCCATTCTCTTTCCTTCAGGGATAACACGGCTGGACGGCGATAAGGCTACAAGCTATGTTACCTACGAACTCCCTGACGAAGACCGGGAACTCATCACATTCCGCAGACAGCGGTTTTTCTTGGGTTTTCTTAAGCGCTTGGGGGAAAAAAACGATATCCTCAAGACCCCTCTGGTAGCGCAAGCCTATCAAGGGATGCTCAAGACCGATATGAATCCCCGTATCCGGACCAGGCTGTTTGATGAATACGCGGAAATCGACATAGACAGGATAAGTATACAATCCGTAGGGGGGAATATTCGGGAGGTTTCAGGGCAAACCCTCTTGTTTCCCTACTATGACGGGAGTCTTATCAAGGAAATTGTCCGGCAAACCCTGGGGGGACTCACCCGGCAGATGGAAGGGGCTTTTACCGAACGGGTCTTCACAGTGGAAGTGCTCAATGGGACCGCAATCAACGGCCTTGCCGGGAGAACCGCTGAACTGCTTCAGGGTTTTGGCTATGATGTCATTGCCATTGGGAATGCGGAGCGCACCTACGAAGCTACCCTTATCCTAGACCGATCAGGCAATGAAAGTATGGTCAAAATTTTGGGGGATATTATCCACTGTAAAAACATTCAGGTTGAAGCCCAGCAAAACACCAATCTGGAAATGGAAATGACCATGCAAAACCTTGAATATAGATCTGATTTTACCCTTATCATCGGGAGTGATTTTAATGGACGATATGTTTCAGACGGATAAGCGCCTGCCGCCCGATTCGGTATATACTGCGGCCATAGAACTGGGTACCCTGCTGCGGGATTACCGCGGGGGAAATGTGCTGGTCATGGACTTACGCAAGCTCAATGGATGGACTGACTTTTTTGTGATAGCCACCGTAACAAGCGCTACCCATTTACAGGGCTTGGAACAGCATATCAAGGAATTCTCTCGGGAAAAGAGTATGGATATACTCAGGCGGTCGTCTCGGCCTTCTGCACCTCCGAACCTTTCCTATACCGAGGAATGGCGTATTATCGATCTGGGGGTCATGGTGATTCACCTGATGACCGCTCAGACCCGGGCCTTTTATGAACTGGAACGGCTCTGGAGCGCTGCGACCATTATCTTTGATGAAGAGCCTCCAAGCCCTGCATAAGGACCGGTAACTCCGCCCGTTTCTGAGGACACCTCCACTCCTGGATTTTTTGCTCGCTGTTCCTTTGACATAGCTTCATGCCAAGATATGTTCCTTTGTCTAACCGGTTAATCTGGATTTACAAAAGTATAAAAATTCACAGTCGTGAATTTTTATACCATTTTATGCACGAGCGCAACAAACGCTTACAGACAACCCTGACCGCGGCTATTCATCAAAATCGTCATCTTCGAAAGCATCCTCAAAATCTTCCTCCTCGAAAGCATCTTCAAAATCATCTTCGTCGTCAAAATCGTCATCTTCGAAATCGTCGTCGAAGTCATCGTCCAAATCGTCGAAATTATCCTCTTCGCCGATATCTTCATCCTCGTCGTCTTCATCATCAAAGGCAAGGCTAGGATACGGAAAATGGTCAGTGCCATTTGAGGGATACTGCCCATGCTTAGGGGAATACGCATTCCAGAGGGGCATCAAGGCGGGCATCTCTGACGAGTACAACTCGTCTACCTGGATCCGCCCGGAAATCCGCTGGGTATTTATGGTCTCATACAGAATCATAACATGCTCCATTTGGTTTAATTTCTCTTGAAACATACGTGAGAGATTTAGTATCTGTCAACTAGTTTGAGAGTTTATTTTATCAGAATATTGAGTCCGTTTCAAAAATTGACCTTTTGAAACCACCTCTATGTTCCATAGATTATATTGAATCAGTTTTAGTCGTTTCAATGCCTGACTGAAGTCCCCGCTTTACATCCTCTGGTATTTTGGGTATATTCTTACATTATAAGAACCTATTGAAGCAATGCCTTGAAGGAGACTATACTGAGAATCGAAGCGCCGTGCAAGATCAACGTGCATCTACGGGTGAAAGACCGGCGGCCTGACGGGTATCATGACTTGGAGAGTATCTTTGTAACTTTGGCCTTTGGGGATACGCTGTGGGTTAAGCGGACTGAAGAAGAAGGGGGGTGCACCATTCTGATGGATTGGCAAGCGCTCCAGAGTGCAGGAAATATCCCCGGGGAAGGGGCGTTTCCCTTGGAAAAAAACAGTGTTTATCGGGCCATATCCCTTTTTAGAGTTAAGACTGGGTTTAAGGGGGGTATTCGGGTTCGAGTGGAAAAACGGATACCCTTAGGAGCTGGTTTAGGGGGAGGGTCTTCAGATGCGGCTTCGATGCTGAGGGCTTTGCAGGTTCTGGTGGCGCCGAACCTTCCGCGAGAGGATCTCTTGGAAATGGCCCTGGCCCTGGGAAGTGATGTTCCTTTCTTTTTATGGGGAGGAGCGGCTTTTGTATCTGGTCGCGGGGAACAGATTTTGCCCCTTAAAGCGGTTGAGGGGATATGGATCGTGCTGGTGTATCCAGGGTTTCCCAGCGATACTGCCAGGGCTTTTCGTTTATTAGACCAGGTGCGACCGGAACCAGGTTTAGTGAAAGAAAAGGGTATTAGGGACTTGATCTGGGCCCTCGGGGAATATCCGGGATCCTGGCCGTATAGGAATGATTTTCTACAGGTATTTTTAGATGCAGGGAATCAGGAACAGGCAGCAGTATATCGGAGGATAGTGCAAGAACTTAAAGGCCGGGGAGCGGATTTTGTTGGTTTATCCGGGGCAGGATCCGCGTGTTTTGGTATATTCAGTAATGGAGGCGTAGCGAAAGAAGCAGGAATCGCCCTTTCAGAGCGGAAGGCGGCATGGAATCAAAGGTATTTTGTACAAGTAACATTTCCACTTGCGTATATGGTTAATGAGGGAGTAGAATAAATAATAAGTTATTCTGGACCGATAAAAAGGAGATGCCTCATGGAGATAACTGATATTAGGGTCCGTAAAGTGACCGGCGAGGGAAAATTAAAGGCTTATGTAACGGTTACATTTGATGACTGTTTTGTGGTACATAATATCAAGATTATCGAAGGAAAAAACGGGGTGTTTATCGCCATGCCGAGCCGGAAAACGAGGAACGGAGAATACAAAGATGTAGCCCATCCGATTCACCCGAATTTCCGCAGTGAGTTGCAGATACGGATCCTGGATAAATATGATTTTGGTTGCGGTCCGGATGATCTCTCGGTAGAACTATAGGCCGTTAAAACTAAGGGGTACCTAGATAAGAAGGGAGTATGGATCGAGAGGTAGG
This sequence comes from Treponema sp., assembly GCA_031275325.1. Lineage (GTDB taxonomy): Bacteria > Spirochaetota > Spirochaetia > Treponematales > Breznakiellaceae > JAIRLU01. Next base: position 7,362 of record JAISOX010000113.1, read on the forward strand.
CGTATCTTATCTTTAGATACTATAAGCGCCCTTAGGATACTAGCGTTGTTTGGAAACTTCAGTTTCTGAACAAGTCCAATAATGTATTGGGACGTAGGCAAGTGGTAAGCCACCGGGTTTTGGCTCCGGCATGCACAGGTTCGAACCCTGTCGTCCCAGGAAGGAGTAAGTATGAGTCAGGTTGTTTTGACGGCTCGGAATAGGGCTGTTACCGGTTCCGCGTCAGCCCGCAGGATCCGCCGTACCGGTCGTATACCGGGGGTCATCTATGGGCGTTCTGGTCAAGCCCGAGCCATTGATTTAGATGCCCAGGAATTTGTAAAAAGCATCAAAAATATTTCCGAAAGTACCATCGTAACCGTGGAAATTGAGGGAACCTCTTATAATGCCTTTGTAAAAGATACCCAGCGTAATATCCAGGACGGTAATGTATTGCATGTTGACTTTTATGAAGTGGAAAGCGGTGTTATGCTTCGGGCTAAGGTTTCGGTTCATATCCAGGGAAACCCTGTGGGGGTCCGGGAAGGGGGTACGCTTGAATCTCCCCTCCATGAAATAGAGGTCGAATGTCTGCCTAAAGACCTGCCGCAACGGATTGAGGTGGATGTGTCGGAGCTTAAGATCAACCAGTCGATCCATGTGGGGGATATTGTCTTGGGTGAAGGGGTGAGGATCATCTCCGGAGTGGATCAGGTGGTGGCATTGGTGAAATTTGCCAAGGCTGAAGGAGCATCATCCTCTGAGGAAGGGGCTGTAGAAGGTGCTTCCTCAGAAACTGAAACCAAAGCCTAGGAGTATGAGAGACTTCGGGGCGGGTATGGATTGGGTGCAAAATAGCATCAAGGAAAAAGCGGATTTTAGGTTGCTTTTTCGGGAGCTAGTTTCATCGGACCCTAGGTCATCAAAATGGGTTTTGAAAGTGGCGCATATACGAATTGTAGTTGCAAAAATCTAAAGGATTGAAGTTCAGTCTTTTGATGTTCACGATTATCAGCAAGCTGTTTCAATGCTGGGTAAGAGGCTCCCCGGTGAGGAGGATTTTTGTATGAAGGTACAAAAATCAAAGTGCCTTCCCGAGGATTCTAAGGATTTTCCACCATCAAGAGAGTCGAGTCGTATCTTCTTCGAGAGGGCGGTAGCTTCTGGTTTGGGAGCTTGGCCTGAGGGGACGGTATTCTTAGCAGCGGTTTCTGGAGGGGCTGATTCGACTGCACTGTTGGTAGCGATGACTGCATTACGGCAGGCCAAAGGCTACGAGTTACATTGTCTCCATGTAGAGCATGGTATACGGCCTGAGGAAGAGCGTCAGGGGGATGCCCTGGCGGTACAAGGTTTATGTAAAACCTTGGATGTTCCCTATCGGCTTATAGCGATACCCCCGGGTACTATTCTGCAGGTCGCAAAACAGGAAGGGCTAGGCGTGGAAGGGACGGCAAGGATTTTTCGCCATCAGGCGTTGATCCGTGAGGCTCGTAGACTCCGGGCGACCCGTATTCTCGTGGCCCATACCCAGGATGATCTTCTTGAAACAGTGCTCATGCGGTTCCTCCGTGGTTCAGGGCCTCGGGGTCTTGCGCCTATGAGCCGGGATGGAGGGCGTATCGTGCGACCCCTCTTAGCCCTCACCCGGATCGAGGTATTGGACTATCTGGCAGATCGGGGTATTGGGTTCAGAACCGATACTACCAATGGGGATATTCAGTACCTGCGCAACCGAATTCGGCATAAGCTTATTCCCTGTTTAGATGTGTTTTTTCCGGGATGGAAAAAGGCGGTTTTGGACGGAACGAAAATCCAAGGGTTGACAGCGGATTTTCTGAGCGCAGAAGCTCAACGCCGTATAGGGTGGGATGCTTCCCTCGGACATGGGGGGAGACTTTATACTGAAGAGAAAGTTTTTTTTGTACAGCCTGAAATAATCCGTGAAGAGGCCCTCTTTCAAGGGGCAGATAGATTAGTGCGGGATAGTACCAAAACAAAGAAAGCGGATCCGTGGTTTACGCCGGATTTCAGCCGGACCCCTGGGGAGCGTCGAACCCCAAGGGTACCCCGGCGGGTCAGTCTTAGGCTTTTTACCGAGGGAGCGCTTACAGCCTTAGACGCGGGTCCCTTACGGATTGAAAAGCAAGGGCCTCGCATCGCGCTGATATCCCGTACCCGAACCGAGTATAACGGACCTGCTGGGTTTGCCCTGGTGGTACAAGAACCAGGAGTCTATTGGTTCAAAGGCGTTAAGATTGTATGCAGGGTTTCCTCGCCTGAAGAAGTAGGGCAGGAAAAACAACTTTTTTTTGCGTACCTCCCTCTAGTTTTCAGGGGGCCCGCTCAACATGATTATAATAGCATGGGACTTGATAGACTTCGGCGTTCAGGGTATACCGGTAAAAGTATAAGCGCTGGTATTATAGTAGAGGACTCGAAGGGGCCCCGTGGTTTTATGGGTGCAGAGACCAAGGAACTTACGATTGGCCTATGCAGACCAGAACAGGTGCTGAAAGAGCATATAGAGGAAGCACATATACAATATGAAAAGCTATGCAGGGAAGAACAGGGCAAGTCCATGGGGATTCATCTGTTTTTGTCATAGTTCCAGGGGGATTGATGCCTAACGATAAGAATGATAAGACGCCTCAGCGTCCGACGCCGCCTCGTCCGAATCTGCGGACCAGCAAACCTAACCCCTTTGCCTTGATTTTTTTTCTCCTCATGGCAGGGCTTTTTGTGGCTTATTTTTTTAAAGGGGATACCCGGCCTATTCAGGAAATACCCTATTCGACCTTTACCAACCATCTTGAGCGGGATGACATTACCGCGGTTAAAATTCTTGATAATACCACTATCGAAGGGACCCTCCAGGGCAGTTCAGGGGATCCGGTGCATTTTAAGACCCTGATCCCTTATGAGGATCCTGGGCTGCTTCCTGCTTTACGGGAAAAAGGCATCAATGTCTCAGGAGCGGTTTCCGGGCTGTCCCCTTTACGAGTGTTGTTTGAATTCCTTCCCTGGATTATTGGGTTTGGGTTTATCTGGTTCATGTTTCGAAATATGCAGGGTACCGGGAACAAGGCCTTTCAATTTGGCAAGAGCCGGGCTAAACGGTATCAAGAAGAAGGGAAAAAGGTCAGTTTCGCGGATGTGGCAGGCCAACGGGATGCCAAATACGAGCTTGAGGAAGTGGTTTCTTTCCTGAAAAACCCTCAAAAATTCACCAAGATGGGCGCGCGTATCCCCAAAGGGGTGCTCTTGGTAGGGATGCCAGGAACCGGAAAAACCCTCATGGCCCGTGCCGTAGCAGGCGAGGCAGGGGTGGCTTATTTCCACATGTCAGGGTCGGATTTTGTGGAGATGTTCGTTGGCGTGGGCGCGAGCCGTGTCCGGGACCTGTTCGAGCAGGGCAGGCGTAATGCCCCTTGTATCATCTTTATCGACGAGCTGGACGCGGTAGGAAGAACCAGAGGCGCGGGATACGGCGGCGGTCATGACGAACGGGAACAGACCCTGAATCAACTATTGGTTGAGATGGATGGTTTTGATTCCAAAGACGGGGTTATCATTTTGGCTGCCACGAACCGGCCGGATGTGCTGGATCCGGCCCTGCTCAGACCCGGACGCTTTGATCGCCAGGTGGTGGTGGCTATGCCGGATATAAAGGAACGGGAAGCCATCCTCCAAATCCACGCAACCAAGATCCCCTTAGGTTCTGATATTGATATTGCCCGGCTTGCCCGGGCAACTCCGGGTATGAGCGGCGCGGACATTGCCAATCTGGTGAACGAAGCGGCCCTCTTTGCCGCGCGTAAGGATAAAGCTAAGGTAGAGATGCCTGATTTCGAGGAAGCCCGGGACAAAATCCTCATGGGAGTGGCCCGAAAAACCTTGGTTGTTTCTGATAAGGAACGGCGTATGACCGCTATCCATGAAGCGGGACATGCGTTACTGCACTATTTTCTTAAAAACGCGGATCCCCTGCATAAAGTAACGATTGTTCCTCATGGGAGAGCCTTGGGTATGGCCATGTCCCTCCCGGAAGAAGATAGTTACAGCCGGACCCGAGGCTGGATCGAAGATCGGATCGTCATCTGTTACGGAGGGTGGATCGCAGAACATCTGTGCTATGAAGAAACCACCACGGGAACGAAACAAGACATCCAGCAGGCCACGGAATTGGCCCGGCACATGGTCTGTGAATGGGGGATGGCTGAAGAACTGGGGCCGGTTGCCTATGGCCAAGAGGATGAACCTATTTTTCTGGGCAAGGAAATAGCCCGGCACAAGGACTATTCCGAGGCTACTGCCCAGCGTATTGATGGGGCGGTAAAAAAAATATTGGACACTGCCCAGAAGCAGGCGGAACATATCCTGCAAGCCCATAAAGCAGAGCTTGAAAAACTCGCGGAGGCGCTTATATCCCGGGAAACCTTAGTGGATGAGGAGATACGGGACCTCTTGGGCCTTCCTCCACGGGAACCTTCCCATGCCTTGATCGCTCCTGGAGGGGAGCTAGGGGATGCCGTCATAGCTAAAAATATCGAAGAGGGATGATATGCGGGGCTATCGGGTTGTAGTAATCCTGGGGGTGGTACTGGCGCTCACTATTCAGGGTCATACGCAGAATACCCCAGGGAAAGGAGATGGGGCGATAGCGGAAAAATACCTTGCCTGGGCGCAACGGGCCATGAATCAGGGGCGTTGGGCTGAAGCCCTGGCCGGCTTGGAGCGGGGATATGATTTTTCTGATGCTTCTTCGGATATGGCCTATCTCCTTGCTTTGGTTCGGTTCCATGAGGGTAAGCCCCTGGCAGGGGTGCTTGAAGCGGTTCAGCAAGCCTTAGAAATCCAATGTTGGCATACTTATACTTCCGATGCCGCCCGGTTGCTCGAAGCGGAAGCCTTTATCCGATGGCGCCGGTATGAGGATGCCTTGAATATGCTTGCCCGTGTTCCCCCGAGCGCCGAAGGGGTCTACCTCAAACTTCGTGCCTTACAAGGGACGGGTAACCGGGAAGCCTTCAGCCGGCTCATGGTAGAAGCCCTGCATACCTATCCCCGGGATCCTCGTCCGTCTCGACTCTTCTTGAGCCTTGCCCAGCATTGGCGGCCTGCAGAAGTCGACGAGAACCTGGTGTCCTTGGTCTTGAAACGGCTGCCCCTTTTACTCGAGGCGGATGAAGACCTAGCCTGTCTAGCTGCTCCTTTTATCCGGGATATTGGAGAGGTTCGCCGGCTTGTAGGGGCATACCGGGGGGTGCATAGGGGGGTGGCTGGTTCTATTGCTCCGGCGTTAAACGTAGGGCTTATTGACGGCAGTACCGCGGTGGATGAACTTTTCGCCTCTTCTCCAGAAGAAGCTGCAAAAAAGCTGGATAAAGCCCTCCTCAGCGCTGTATGGAAGCTCCTGAGGAACCAGGAAGAACAAGACCGCTTTAGAAACAAGCTGGCGGGATTTTCGGGGTTTATCACTGAAGATGTGGATATGGACGGGTATAGGGAGTCGGAAGTCCAGTACGAAGAAGGGATGATCTGCCTTTATACCTATGACGGAGATCAGGATGGTCTGCCTGAATTGACCGTGTTTTTTGAATCCGGCGTACCGGTACGGGCTGAAGTACCAGGAATGCCGGAATTGGCTTATGAAGCAGGTCCTTTTGCCGCTCCTGCAACTGCTCAGGAACAGCTTATGGTTACCATACAATGGGAACAGTACCCGGCGGTAGGAGCGGTCCATCGGGAAGGGGTTCAGTACAGGCTAAAGCCCTTTGAGTTTTTCTTTCTACCGATATACTTCAAGCGGCTGGAAAGCGGCGGTTTATGGTACCCGGAACGAGAACCTTTTACCAGGGGCATTTCAAGGCGGATGTTGATTGCCAATACCCTCTTTATGGAACGGCCCAGCCGGGAATTTGCCGGGGCCCTGGAACGGGTGGAATTTGATCAGGGTATACCCCAACGGGCTTGGGAGCTTTTAGAGGGCCGTATTGTTTCAATAACCGAGTTTCATCAGGGACGCCCTCAGACGCAGCGAATCGATCTGGATGTAAACGGCCATTTGGAAACTATCAGACGTTTCCGGGCAACCGGTGCGGTGGAGCCGGACAATGCAAGCCCGTGGGAGCAGCTCTTTTTTGGGAGTCTCATCGAAGTTTCTGCAAGCGATTGGGATGGAGACGGTTTTTTTGAATATGAAGAGCAGTATTTGTATGCCCCTGAGGGTGAAGACCCGGATCGTACTATTGAGCAGGTCCTGCATTTTTGGGATGTAGATCAGGATGGAACCTGGGAATTTTCCGGTCAAATATCCTACCGCAGCCAGAACTGAGGACGATAGGCCCTGTATAAGGGATGAAAGGATTAAAGGTATGTACGGTAAAAGCAATTCCTTAGGTGTTTCATGGGTAGTAGGGGTACTGAGTATTTCGGGAATGCTCCTTTCCTGTGTATCTCCTGCAGTTAAAGAAGAACGGCTGGCTCCTCCGAAATTAAACGCCGAATTGAGGCTTGATGATATTAAGGGGTATGTTTCTGAGGATCCGGCTCAAGCTATTCATCTTATAGGAATCTATGAGGTCCTCTATGGGCCTGGAAGTCCCCGTGCGGGGGAGCAGGCTCCTGAGACCTTGGAAACCCTCAATGTCCTTAAAACAACCGCGATGGATCATTTAAAGGCTTCCCAGGAAGCGGCCATTCGGGAAAAGCGCTGGGATGATGCGGCTTCCCTGTCCCGCTCTCTTTCCAGCCTGGGTATCTCCGTAGAAAACACCGGCAACGAACCGGATTTTATCCTTGCCTATGCAAAGCAGCAATTAGCCGAGGGGAATGATTTAGGGGCCTTTCTCTCAGCGGTTCGGGCTCACAGCTTACAGCCCCTCCACGCTGAGGACGCGCTGATCTTCCTTGAACGGGCCGCAGCGGTTAAGCAACGGCGTACTGCAGCCTTCTTTCTTGCTATTGTGGATCAAGGGTACGAGGCGTCAAACCCCAGGGGAGAGGGGATTTCGGAAGAACTCAGGAGCTATGCCCAGGGACAGGACACGGCAACGGATATGATTAAGGGGGTTGCCACGGTTCTGGTTGACCGGGGGATCCGGATTGAACGAGGCCAGGGGATCCCGGATAGGGTTTTGGGTTCCGCTTTTTTTGTGGATGTTTCAGGGCTGCTGATTACCAATTACCATGTTATTTCCAGTGAAGTAGATCCCTCCTATGAAGGGTATTCCCGGATGTATATCCGTATGGGGGATGCTTCCAGTCCCCGGATCCCTGCCAAGGTAATTGGCTGGGATAAAGCCATGGATTTGGCCCTTATCAAAGCAGATTTGAAGGGGGATTATGTATTTTCCGTGGTAGACCGGATCATCCCCCAGGTGGGAGATACGGTTTATGCTATCGGTTCTCCTGTAGGTTTAGAAAAAACCGTTACTTCCGGTATTGTATCTGCCCTGGGCCGCCGCCTCTTGCAGATTGGAGATGTGATCCAGATAGATGCAGCGGTAAACCAGGGCAACTCAGGCGGGCCGGTGGTGGATAAAGAAGGCCGGCTGGTGGGCATCGTCTTTGCCGGGGTTGAACAATACCAAGGGCTCAACTTTGCGGTTCCTGCGGAACGGCTTGCCGCGGCTTTGCCTGCTATGATGCAGGGGGGAAAGGCGGAGCGTCCCTGGCTTGGCCTTACGGTGAGCGAAACCGTATCGGGAGCGGAAATCATCTATGTGGCCCCCTTTACCCCAGGAGCGGAACAGCAGATTAAAGAGGGCAGTTTCATTAAGCGCATCAACGATGAAACCGTGTATGCTCCCCAAGGGAGCCTCATCCCTGCGCTGCAAGATGTTTTGTTTTCCACAAGACCGGGAGAACTGGTATCCCTGGAAACCACTGACGGGAACCGGTATGTCCTTAGGTCTGTTCCCCGGCCTGATGTCCCCCTGGCAGAGGCAGCTAAAAGAGACAGCCGGGAACGGATGACCGCGCCCCTTTTTGGACTCATCCTTGCCCCTTCCTTAGGGAGGTCTTTTTCCTCGTCTTACCTGGTGAAAAGGGTGCTTCGGGGTTCTATCGCTGATGAAGCAGGTCTCTCCGAGCAAGACCCGGTATCCATCAAGCATTTGCGTATCCATGAGGATGAGGGATATGCGCTGCTGCAAATCAGCGTAAAGAAACGCCGGATGGGATACCTGGAAACCTCAATGCAGCTCCCCGCTCTATTGGCTTCCCCCGATACCTTATAATCCTGGCGGCCTCAGGGCAGGCTGAATTGGGAATCCCTCAAGGTAAACCAGTCCAGCGCGGCGGGGGTGCATCGGATACGCATATCCTCAAATATAAAAATGGCCTCCACCTGATCCAGGGACTCAACCAAGGCCCGGCCTTTTTCATAGCCCAGAGCAAATGCCGCAGTGGAAAGGGCGTCTGCATCAAGGGAACGGTCTGCGATAATGGTTACCGACAGGAGGCCATGAGACACAGGGTACCCGTTTTGAGTAGACAGGATGTGGTGATACCGTTTCCCCTCAATTTCCGCATACCGCTCATACACCCCGGAAGTTACGATGCTCTTATGCTGGACCTCCAGAATTCCAAGGTAGGCCCCACGGGTACTCAGGGGGTTCTGGATGCCGATACGCCAGGGTTCGCCCTGCTTGGTACCATAGGCAAATATATTGCCCCCCAGGTCGATGACGGCCCCTGGGATCCCCGCGTTTTGGAGGATCTCCGCCATTTCATCCGCGGCATACCCTTTGGCAATGGCCCCCAGATCCAAGGCCATGCCGGATCTGCGCAAGAACGCGGTGGCCGCCTTCCGGTCAATCACCAGATCCCGCCAGTTAACGAGGGATAAGGTTTCTTCGATTTCAAAAGCATCCGGGATTCGAGGATGTTCCGAACCAATGGCCCAAAGCTGTACCAAGGGGCCGATGGTGGGATCAAATGCGCCTTCGCTTAAAGCTGCGTACTTAAGCGCCTGTTCCAGCACTTCCATGAGATCCGGCGGGACCGGTACGGGGCGTATCCCCGCGTTTTTGTTGATCCTATCCACCGTCGTATCCGCTTTGGTAACGCTCATGGTCAGCTCAATCTCCCTAAGACGGGAAAAGAGGGTTTGGTATATTTCAGGGGAGCCTTGCTCGTACAGATTGATACGGCAGATCGTTCCCAGGACCAATTCCGCCTGGCCCTGAGGCGGCTCAGTACAGGCAAGCAGCAGACATACGGGGAAAAATCCCCAACTCAGCATTGATTTCATCTTCATCGTCAGGGGATACCCGGGGCCTTCATAGATATTCCCCAGGTCTAGCGTATCCGCACCAGTTCCATCTCAAAAACCAGGAAGCTGTTTGCAGGGATAAGGCCGTCTCCTACAGCCTGTTCGCCGTAGGCAAGCTCCGGGGGGATGACCACCAGCCGTTTCTCCCCAAGCTGCATATCCAGTACGGTTTCTTCCCACCCAGGGATGACCTTACCCAGCCCTACCTGGAATTCCAGGGGGCCCCCCTGAAAGTCAGAACCGTCGAAAACCTTACCGGAAAGGAGCATCCCCTTATAGTTAAGGGCCACCATCTTACCGCGGGAGGGTTTGTTCCCGGTTCCGGCCTTCTGGATCAGGTAGTGGATCCCTGATGGGGAAAGCGCGGCCTGAGGATATTTTGACTTGATTTGCGCAAGATCCGCATCCCGTTTTACCTTGGTTTTGGCGGCCTGGGCAGCCGCGGCTTCTTTCAAGAGCTGGTCAAAGGCGGCCTGATCCGCTTTGAAGGCCTGGGCCTCAGAGCCGTTACGGATAATGGTGATGGTATTGATCCGGTCCCCCTGTTTTATGGCGTTTACCGCGTCTTGACCCTGAACCACCCTGCCGAAAACCGTGTGCTTGCCATCCAGCCAAGGGGTTTTTACATGGGTGATGAAGAATTGGCTCCCATTGGTTCCCGGCCCGGCATTCGCCATAGACAAGACCCCTGGGCCGTCATGTTTGAGGCTGGAATTGAATTCATCCGGGAACCGGTATCCCGGGCCGCCGCTCCCGTTTCCTGAGGGGTCTCCTCCCTGGATCATAAAATTATCAATAACCCGGTGAAAACGGAGGCCGTTATAGAAAGGGCCGGTTCGGGAGGTCTTCATCTTACCCTCTGCCAGGGCGACAAAATTACAGACCGTGAGCGGGGTTTTCTGGTATTCCAGGCGAACCACTATATCCCCCCGAGTGGTACTGATCCGGGCAAAAAGACCGTTTCCCAAGGCCGCGTCGGCAGGCGCGGAAAACAGGGTGTCCGCCATACCTGCCAACAGGTAAACCCCCATAGTCAAGGCAGGGAGCAAGGTCCTCCTCCGGTGCGCAGCTTTAAAGGGCCAGTTAAAAATATCCATGGGTTCATCATACCACAAGAGGGAAGGCTCTGACAATCAAAGGCGGAGCTTATGCAGGAAAGATAAACGAAGCGATGGAGGCTTCCCCAAAAAATTACAGAAACCCCCCCGTTTCCAGGGTTGACTTTTTTTCCCGGGGGTATATACTTTTGATCAAAACATGAATCCATTAACCATGTTTTAGCCTTGTATTGCAGAGGAAGGGGGTGAAAGTCCCCCGCTGTCTCGCAACTGTGATGGGTTCCGGCTGCTGTTGAGCGCCGGACTAAGGCTGCCAGGGACGCGCCTAAAAGCGCGTTCCAGGCCACTGGCGGTAACGCTGGGAAGGCCGGCAGACCAAAAAACCTGAGCCAGGAAACTCTGATACAAAAGGTATCGCCCGTATGGTTTCGCAGAAAGCCGGAGGTCCCATGAACGCTCGCCGTAACAGCGTTACTGTTTTATTAATACCCCCCCCCCCCCCCCCCATACGCGCACGCTGCACACAAACGCTGTTCAAGACTGACAGCAGTCCTGTTCTTTTCCCGCCGCGGCGCAGCCGCGGTCTTATGGTATTTCTTTGTTCTGGTAAAAACAGGGCGTTCCGATCTTCCCCAAAAAACACCCCAGGTATGCAATGTATTTTGTTACTCAATACCTCCATTCCATACCTCATGTCTTGGCAGGGAGCCGGACGCCCTTTTTAAAAAATCCCCTGAGTTCAAACCGTGTCCTGCCAGACCGTCGAATGGTATTCGATGAGGGTTTGAACCAGGGGTTCTGCATTATCCAATGAAACAAGGAGGAAATGCAAGATGAAAACTTCATTAGGTTTCACCATAGGGTTAGCCCTTTGGGGAGCGTTTTTATTCCCGGCCTGCCAGATGGACCCA
>JAISOX010000144.1 GCA_031275325.1 Treponema sp.
GGCAGCTTGACCGGATAGTAGAAAGAATCAATGATCGTCCTCGCAAGGCTTTAGGATACCGGACTCCTAACGAGGTCTTTTCTGAGCATCTTTTCGCACTTCAAACTTGAACTGGCGATATTATAAGATTCAGTGCGGCAGTGAAGCCACGTTGCGTGAACAAATTCAGACTTTATGGCGCATAACTGGAGATATATACGAATCATGTATATCCCCAGTTTCGTTATACTCTTGCCCCATGTGTATAGGTTCTCTTGCGGTTCAACCCGTAGCTCATCTGAGGGTCCACAGCAAGGCTCGCAGTTCCGGATCCGCTAAGGGAGACTCTACTGGAGTGGTATTTTCCTGATTTGAGGATTGTAAGATGATCGCATCTCCCGGTGCAATGCGGTCAAAAAAACCCTTACGGATTAATGAGCCGGAAGCGACTTCTTCATCCGCAGTCTCGATAACCAAGGTTCCCACCACATCTTCCGGAGAATAGGTAAGACCGATACCCTCATTGCGGATAAGCAGTTGCCCTTTCTTAATCACTTCATACACCATATCGGCTTTCACCCCGTCGGCCCGGCCTTTGTCGATGAGTCCCTGGGATTGTTTATGGGTGAGCAGTTCTCCCCGGAAGGGAAGCTGGGCGGTGAGCTGGTCCACAATACCCCGGGAAGCGTTCCGCAGCCGATCCGCGCCAGTACGGTAAGCGTAGAATTCCCCTGCCGGAGAGCCGGTCCGCCCGACAAAGAGTTCCCCCTTGATAGCTATATCCCGTTCATTTTCAGCAACCGAAATAATCAAAAAATAATCCGCTTCAGTCTCCCGGGCTAAACGGAAACTCTGAGAAAAAGAAGTCTGGGGCACTTCCAATTTCATAGGAGCGATGTTCCGATCATGAGTCAGGATATCTTTGATATAGGATGCGGCATTGGCGCCTGCATCGACATGATACGAACTCGCCTGGGATACGAGAGAAAACACCGCCACCTTCCAGTGCCGCTGGGCGACATCCACGGGATTCACCGACCATCGCCGGTAGATGGCTTCATCAAGCAGGGCGTCGTAGGCTTCTACCGCATCGTTTAAACTCCGATCTCCCAGGCCCAAGTTTTGCATAAACCGCAACTCTTCCAAATAGCGGGCAGGATACCCTTGAACCCGCAAGAGGTCCGCATACTCCTGCCGATCCAGGGCATAGGGATTAAGCCTAAGTCCCCGGCGGTATTCAAAAAGGGCCTGTTCAATCAGGTTACGGGAACGGTAATCCCTGCCTCGGTTAAAATGCCAGATCGCCCAGGAGGAACGGCGAGGATCTTCCAGGGCGGTTCCTGAGATGATGAGTTCCTCCAGCGCTGCCCGGACAAATTCATCCGTCGGATCGATGGTGGATGCAGTGGAAAGAATCGTGATGGCATCCGCATCCCGTCCCATCCTAATGTACGACATCCCCTTGAGATACCAGGCGCTTATATCGTTCCGGTTAAGGCTAATGGCCTCATCCGCAAGACGGCTCGCTTCTTCATATTGACCGGACCGATATCGGAGACTTGCCAGGAGCGAGAAAGCCGGCCCATACCCCGGCCTATAGGCCAAGGCATGCTCAGCATACTGAATAGCCGATGCCAAACGGCCTGCTTGGGCATCAAGATATGCAGCATAATAATAAACCCGGTAATCTTCAGGATGCTGAACTATAGCGCGATCAATATAGCTCCGGGCAGCTTCAGCGTCCCCCAAAGACCCCAACACCAAGGCGAGAGAAATCAACAGCCTCCGGTCATCTGGGTAACGGCGTACCGCTTCCCGGTACCGGGTAACCGCATCTCCCGGACGCCCCCGGGCTATGTCCATCTCTGATGCGGCAAAGAGGGCTTCTTTATTATAAGGCTCCCTGATTAAGACATCGGTAATGACCGAGGAAGCTTCCTCCAGCCGGCCCAGGGCAATGAGGATGAAAGCTTCCAGGTTTGCCAAGACCAGGTTTCCCCGGGACAGGGTTCGGGCTTTCCGTGCCCATATCAAGGCCTGATCGAATTCACCCAGTTCATAGTAACATTCTGCCAGGGCAGCGGTTCCCTCTGCATGGGCTGGGTTAAGCCGCAGGCATTCCAGGAGGGATTCTGCCGCGGCATACCAATCCTCTTGGCTCATAGACCGGCGTCCGGTTTCATAATAGGCTGCTGCCCCAAGCCCCTGGGTGCGAGTTTGGGAATAGAGAAACGGCAGGGCTGCAAACAAGTATATCCCCGCCACAATCAGGATAGGCATATAAACGCGTTTCATAAGGTATTCTCCCGTTTAGAAAAAACTGGTTTAAGCATAAGTTTTATAGTTTTGATTTTATGTCCTGCCATATCCTGGATAATAAAATCATGGCCCTTATACGCGGTTTTCTCATACCGGACCGGGATCTTTCCAAAGAGGTTAAACACAAAACCTCCCAGAGTATCAAAATCCTCTACCGGAAAGTCAACCCCGATCTGCTCGCTGAGGTCTTCCAGGTTTACCCGGGCGTCGCATAGGTAGATCCCCTCTCCGAGGACGAGGACATCTTCGGTTTCATGGTCGAATTCATCCTGAATATCCCCGATTATTTCTTCAATGATGTTTTCCATACAAACTATCCCGGAAACTCCTCCATATTCATCCACGACCACCGCGATATGGACCCGGCGGCGGCGCAACTCCCGTAGGAGATCATCAATATGCTTCGATTCAGGAACAAAAAAGGGCTTTCTGAGGAGCCGCTTCAGGTCAAATGCCTCATTCCTGAGCAAACCGGTCAACACATCCTTTACATAAAGAATCCCAATGACATTATCTATGGTTTCTTGGTATACGGGAAACCGGGAATGGCCGCTTTGGGTAATACAAGCCAAAAGTTCATCCTTGGATGCATCGGCCTGCAGAAAAACCGTATCGATCCGGGGAACCATGACCTCCTTGACCGTGGTTCCTGAAAGTTCCACTACCCCCCGGATCATCGCCCGCTGATCCGTTTCCAGGGATCGATAGGTCTTGCGGTCTAGGGGGCCTTCCCCTTTTTTCGTGTGCTTTATGTTCTTATTTAAAAGGGACGCCCATTTTTGGGTAAGGGCTTGCACAAAAGATCCCTCCTTCATGGTAACCCCGGGCTCCAGGATAAAATCCGTTCCTCCCCTAATGCGGCAAGGAGGCGTTCCTGCAATTGCAGCATAGGTTCATGCTCCCCATTGGTAACATGATCCCAGCCGTCTAAATGAAGCATACCATGGATAAGTAACCGGCGTAACTCCTCGTCTTCGGAAACCTTAAAATAGCGGGCGTTTTCTGCGAGGGTTTCCAGGGATATGATAATATCCCCCGGCAAATACCGGCGCTCCCCTGCTTCTGCTATGGTTTCCCCTAAGGCAAAGGATAAAACATCCGTAGCCTCGTCCTGCTGCCGGAACCGCGCATTGAGGCTGCGGATATAGGCGTCTCCACAGAACAGCACCGACAGATCCCAGTTATCCCGCTGGAGATGATCCAATACCGTCAGCATAAACCGCTTTGCCGCACCTGTCCACAAAGGGAGGGTCCCTGCTTCCGCTTGCACCTCAATCCGGTTCATGGACCGCCTCTTTAGCAGGTAATTTAGGATATTCGATTCGGGAATGGTAATATCCTGCCAGGACCCGGACAAAGGCATGTTTAATGGTTTCCAGGTCCCGGAAGGTCAGTTCTGACTCGGCCAGTTGGCCGTGTTCCACCTTGGCGGTGATGAGTTCTTGAATGAATTTTTCAATTTTCGCGGCGGTGGGCTTCTCCAGGGTCCGTACTGCTGCTTCGGATACGTCAGCCAGCATCACCACCGCGGATTCCCGGGATCGGGGAGGATTTCCCGGATAGGAAAAATCTTCCTTGCTCACCTGGGGATCCTGTTTCAGCGCTTCGTTATAAAACCAGGTAATCACCGAATTCCCATGGTGTTCTGCAATAATGTTCGTTACTTCCCGGGGGAGTCCCATGTTCCGGGCTTTTTCCACCCCTAGTTTCACATGGCTGCGGATAATGGTGGCAGACAGCCGGGGGGGAATATCGTTGTGTTTATTGTAAGAGGTTTGATTCTCCACAAAATAATCCGGTTGGTCCATTTTTCCAATATCGTGGTAATACGCTCCAACCCGGGCGAGCAGAGGATTGGCGCCGATCTCTTGACAAGCCGCTTCCGCCAGGTTAGCCACCATGATCGCATGACTGTAGGTCCCAGGGGCTACCGTGAAAAGCCGCCGGATCAGCGGGGCATTAAGGTCCGATAATTCAATGAGCCTAAAGGTAGTAGCCGCATTAAGGGCGTGTTCCAAGGGAGGTAAAAACCCTAAGACCAGCATTCCTGAGGCAAGGCCATTAAAGGCCCCCCAAAAGAGGACCATAGGATAGACTTCCCAGGCAGCATCCTTGATGAGGAGTATGGCGAGTATGGCAATCCCGTTAGCCCCGGCGCTGATAAGCCCGGCTTTGACCAGATCCATCCGTTTTTCAGCCCCTTTTAAGGCATAGGATGCAACCACACCGGATACCAGGGCCAGAATAAACGCGGCTTCATCAAAGGAACCGGATAAAAAAGCGCTTATGGGTAACATCAAAGCCCAAGTCAAAGCTAAATTGGAATTTATCAAGATGGCAGGCAGCATGATCACCAAGGCAGTGGGAAGCACAATGGAAACCGGAAAAAATTCCGTATTAAAGGGCAGGTTCTTCGCCAATACCGCGCCGATGATATAGAGCGCGGTTAAACCGGATACTACATAGATTTCCGCATCGGTAAGCCCCCCCTTGTCTACACTCTGCACCCATCCAAGAAACATAAAGAGGCTGTACAAGAGCGACAGCACCAGAATTTGACCGACCATACGGGGGGGATCCTGGGTGGAAACCGCTATATTCAAAGCCCGCAGCTTAGTCATATCCTCATCAGTTATGATAAATCCCTTTTTGATAATCCGGGTTCCTGGTTCGATATGTTTAACCACCGCATCGATCTGGGCCTTGGTCTCAGCCACGCGCTGATCCGTATCAGGCGCGGAAAAAAATACATTCTCCTTAATAAAGGGTTTAAGCAGCGAAAAGCCCAGGATCCCAAAAGATGCAGGATGCCCATCCCCGGTATACCAACGGTTCACTGCATCGGACAAGGCGTCCAGGGTAACAATATGGGTAAACTCAATCCGTTCCCGTCCCACCCTGGCTTCGGAACTTCGGAGCACTTCTAGGACCTCCGCATTATAGTCCTCCAAACCAGCGTCAGGGAGCGCAAAAATACCCGCTTCCATAATATGATCCAGCGCGGCAGATCCAGTTTCCAGAATTTTTTCCCCTTCAGGCTCGTGAAAGAGGATATCCAAGGTTTCTCTAGAAAACCTGCCGGGAAATGCCCGATAGATCTCCTGGGTATAGGCTTCAAGCCCTTCCTGCTCCGCCTCTGTGTGGGCAAGGTACGGCCGGGAAAGGGATACAAACCGGGCGTACTCCTTCCGGGCTTCCGCGGTTACCTCAGGGCTATACCTAAAGACCGGGGGGACTAAATGCTGCTGGACATCCAACTGCAGCCGGGTGGCGGTTTCATCCACATAGGACAGGGACTGTTCCGCCAGCACATCCCGTTCCGCCACCTTCCCCACTTCGAATTCCTGGAGATCCCCTGGGGTCCCTCCATTGGCCTTTTGATACTGGATTACCACTACGGTAGAGACCAAAAAAGCGATAAAGGTAGCTATAGCAGGACCCCGGCGGGCGGTTGCGAAGGTCAGGATACCCCTTAGCTTGGCGCCCAGCATGGCGATTTTCCCAAAACCAGCAGGACCTGAAGGATCAGGTTTTTTTTTCATGTTCATAGGCTTCTATTATTTTTTTGATCAGCGGATTCCGTACTATATCGCCGGTATGAAGGTAGGCAACATAGATACCCTCCACCCCGGAAAGCAGGGAAACGGCATGTAAGAGTCCGGAATCACCGCGCCTGGGCAGGTCAATCTGGGTAACATCCCCGGTAATGACCGCCCGGGATCCTGCTCCCAGCCTGGTCAGGAACATCTTCATCTGTTCTTTGGTGGTATTTTGGGCTTCATCCAGGATGATCGCCGCTTCATTGAGACTGCGTCCCCGCATATAGGCCAGGGGCGCGATTTCTATGGTGCGGTTCTCTTCCAGATGGCGAATTACCTCATAGGGGGCCAGGGATTCCATGGCGTCATAGAGGGGACGCAGGTAGGGGCTTATCTTCTGGGCCAGATCTCCCGGTAAAAACCCCAGGTTCTCTCCGGCCTCCACGACCGGACGGGTCAATACGAGTTTTCGCATCTTTTTTGATAACACCAGCCGTAACGCCTCGGCGATGGCCAGAAAGGTTTTACCCGTCCCTGCAGGGCCTATGCAAAAACTGATTTCATGGGCGCGCATCCCCTGAATATACATGCCTTGATTCCTGCTGCGGGGATAGACCCGGTGCAAGCCCTGGGGAATCTGGATCATCCCTTCCCGAATCGGATCCGCGGCGCCGGGCGGTTCTTCTGAGGGATGGGGAACTACCGCTCCTGCCAAGGCCCGGACATACTCAGGAGAAGGGCTTTCTCCGGCCTGGACCGCCGCAATAAGATTATCCATCATGGGTTTGAAACGCCGGATGCCGGCCTGGTCTACCCCTTCTAAACGGATTTCGTTTCCCCGGGCTATAATGCGCCCTCCTAAAAACCCTTCGATAAGCCTGAGATTTTCATCATTCGCACCACATACCCCTGACAAAAGATCCCGGTTATCCAGTACGATGGTTATAGTATCCTCCAAATAAGCCTCTATTTTTCTATAATCCGGTGCAAAGCCCCAGTTGTTGGTACCGTGCGTATAGAAACGTATGAATCCTCATACTGAGGATAAATCCAGTTACCCCCATAGTCAAGAGGGATTCTTCTAATTCAAGGCGCCCTGCACGCTTCCGGGGTAAAAGGTATCTTTTCCAGAGTAAAAGGTATCTTTTCCAGAGTAAAAGGTATCTTTTCCAGAGTAAAAGGTATGCCTTCCAGGGCAGACGGTATCTTTTCCAGAGTAAAAGGTATCTTTTCCAGGGCAGACGGTATCTTTTCCAGGGTAAAAGGTATACCTTCCAGGGCGGACGGTATCTTTTCCAGAGTAAAAGGTATGCCTTCCAGGGCAGACGGTATCTTTTCCAGGACAAAAGGTATGCCTTTCACCGCGGAATATATACCAATATGGCGGGGTTCCGGGCCGAGGAGTGGATTTCCTTTCTACCGGATCTCAAGCGGCGGCCTGACTGGGACGACAATCCGCTCTGAGCCGTCCCTCGTGCAGAAATCTTACCTTTAATTGCACGCTTTGAGAGAGACCCGTAAAAACCGCGGATGCAACCGCAGCCCCGGCATAGTTCTGGAACCTTAGAAACCTTTCCGCGCGGTTATACCCGTTTGCGTTCCGCGAGGATCTGTTCTATCCGGCGAATAAAGGCCGCCTTGGAGAAGCGCTGAACCTGCCGGGTAAAAGGCTCGCGGTTTTCAAAATGCCCTTCCATGGTTTCAAACCGGTCCATGGCTTCTATAAGTGCAGCGGGACTTTGCTCATCAAAGAAAATACCGGTCTCCTTTTCCTTTACCGTATCCAGGACGCCGCCTTTCCGGTAGGCAATTACCGGGCAGCCTGCTGCGTTTGCCTCAATAGGAACCAGCCCCAGGTCTTCAATGCCCGGGAAAAGCAGGGCCTTTGCGCGTGAGTAAAGGCGTTTTAGTTCATCACCGGAAACACGGCCTGTAAAATGAACGAGATTTGAAGAAGGGTATTTCTTTTTGTCCTTTTCCCTTAAACCGGCCCCTGCAACAATGAGCTTCCTGCCGGATTTACTGCAGGCTTCTATGGCAATATCCAACCGTTTATACGCTACCGCTTGCCCGAAAAAAAGGTAAAAATCTTCAGGACGCCGTTCTGTATCAAGGTATTTTTCTATAGAGGCCGGTCCGAACACAACTTCCGCTTCACGGTTATAGTAACGGGCAATGCGCTTTGCCGAATAATGGGAATTGGTAATAAAACGGTCTACCAGGTTAGCTGAACTTATATCCCAAAGCCGTAAAGAGGG
>JAISOX010000069.1 GCA_031275325.1 Treponema sp.
TATCTTGAGGCATAGTATAACCGGATTCGTATGCATTCGGTACTTGACTATGTGGCGCCTAATGTGTTTAACTCAGGGCAAGTCGCTTAACAGTGTCCACCCAACGGGGTAAAGTCCATCCATTTGTGCCCGTATCCAGGTATCCGACGGCAGAGCCGTAACCCCCAATACCGTCTCCAGATTACTCCGCCCCCGTCGCTCCTTCATCCTCCGCTGGTAATCCAGCATCGACCGGTACTGAAAGAAAAACACGCCGAAAGTGCTTTTCACGAAATCAGCTGTCCGGTAGCGTTCAGTATGTCCGGGCCGCCGCTTGTCCGGTAGCTGCCCGCACATCCGCCCAAAATTGTCAATCAATTGCTTGAATAATTCCCTGCCCATGCTTCCATGGTACCATGATTTTTTGATACTTTGAATTCCTGGATGTTACTGCCTACTAGTTGACAGCGCGAACGTACCTATAGTGTTGGAGAATACCTAGAGCCAACCGGCACGAGGTATCCCCGTTTGAAACCCTCCTTGATTCTATGTTTATCCAGCGGCCCGATATAGTTGAGAACCTGCAACACCTCTGTATTACCGCAGGGAGTGATTTCCATGGCGAAACCCGACCTGACAGGAAATTGGGGATCACCGCAGGAAATATAAAAATCGACGATGCGGTTTTAGCCGCCATACCAGCCTTGGGAGCGGGAGGAGCGGCGCGTCAAAGGGCAACCTAAAGGGTTAGCATCTTAATGTTTTTTCAGGAACCCAGGAATTAAAAAGCCTCTCTTTAATTGACCCAGTTCCAAAATGCCCTCTATCTGGAATCGTCTCTAAGGTAAATTATATAGAGAGAAAAAATTGGTTTTTCTCTCTATTTTTTCTATATTTATTACAGGGAGTATCTGCATGTTTACCACTACAGTAAGTCCCCGATTCGGCGATATAGACGGCTTGGGGCATATCAATAATACGGTTTTAGCCATCTGGTTTGAACTGGCCCGGAATCCCCTCTTTAGAATTTTTAATCCCAACTTGGATATTTCTTTCCAACACTGGCCCCTCATCATGGCTCACACCGACTATGATTTTGTGGGAGAGCTTTTTTTATCCTATGATGTGGAGATTCGTACCTTCATCAGCCATATCGGCACCAAGTCTTTTACCCTGTTCCACCAAGCCTGGCAGCAAGGCAGGCTCTGCGTCACTGGGAAGGCGGTACTGGTTCATTATGATTTTATCAAAAAACAAAGTACTCCCCTTCCCGAAGATAAGAAACTACTCCTCGCTGAACACCTCCTTGACCCTGCTAAAGGGTAATACCTTCGAAGGTTACCGGTCTATCATGCTACATAACTTTCCAGCAACCGCTGACACGAGGGATGCTGCAGGCGTTTAAGCGCTTTCTTTTCAATCTGACGGATCCGCTCTTTGGTCAGATTAAAGTAATCCCCTATTTCTTTTAAAGACATAGGTGCCTTATTCCCTAACCCAAAGCGAAACCGAATAATTTCCGCTTCTTTAGGATTGAGCGTACGCAGTACGGTTTCAATGTCATCATGAAGCGCGCTGGTTACCGCATGTTCGTCTGGGGAGCGATACTGTTCATCTTCAATAAAATCACCCAAAAGAGAAGAATCTTTATCCGCGTAGACCGGGTTTTCCAGGGATATAAGATCCCGGCTAATGTTGACCAGGTCCTTTACATGAGCGGCATCCATATCCAGCAAGCGGGCTATTTCGGTGATCTCTGCCTCTGCGCCATGGCCATCCTGGACCAGCTTCCGAGCCTTTTCAATCTGGACCAATTCATTGGCCCGGTTAAGGGGAAGCCGGATCATCCGGGATTTTTCACAAATCGCTTTCAGAATGGCCTGACGGATCCACCACACCGCATAGGAAATGAAATGATACCCTTTATTGACATCGTACCGTTCGATAGCATTTAAGAGTCCTATATTGCCTTCACTGATAAGGTCTGACAGGGGAAGTCCCTGACCTTGATATTTCTTAGCCACATTGACTACAAATCGAAGATTCGCATTAGCCAGCTTATCCTGAGCAAGCTTACTGCCCTGGGCTGCGGCCCGGGCGATCTGATCTTCTTCTTCTTTGGTAAGTAAAGGAATCCGGTTAATTTCTTTTAAATACAAGGAAAGAATATTTTCATCGGAATTACAATTTCCCGCGGGGGTATTCTTTTTTTTGGTTTTTACGCTTGTCATTGTTGTACCTCCTCGTAGCGTGAATGTATATATAAGATATATGCAAAAACCATACCAACTTGTAAACAATATCGATTTTATGTAATAAAATCAAGTATTATCTGATAAAGTACGGTATACTACTGCATCAAAGAAGTCATAAGGGAAACTTTAACCTGGGTTTTTCCAAGAGCAGAAGGACTTTGTTCTATACTTCCCGATAGTAATCGTTCCATAATGACCCGCTTTCTCTAAATTCATTGAAAAGTGTATCAAATTGACTCTCTCTTTGATTCGACTCGATACATACTATAAGCAGCATCTCAATAATCCTTGACCTTTGGAAGGATTTTTCGTATATTTTATTTATCCAAATATTCAACAATTATTATTAAGATAATGGAGGAGACTTATGAAAGTAAAGCCCTTAGCAGACCGGGTCATGGTTAAACTGGAAAAAAACGAAGCTAAGACCGCGGGGGGGATTATTATTCCCGATACGGCCCAAGAAAAAACCCAGACCGGTGTGGTGGTGGAAATTGGCGATGACAATGAGGTGATCAAAGTAAAAGCGGGCCAAAAGGTGATGTACGATAAGTATGCCGGGACCCAGATAAAAATCGACGGGGTAGAGCATCTGATTCTTAAGATGTCGGACATTATCGCGGTTATCGAGTAGGGTATTGCCTGCAAATCTTATTACTTTTGATAAGTGCGGCATCCACAAAAAACCCGGTTAGTATGACCGGGTTTTTTATTTCAAACCATTGCCGGTATCCCAATCCATCGTGATGCCTTTGGTAAGTTTACAGCCATTGGGGGCGAGGGGATGGGAAACCAGAGGATTAAAATCTCATAGTTTAAAGGCCCATTTCTTCACCATAATGCCTTCAGAATGCCCCGCCAAGAGGGAGTAACTTAAAAAATTGTATCCAGACGCTGGAGTTCTAATCGGGCATTCAGGAAATAGGGATTGAGTTCCAGGGTTCGTTCAAAGGCCTGCCGGCTTTCCCGGTCCCGGCCAAGAATACGCAGACAATGACCGATTCTAAATTGTACCTTCGCAGCAGCTTCTGTTTCAGTAACCAACGTAGCGGCCTGTTGGTAATATTCCAGGGCAGCCACAGGAGCACGGCGGGCTTCCAAAATCAGACCTAGATTGGCAGGAACCTGCCAGATAGGATCCACAGAAAGAATCGAGGTAAGCCGCTCCTCAGCTTCCTCTAGATGGCCTTCCATGAGCAGATGAAGGCTATCATGGATGGGGATCCAAGAACCCTGTACCTGATAGGACCTTGCGTTTTTGATAAGGAGGGCAGTTTCGGTATACCGCCGCTGGTAATCAAAAAAATAAGCTCCCCAACGGTAGAGCCGTTCATCGGTAGGGTATCGGTTCAGGAGCAGCCATGTTTCCGCGATGGCCTGATTGAGGGATAATCCGGTCCGGCGGCGGCGTAGTAGTTCCAGATCGATGAGCGGCTGATTCCGTCCCTGCTCCTTTTCAAGGATCCTGATACTCTGGGGGGTATCCAAAAGCCGGGTATACCGAAGGATGCCATAAACCCTAAAGGCATGGGAATCCGGCGCTTCTGCCAAAAGACGTTCCAGATAGCCTATCCCTTCCTCGGGGGTTTGAGCAGTAACGGCAAGGTTGTATAGACTGGCAATCTTAATTTCCGGCGAAGCATCAGGACCTTCCTTACCGGCTTGATTTGGGGAGACGAGTACGGTCCAGAGGTTCTGGGCTCCGGAACTGTGCCCGGCAACCCAGAGGGCATCAGCCTGACGGGACATGGATTTTTCATCAGAGAACTGGGAAAACAGTTCCGCGGCCCGAAGGGGATTACCATAATCATAGAAGAACTCCCCGGCATACTGAACCAGTTCCGAAGTCAAGTCCTGGGCCTTGGCTGTTTGGAGCAGTTCCTGTATCTGGACCGTCGCTCTGGGGATATCTCCTTGGAGGATCCGGATCAATATCCCATCTTTTGCCAGAGCAACCTGGAGGTCCTCATAGGTCCTTTCTCCGGGCAGGACCGGTAAAGGAACGGAAAAAAGGGATAGGATATGAGGAATTGCGGCAACCTTGAGGGGATCCTGGAAAGTTCCCGCCACGATATAGAGACTTAAAGCCACTGGTTTGAGATCCGTTTCCGCGATCCGGGAAGCGTAGCCGGTGAGCTTCAGCGCAGTCTCTTCAGTGATAGGGGCATCCCGAAAAAGCAGTTCCTCTGCCGCAAGCGCGGCAATAGGTTCGGAAAAGGGGAATGCTTCAAGGGCGATGCGCAGTGCTTTTTGATAAGGTTCTAAAAATCGAGGGTTTTTGTAGGCCAAGAACCTGCGGCGTTTGAGCAGTGAAAGGGAGGTTTCAAACCCAAAGGATTTTTTCCCCAGGGCATCCAGGGCGCGGTTCAGGCGCAGGGAAACATCAGGCTGATCAAGATCGGCGTTCTGGTCGAACAGCTCATCAAAGTCCGCTAATCCCTGATAAAACCCCTCTCCTCCTTGGGCGCCTGGGAGGGAGAACAAACCCACCCCCTGGTGGGGGAAGATAAACACCAAACAGATTCCCCCTGCAACGAGTAAAACCAGCAAACCCAGGATACCCCATATATGGAACCTGGACAGCCGGAAGGACTTTCGTGGCGGATCCTTTTGAGCCGGATCCAATGGCGATTCCGGGCCTTTAAGGGCTTTCCCCTTTGATTGAAAGTCCACAGGTACACTCCTTATACAGAATGGGACTTTTGGAGGGTTTTTCGGATACTATCCAGAACGCCGTTGACAAAACGGTAGGAATCATCGGTGCCGAATTCTTTGGATATACCGATGGCCTCATTAATGACAATAGAAGCAGGAACCTCCTGTTGGTACATGAGGGTATAGGTACTCATCCTCAGCACCGCCAGATCCACCCGGTTGACCCGGGAAAAGTCCCAATGTTCTAAATGAGAACGGATCATCCTATCTACCGCACCGATATGTTCAATGGTTCCCATCACTAGGAGCCGAGAAAAAGCAGCCAGATCCTCCCCCAGGGCAGCCTGCTTTTCCGCTTCCACCCAAGAGAAATCCAGCACTTTTTCTGGAGGAACCCGTAAAACCTCCCAGGAATAGAGGGCCTGAAATGCCAGGATCCGGGCTTTTCTACGGGATGCCATCTGCGTACCGTTTCACCACTTCAAGTTACTTTCAAAAATCTGAAAAGGATTTCCGGTCCGCAGTTCCGTAACCAGCTCCTGGGTTGCCCGTTCAAAGACGGCCTGCTGCCGTTCCTGGAGCAACGCATTACCAATGTATTCCCGCACCGTCATACGGGTTCCCAACTGAAACACGTCATCCAACTCAAGGCTTTTTTGTTCATACGTTTCAGTAACCTTAATGATCTGGTAACCTCGTGCGCCTTCGATAAGTTT
Source organism: Treponema sp. (assembly GCA_031275325.1). GTDB lineage: Bacteria > Spirochaetota > Spirochaetia > Treponematales > Breznakiellaceae > JAIRLU01. Next base: position 5,606 of record JAISOX010000069.1, read on the forward strand.
CGACACCTCTCCCTGTTTCAGGCTGAAAGCGGTATTGATGAAATCTGAGCCCACCACTTGCTGGGCTTCCAGGTTCCGGGGCAGATACCCCCCATCTCCCGCCTGATAGCCTGCATTGGGACTCTGCCCCCGGATCACCGCTTCATCAAATTTCGCAGGATTGGATCCTATTTCCCGAATCAGCCGATCCGCCGCTTCCTTAGCTTTGGCCTTAGCCGCGGCGTCCGCTCCAAAAGGAACCTGAATCATGGAGAACCGGACCGTCTCAGGCCGAATAAATTGGGTTTTAGCCAGGGTGTAGGTGTTCAGGATTTCGGTCTCTGTGGGAGGGGTGATGGAATTAAAGAGGTTCTGCTTCTTGGATAGCAGGTATTTCTGGGTAATAAGCTGCCGGCGAAGCTGCTCCCGGAATGCCGGAATTTCAAGACCCGTCTCATTTCTGACGGCGATGGCAAATTCAGCGTCCGTAGGTTGCCGGCCTGCCCGCTGCGCCAGACTAGCCCGGAGATTCTGAATCTGCTGATTAATCTCGTTATCCGATACGATTATCTTATCCCGTTCCGCGGCCTGAATAGCAAGTTTCTCATTGATCATCACATCCAGCACCTGCCGCCGTTCCACGGTATCCAAAGGCCGGCCAGCCTGTTTTTCCATCCGCTCTACTTCAGTCCGGTATTGTTTAACGGTAATGGGCTCACTTTTGGTTAACCGTACGATAACCGCAGGCTGCAAATCAGATTGGGCAAAGCCCAAGGTCTCCAAGAGCATACCAAGCAGCATGACGCTTACAACTCGTTTCATATAGCTGTCCTTTGGGAAAGCGATCCATCCCCCTTTCCCCGCTTCATTCCAACACAGCCCTGATCCGGCGGACCCCCGCGGAGGAGGACTGTTCTTTTTGAATCTTGAAGGCTCCCAAGGTTCCCGTGTGTTCCACATGGGGACCGCCACAGACTTCTTTTGAAAATATCCCCCGGGCGTCATCCCCAATAGTATACACCCGGACCTGGGATTCGTACTTCTCCCCGAACAGGGCAATCGCGCCGGCAGCCTTGGCTTCTTCCAGGCTCATCACGGTCATGGTAACCGGCAGATCCCGCTGAATCTGTTCGTTCACGATAGCCTGAACCTGGGCTATTTCTTCGGCACTCAGCGGAGCCCCGTGGGAGAAATCGAAGCGCATCCGTTCCGCGGTGATGTTGGATCCTTTTTGAGCAACCTGATCCCCCAAAACTATCCGGAGGGCTTGGTGTAAAAGGTGGGTGGCAGTATGGTATTTGACGGCCATAAGCCCTTGATCAACCAAGCCCCCCTTAAAGAGCTGTTCGCTGCCTGCCCGGGAAAGGTCCTGATGTTTCTTGAAGGCTTCCTCGAATTCACCCCGGTTCACGGTCATACCCTGTTCAGCAGCCAGCTCTTCGGTCAATTCGATGGGGAACCCATAGGTATCGTACAGCTTGAATGCCAAACGGCCGGACATGATCTGCCGGGGATCCTGCCGGAGCTTGGGAAGGAGTTTCTCGAATTCGTGCTCCCCCTTCTGCAGGGTTTCCAGGAACCTCCCTTCCTCCTTATCCAGTTCCGCCAGCACCCAAGCACGGTTTTCCTCAAGCTCCGGGTAGGGCCCCCTCATTTGGTCAATGATAACCTGGGCAATGGGCGAGAGCACCTTGCCGGTGATGCCAAGTTTGCGGCCATGCCGCATGGAACGGCGTATGAGCCGGCGCAGCACATACCCTGCGCCTCCATTAGCGGGGCTTATCCCCTTGGGATCTCCCAGAATAAAGGTGGACGCCCGGACATGGTCGCAGATAATCCGGACGGATCGGTCCTTTTCCCCATCCGAACCATAGCGATAGGCCGCGGCCTGCTCCACTGCCGCAATGATAGGGGTAAAAATCTCCGTATCGTATACGGATTGTTTGCCGTTAAGAATGGTAATCGTCCGTTCAATGCCCATACCGGTATCTACGCATTGACGGGCCAAGGGCTTATACTCCCCCTGGGCATCTTTGTTGTACTGCATGAACACATCATTCCAGATCTCCAGCCATTTCCCGCAGGAACAGCCCGGGGCGCATGCAGGACCGCAGGGTTCCTTTTCCATATCAATGAACATCTCTGAGTCCGGGCCGCAGGGACCGGTAGCCCCTGCAGGTCCCCACCAGTTATCCTCCCGGGGACGGTAGCTTATCCTTTGCTCGGGTATCCCGAGATCCTTCCAGACCGCCGCGGATTCTTCATCCCGGGGCACCCCGGCGTCTCCCTCAAACACGGTAACCCCGATCTTTTCTACGGGTATCCCCAGCCATTCCGGAGAAGTGAGGAATTCAAAACTCATCCGTATGGCCCCTTCTTTAAAATAATCCCCCAGAGACCAGTTGCCAAGCATCTCAAAAAAGGTCAGGTGGCTCGTATCTCCTACCGCATCAATGTCGCCGGTGCGTATACATTTCTGATAATCTACCAGGCGCTTCCCCGCGGGATGCTCCTCTCCCAAGAGATAGGGTACCAGGGGGTGCATTCCTGCGGTGGTGAAGAGTACGGTAGGATCATTATCCGGCAACAGGGACTTACCCTGAATCTGGGCATGATCCTGGGATTTAAAAAATGCAATGTATTTGGAACGAAGTTCATGGGCGCTGGTTGAAAAGTTCATATCAGCATAGTAAGGCACTGGAGCCATATAGTCAAGAACCGGGGAAGAAGGCAGGTATGCCTGCCTTCTTCCCCGGAAGATCCGGCAGGCATAGCGCTCAAGGAGGAATTACAGCCACAGTTCATAGCCAAGGCTTACTATAAAACCCCGGCGTCTGAACAGGCGGTCTTTGTCGTCGTTTGGCATGGTGATGGTGATTTCGTTGATATCATAGGTGTACCGTCCATCCAGGGCGATATACCCTGGCCCCACTTTAACTCCCATGGTTATACCCCCTAGAACCCCATAACTTCCCATAAAACTCAACGCCGGCGCGATCTGATATTCTGCATCCGCCGCTCCGGACCTTTTATAGGTGAGCTTACTTAAAGGGATCGACATATAAGGGCCTGCGAAAAGGCTGAACATCCCTCCTCCGGCTACTCCCAGCCGGATCAATACCGGTATATCCACCGCGCTATAGGAAAATTTATAGGTGTTCTCATTATCGTCTTTTACCGTCATGCCGCTGTTCAAGCGGAAATTTCCTTCCACCTGGAAACCCATGAGGGAATTGAGGCTATTCGTCCCAAAATAAACCGAATAGGCCTGTTCTGGAAACAGCGGGCTTGCATCCCCTTCCACATATTCCGTTTGATTACCCAGGGCGGGTATACCGCCGATACCGCCCCGGACCCCCAGGATCAACTTGGTGTTCCGTGCAGCTTGGGCGGCTTGTTGGGCCGCCTTTTTCCGATCCGCTTCGGCTTTTTTCTGATCCGCCTCCGCTTTTTTCACGGCTTTTTGCTGTTCGGTTATCCCCAGCAAGGTATCGAGCTTTTTGTCGAGCTTCATAGGGGTCTGATAGACCAGTTCAATCGCCGCGGTTTCCACCCGGATGGTTTTAATGCTGAACTGGTACTGATCTCCCAGGGCGGTAAACTTACCGGAAGCAATGGACTGGGCCCCGAATTTCTTCCCAATAGCCTGGGCCGATTCATCACTGACTTCGCCGGAAAGCTGGAAGGCCATTTCCGTATTGATGATGTCCATCTCTTTCCGCTCAACCACGGTCAGTTTTTTATTATTCACCAGTTTGGCGGTCAACTGGTCAATCACGTAATCGGACAATCGTTGGTCCGGGGCGGAGAAGTGAAGGACAATAATTTTAGTGCCTTGGGCTAACTCGCTTTCTATCTTGGCATGAGCCCCTTGAATAGCTTTATCCAGGGTAATCGGCTTGTCCTGGGCTGCCGCGGTTTTTAAGCCGAGGCTTCCCAAAACAAGCACGCACCATACCCCTATCCATTTTTTCATACGGTCTAAAATCCTCCTTATTATATTTCCCTGGGGAATAGGATACGCTGGAAAGCGCCTGGTTGTCAATCAAAGCGCGAGGGGATTGAAACAACAAAATCGCGATAGGGTGAACCTTCAAAGGGGGTCCCGCATGGGGTTCATGGGTTTGCCAGCCCCGGTACGGCCTTGCCCCACCCCTTGGTTCCTTGCAGCAACCGGATCCGGAGATCCCTTCTTGGGGCCTTGCGGGAGGAGGGAGCAGACATTCCACAAGGAGGAGCGGGGTAAACGGGCTGGTTCAGCCGGTGCGGAGAGAACCGCCGGGGGAATCAACGGCCCTGAGGCCTTATATGATGGGGTTTTAACCAGGGCCGGGACCCGTCTTCGAGGCTGAAACGAATCTTGACGGTTCCCGGTCTTTTGGGAGCCCCTCATTGTCTTTTGGGAGCCCCTCCCGGTCTTTTGTAACCCCCTTATTTGTCTTTTATGAGTCCTTCATTGTCTTTTGGGAGCCGCTCCCGGTCTTTTGTAAACCCCTTATTGTCTTTTGGGAGCCGCTTATTGTCTTTTGTGAATCCCTCATTGTCTTTTGGGAGCCGCTTATTGTCTTTTGGGAGCCCCTCATTGTCTTTTGGGAGCCGCTTATTTGTCTTTTAAGAGCCCTTCATTGTCTTTTGGGAGCCGCCCATTGTCTTTTGGGAGCCGCTCATTGTCTTTTGGGAGCCGCCCATTGTCTTTTGGGAGCCGCTCCCGGTCTTTTGCGGAAGGCGCCGGTTATTGATACATGATCACATAGGGCCGGGGATTGAGTTCATAGACCTGCTTGGGGGTAAGGAGGGGGTTGTCGTATCCTGCCCCCGGAATATTGAAGTTGTAGAACAGTTTGAACCCCTTAACCGGCATATTAACGGCCTGGGCATTGAAAGCATAGGAATCCCGTTTCAGGTGGGGAGGGCCGAAGCCGTCCGCGCAGTGTACCAGCCGGACCCGGCGGAAGTTGGTTCTTACCTGTTCCCGGTTCTGGATCATCCGCCAGTTAAACTGATGGATCACCAGCATCCGTTCTCCGGGAATCTGGTGTGCCGTAAGGTACTCTTCCATAACTTTTTGCACCTGGTTAAGCTCCTCCGCCGTAACCGTACCGATCTCCTGCATGGGCTTGGTAGTCCGCCATTCAGGGTCCAGGGCAAGGTGGACATTGGGATACTGGAGAAAGGGCAGCATCCTCTTAACCGCGTCCGCCGGATTATACCGGCCTATCTGGTGATCAATAAAAACCAATATATCGTGGCTCAACCCATAGTTTATATAGTTCATGAGGAGTTGTTCATTGATGATCCCGATTTCCCCTTGGGGCCATACCGTACCAAAGATGATATAAAAGGCCTTACGGACGCCCCGCCCCCCGTTCACCGCCCGGTATTCCGCGGCCAGTTTAGTAAGCCGGGCGTCTAACGCTTCAATGGAGTACCTGCCGAGGATGCCCATCTTTACCGAATTGGGATGCCCATAAAAGGCAAGCACATCATTATTGAGCAGGATCGAGAGGTCCCGCTCAAAGGGAGGCGGTTCCCCTTCCTGGGGAACCGCATAGTTCGCTCCCCCGGTCCCCAGGGAACGGACCGTATCCATAAAGTACAGGGCTGGAAACCGGAAAGGCGTTTGAGCTGAAACTTCCTGGGCGCTTAACGCCAAGGGCAGGAGCCAAAAGACCCCATACCGCCGCCATAACCTTACAACCCCCCCGTTCCAAAGTTTAGAAACACTCCGCGCCGCTTTCATCATCATCATATCGTATACTAGCTTGAATTGGCAAACATTTCCAGGAAGCCCGAAGCCCCAGGCCATACCGCTTCATGCGGAGCCTGGGGTTCCGCTTCGCTGCCGCAGGACCTCATAGCAGACAATACCCGCAGCCACTGAAACATTGAGCGAATCGACCCTGCCCTTACGGGGGATCCCCACCAGCCCGTCACAGCGTTCCCGGAGCAGCCGGGATATCCCGGCCCCTTCGCCGCCCAGGATAAGGGCGATGCGGCCCCGGAGGTCCTGTTCATATATCGGGACCCCCTTCATGTCAGCCCCATAAATCCAGAAACGGGCCTCCTGTAGATCCTGTATTGCCCGGGGCAGGTTGGGCGCTTCCAGCGCCGGGACCCAGGATACCGCGCCTGCGGAAGTTTGGGAGATACTCTGGGCATGTTTGGCAATACGCCGGTGCCGGGTAATGACCATATCCACGCCGAACTGATCGCAGGAACGAAGGATCGCGCCGTAGTTGTGGGGGTCCGTGATTTCATCCAGGATCATGACCAGCGCGTCCTGCCGTTCCCCTAGATCCGCGATGAATCCATCCAGGGTGATTGGGCCGGCCTGGGGGGAATCCGTCGTTTGCAAGGCCATTCCCCGGTGATCCGGGGTGAGCCGGTCCAGCTCGTAGGTCCCTACCCGGTGGATAGGGACCTTATGTTCCTGCGCCAAGGCGATACTTTCCTTGGCCCGGGGGCCCGCTTTCGCGATCAGCAGGGGCCCTCGGGCCTTTCCCGACTTGAGCGCTTCTTCTATGGCATGAAATCCCGTAAGATACCCCATACTCCCTCCTTCATTCGTTCATATCGTAGGTTTTGCCGTATTGGACAATCGCTGTGTCAGGATAGCCCTTCTCGATGAGGTATTGCTTAAAGGCCCGCTGGGCCTTGGGTTCCCCGTGAACCAGCAGCACCTGTTTTAACCGGGACGTATCCAGGGATCCCAGCCATTCCGCGGCTTCCCCATAATCCGCGTGCGCGCTGAAGGCGTGGATCTCCTCCACCTCGGCTTTCCGCTTAAACCATTGGCCGTGGATCTTCACCTCCGCCTCCCGGTTACGAATCCGCCTGCCCAGGGTATTCTGGGCCATATACCCTACGGTCAGAATGGTGGTGTTCGGGTCCCCGATGTGGTGGATCAGGTGATGCTGGATCCGGCCAGCCTCGCACATGCCGTCTGCGGAAATGATGATCAACGGCCCTGGATGATCGTTTAATGCCTTGGATTCGCTCACGCTGGTGGTAAAATGAAGGGCGTTGAACCCGAAGGGATTTTTATGGTGTTTGATAAAGGCTTCATGAATCGCTTCATCGTAACATTCTGGATGTACCTGGAAGATGGTCGTGGCGTTGGCGGCCATAGGAGAATCCACATAAATAGGAATCTCCGGGATACGGCCCTCATCCGCCAGGAGGTGAAAATAGTACACCAGCTCCTGGGTCCGCTCTATGGCAAAGGCGGGGATGAGGATCTTCCCCTTGGTTTTTACGGTCCGCTGGGCAACCGCGGCGAGCTTCTCTATGGCGTCATCGGTGCTGCCGTGCCGCCGGTCTCCGTAGGTGCTTTCCAGAATGATATAATCCGGCGCGGGGACCTGGTCGGGATCCCTGATGATGGGCTTTCCCTTACGCCCCAGATCGCCGGAACAGAGGATACGGGTCTCTTTGCCCCGCTTTTTGACGGTAATGAAAGCCATGGCGGAACCCAAGATATGGCCGGCGTCGTAGAATTCCAGCGTAATCCCATCGCCGATGAAAACCGGCCGCTTATAGGATATGCCCACTATTTGGTTCGTAGCCTGAATCGCGTCCTGTTCCTGATAGAGCGGGGTCCAGGTAAAGGTTTCCCCTTTTTTCTCAGCCAGCTTGCGTAAGTACATCGCGTCCCGGGCTTGTATAGAAGCGGAATCCATCATGATGAGATTGGAAATATCCCTGGTTGCAGGGGTCGCGTAGATATTCCCCTGATAGCCCTGTTTCGTGAGCAAGGGCAGGAGGCCGCAATGATCATGGTGGCCGTGGGTTAAAACCACCGACTCGATCCGGTCAGCGGCGATACCGAAGTCCCGGTTTTTCCGATCCGCCTCAGCCCGGGATCCCTGAAACGCGCCGCAATCCACCAGGTAGGATTTCCCGTCTATCTCGATCACGTGTTTGGAACCGGTTACCTCCTCGGCAGCGCCGAGGGAATAGAAATTGATATCCATGAGAAATAGGATACCGCATTTTTCGATCTCCGCACATACCCTAGGCAGGCGCAGGGTTTTCATGCCGACATCCGCCTTCACCACTGAAAGAGCGGCTGCCTGCGGGGGAAGGTTGTTCTGTCTGCGAAATCAGGGGACAACGCGCTCAATGCAGTAACGGTTGGATGCTTGGAATGGGCTGTATATGAAGGGTATGGAGAAATAGTTTTATCGGTGATTTATCTTGGTTTCTTAAGTATTTTATCATTTAGCACTTGCCCGGATGGGTCTCATCACCTATACTGAAAGGCATCATGGGTGGTTCTATTTTTACCCTTGCGTGCGTTGTTTTCCTTGGAATAGGGGTTCCCTGGTTTTTACCCGGACAAGATACCGAGGCGCCCGGGGCGCTTGAAACCCTCAAGGATGCTCCCTATCCTTTGGGGCCGGTTCTGTTGACTGGCATACAAAAAGACATTGCCTGGCGTCCGGATTGGGCGATAACCGTACCGCCCGATGCTTTTACCCTTACTGCGGGCAAGGCGGCGGCTATTACCCTGGTCCTTGAAGGAGCGGAGTATAGGGTCTGCTGGAAAAACGGTTCCTTAGTGGAATTTCCGGTTTGCTTACAGGGATCCTTTGCTCAGATCCAGAGGGTTTTGCGGGATTCAAAAAAAATAAAAAGCCTTACCATCAGGAAGGATCTTTCTTGGAATCTTGAGGTTATCCACTATGAGAATCCCTACCGGTTTTTGGCACGCCTTACGGGGGGGGAACAGGTCTATTTTCTAGCCTTCCAATCGGATCATACCGGCATTTCCGAAACCTGGTATGATCCAGAGGGAAATGCCCTGGGGTTCTTTAGCTCCCGTTTTCGATATGCCGGCGAAGACCTGCGTATCGGGAGTTTGGTGAGCTACACCGGGGGGGATGAAACCAGCGAATGGTATGAGTACGATAGTTTCGGCAATGTTTCAGAAATCCTTGCTGCTCGGGGCAGCTTTTCAGCCCTCTATTATCAAAATAATCAAAAAAATCAGCAAAAAAGTTATCCCCGATATTGGGAACGTCAGGTCCTTGAAGAGCCTTCCCCAGATTCAGGAGGGGAGGATCCCCCCATAACCGGGGGTATTCAAAACTACACCTTCCAATGGGATGAAAAAGGATTCCTCGTGGGTATGCTCGAAGGATCCGATCGTCATGCTGAACCAGCAGCGGCCTCTCGATATGAGTATACCTTGGACAGGCGGGGGAATTGGATAGAGCGGCAGGAAATACGGATGGTTCCGCGCTTAGGGGTTCTGATACCGAGTCCGGGGTTGACCATAAAGCGGCTCATTACCTATGAACCAGGAGGATGAGCATGGGCGTATCCGTTGATTGGCGGGATATAAAATACGAGGAAACCTTTGAAGCGGAAGTCCGGGGTCTTCAGCGCCGAAGAGCATCGGATCCAGGCTGTACCGCAGCGGATTTAGAGGGAGTCTTACAGCACCTCTACCACATGGATGGCGCTGACTGGGGAGGCAGGGGTGAAGTCCAGGATATTACCTTGGCAGCCACCATTGCCGCCTATGAACATACTATTGCCCAATGGAAGGGGGCGAAGTAGTGTTTATGGGCCAAGCTGGTTCAACCGGTCAGGTTGTGAAAAAGCCGCCCGTATATTATTGATGATAAAATCAGCGCGGCTTGTTACTTTTCAGTTTTTCTATTGTTATTAACAATAGGTACAGCTTTGTACTGTTTCATATTCCTCCTTCCTTTATGATTGCGCCCCGGGGTTACTCCTTTCTCCGGGGCCTTTTTATACGCGGTCAGGTTCAGTAGTCCTTCCGTCGTACTACTCGAACAGCAGCGGGTTTCCCCCGGGGAGATGCGTCGCCTCGGGAAGGACGGGCTTCCTTTTTCACCAGTACCCGTTTACCCCCTGGATGATCCGGAGATTTCCCTCCCCCCGGATGCCCCGGGTCCCGGTCTACCCGGGGCTTGGGCGGCCCGCTTCGTTTCCGCTCCCGATTCGCCTTTTCCAGTACCCGCAGGGATTCGTCAAAGCCCCCGAGAAACGCCTGAATATCATCCGCAAAGAGAATCACCGATTGGCGTTCAAAGCCCTCGGTTTCCCGATTCTTACTTTCCACGATATTGAGGTACAAGTCTCCCATGCGGTTTTCTTTCACGTTAAAGAAGTAGGTTCTGTTTTGCAACAGCACCTTTTTTGAAAATAATTCTCCCCGTATACCCATTTTCCTCTCCTAATCAGCTGCTTGATCCGCTTCCATAACCATACGCCGCTGCCACTGGATGAGATCCCCTTCCATTCCTGGATCGGTCCCTGCCGCGTCAGCCATAACCCGGAATACCGGTTCGGTTGCAGAACCGCGCATCCAGATCGATGCGATCTGCTGATCCTTATGGTTGGTAAAGGTGATTTTCAATCCCCCCCGGCGGGCTTCTCCAAAACGGGTAATCCCCCGCTTTTCTTCTATACCATTATAACAAGCCGCATCCCAGCCTGAAATACCGTACCGGGTTTTAAGCTGTTCTTTCCGGCTCTCCCATTCTCGGAGAAATACCCGCTCATACCGGGTTTTAAGCGCTGCATGATCCCGGGTCTTAACCTGCAAGAGCGCTTCCGGGGTATAGGAACCGGTAGTTACAAAGGCCGGGAGGGACGCGATAATAGCTGAAAGGGAAAAATCCCCTTGATACATCCCGGCCTGATCCGACCGATCCAGCCAGAGCTTAAAGAATCCCGGCTTTTCCCCCTGATTCCTAATGGTAAGCAGTTTGATGATGGCCATTACCGTATTGATAGGATCCCGTACTGCTGAGGGATGGGTGATGTTGCCTCCTGCGGAACCTTCGCCGAGGATCCGCACCGTATACCCCTGTTCCCGGAGCTTCCGGGCCAGTCCCACCACATTGGCTTCCCCCACTTCAACCCGGAAAAGCGCAACATCAAATGCCTGGGCGATCCGGTCAATCCGCAGAGAGGTAGGATCGTTTACCACCACCCCTACCTTCTGCAACGCATGTCCCTGGCTATCATACCTGAGTTCTCCGGTCCAAACCAGATGGGAAAGTTCAGCAACACAGGCTAAGGCAAAGACCTCCTGGGCATCAAGACACCGGGCGCGTTGGGTTCCCGCATCCCAGATCACCAGGTTTCCCCGGTCTCCATCACAGTCCGGTACATAAGCCGCCAGTGCAGAGGGTTCCTTCTGGTGAAGTTCCTCCAGAAACTGCCGGCATGGTTCCAGAGATGCTCCTTCGGGGACGATACGATGGGCAATACGCCCGGGGGTATCATTAAAACTATAGTAGCCTATTCCCAGGGACGTAAAAAAACCCCGGTCAATGGACAGGGTTCGAGCGGACCCGTTGAGATCCGCAGCAATGCTCAAGGGGGCAGCTTGTAGACCCTGGACCACTGCTTCCAGAATACTCCCTGATCCTGGGCTTACCAGAGGGCCGCTCACCACTTCCCTGGTGAAACTAAGATAAGCCTCATAGGCTTCCGCCTTGATCCGAGGGGCAGCAGCATACACCTGAGCCATAGTCTCGGAATCGGCCTGGAGGACCAGCGCTTTCACCCGGGCGATCCGGTCTGGAGCGGCCATGAAGGATCGAAACTCCTCAATCAGGATATTCGCCTCGTGGGCGGGTAATACCCCGCCATCGGTAAGGCCGAATTTGAGGCCGTTATGGCCGATAGGGTTATGGCTCGCAGAAATATACACGAAACCCGCTGCGGTACCATGAACCCCGCAGGCCCGTGCATAAGCCATGATCTCAGGCGCGGCAGTAATAAAGGCAAAGCGGACCCCGCAGCCTTCAGCTACCAAGGCCCGGATCAACAGATCCGCTATGGCCCTCCCGCTAGGCCGGGTATCCATACCCACAATGATCACCGGCCCGGGGGTATTCCTGTTTTGCGGGAGGCTATGGGCTTTTATATACGCGGCAAACACCTGTGCCCCTGCGGCAAGGATTATGTTATGAGCCGCGGAAATGGTTTCACCGGCATACTCCTCATCTCCTCCGGGGGCAAAGATCCCCCGCCATCCTGAAGGGGAGAGGATCATATCCTGCAGGGCGGTCTCTACCAGGGTTTCTGATAACCCCTCATCAGCTTCTGAGAAAGGGAATTGCTCGGGATCTCCTATTATCAACCCTGAATCAGGATGCCGTATCACTGCCATAGGCTACACTCCTTCGTACATCCCATAGCAATAACCATGGGAAGATCAGTATATCCTAGTTTGGCTTCCAAGGGCTAGAGCCAGACCTTCCAGGGCTTCTCCGTTTCTTGTTGGGTTTAAGCGGATACCCCATCCCACGCCTTGATTTACCCCTCGCCGCTGCCGACTATAAAATATGTATACCATTCCCGTTGCTATCGTGGGATTAGGGAGGATAGCCAGTCTCCTAGAGACGGATCCCCTCCGGGAGAAGCCTTGTACCCATGCGGGAGCAGTGCAGGCCAACGCTGAGACGGTCTTGGTTGCCGGTGCGGATCAGGATCCGAAAAAACGCGTTTGTTTTGCAGAAACCTGGCAGTGTCCGGTCTACGCTGAAGCGGAAGAGATGCTCCAGACCCATGCCCCCCGGATAGTAATTATTGCCACCCATCCTGATAGCCATGCCCGCTACTGCCGAATGGCCGCAGCCTACCAGGTTCCCGTGGGGATCTGCGAGAAGCCCCTGGCAGATACCCTTCAGCGTGCCCGGGAGATTGCAGCCCTGCACCGAAGCGGTACGATACGCATCCTCACCAACCATGAACGGCGTTATGGAGCGGACTATATCCAGGCCAAGGCCATTCTTGATGCAGGGCGGCTGGGTCCGATCCTCAGTCTCAAAGCAACGCTGTATATGGGGCGAACCCAGCGTATCCTGGATGTGCTCTGGCATGATGGTACCCACCTGGCAGACGCCATCATGTTTTTAAGCGGTTCCGTGATGCGCCATCAGCGGATCTGGGGGGCCCGGCTCAATCAACGGCATGGAACCGCCTGCCTTTCGGGATACCTTGATCCGGGAACTGGCCGCTGGAGCAGGGGAAAACCGATCAAAGGCCCTCCCTTTCTGCTGGAGATCGGTGCAGAACGGGATCACCTGGTTTTTGAGTTGGAATTTTCCTGTACCCAAGGACGCGTGCGGATCGGCAATGGGATATTTGAAGTCTGGGAAAGCGCTGAAAGTCCCTATGCCGAAGGATTCAGGTCCCTCCGCAAAACCCAGGATACTTTTGAGGGTCCTACTGGTTATTTTGCCAATATGCTACAAGATGCGGCCGCCTGTGTCCGGGAACCGGATCGTCAGCCTCGTTCCAGCGCCTTAGATGGCCTTAGGGTTATCCAATACCTTAATTCAGTACAGCCCTGGAGAAACCCCTGCGGATAAACCCTAAGACAAACCGGGGAAAGGAGATGATCTGGTGCGGGTCCCTGACAACAACATAAACCCCGGAACGTGCGTGCTAAAAAGCCTGGGGAAGCCGCTCATCCTCTATCTCCTGCTCTTTGCATCTGGGCTTGTTTCCCAGGGACCATACCCTGCTATCATCCCCTTTTCTGCACGCCGGGAACTCATCCGCATCTTCGCCTATACCATCCCGTCCCTGGGGATCATCTGGTATCTGCTCTACCGGGATACTCCGGCGCTCCATAGGCCCTGGGTACAGGGAATTCTAAAACCCCGGATCCAGGACCTCACGGCCTTAGGGGGCGCCCTTCTTGGGTTAGGCTGTATCGGGTTCTGTATTGCCCAGGCAGGCCCCTTGCTGAACAGCCTGCTTGCTCACTATATCAAGATTCCACCCGGCCCAGGGCTGGAAGCGCCTCCTGGCCTCCTGGCATGGGCGGTCATCCTCGGCTCCTGTTTGGGTACGGGGTATCTGGAAGAAAGCTATTTTAGACTGTATCTTTTATTGCGGCTGGAAGCAGCCGGTATAGGCATACGAAGGAGGGTGTTCCTTTCCTGCCTCCTCTTTTCCCTCTGCCATCGGTATGAGGGGCCCTGGGGAGTTTTACAGGCAGCTCTGGCGGGAATCGTCCTGTCCCTGGTGTTTATACGGTACCGTACTTTCCACGGCATTGCCTGGGCTCATGGGGCATACAATGGCTTACTATACCTCATCACCTCTGTGAACCGGTAAGTTCCCGATAGGCTAATTCCGCCAGGCCGAAGTTCGCTTGTTTGGTGAAATCTTCAGCGTATACATCGTAGAGCATATCTTCGTACATTTTTCCCGCAAAACCCTCATCGATCAACCCTGTTTTTTGCACGGTAGCCCGCATACTGTTAAGCAAATTCTTGATCAAAAAGGTTTCCAGCGCTTCGCATTGTTCATAGAGTTTATCGGTTTTGTCCACCGCCGGTTTCTTGGAAGAACCCTTTGCGTTACGAGGGGGCCCTTCCTCATGGGTCTTGGCTCTTTCCAGCGCCTCGGCAAAAACCCGGCCCTTGCTTGCTTCTGCATCACCCTCGATCCGGGCGTCCCGCCTACGGGTAATCGGCTCAAGTCCTGCACTGGCATAATACAAAGAACCAAGCTGTTCTATGGCCATTTCCCCCTCCTATGCTAACGTTTCAGATTCGTGGCAGTACCCAACATACTGTCGCTGGTCTGGATGGTTTTAGAGTTGAATTCATAGGCCCGCTGCGCCACGATGAGATCCACCATCTCCCGGACCACCGACACATTGGACATCTCCAGGAACTTATGGTAGATCTGGCCCATCCCTTCATAGCCTGGCCGTCCGGGAATCGGGTCGCCTGAGGCTTCGGTAACCTTAAACAGATTTTCCCCTACCGCGGTAAGCCCTACGGGATTGGGGAACCGGTACAGTTCGATTTGCCCTACAGGGATGGGCTCGTTTTCGTTGATCTGGGGGACGATAACCGAGACCCGGCCATCCTTGGAAACGGTGATCTTCTCAGGAAGAAAGCCTTCAGGCATGACAATATCCGGGAGTAACCAATACCCGTTGGAGGTTACCATGCGGCCATTGGAATCTACCTCAAAGGCGCCGTTCCGGGTATAGGCATAACTGCCGTCATAGGTCTGGATCCGGAAAAAACCGTCTCCTACAATGGCCATGTCCGTAACATTTTCCGTATTCTGGGGAGAACCCTGGGTAAACATACGCTGGGTATCGGCGATCTTCACCCCATGCCCCATTTGTACCCCCACGGGCAATACCGTGTCCTCGGTAGCAGGGGTTCCCGCGGTCTTAATGGTTTGGTAGAGGAGGTCCTCAAAATCAACCCGCATCCGTTTATACCCCGAGGTATTCACATTGGCCAGATTATTAGAAATCGTATCAATATTGGCCTGTTGGCCAATCATGCCGGAAGCGCCGGTCCATAAACTTCGTACCACGATAACTCCTTTAACGCATGGTCCCTATTTAGCTGGTTACTCTGCCCGCTTGATTTATCAAGGTCCCCAGCATAGCATCTTCGGTTTGAATCACCTTCTGATTGGCCTCATACGCGCGGTTTACTTCGATCATGTGCACCATCTCCAGAACCGGATCCACATTGGAAGATTCGGTGAAACCCTGAACCACCCGGGGCCGGTTTTCCCCATCCATAACCCGGGCCTCTCCAGAAATATCCGTGGAACGGTACAGGCTGGAACCTTGTTTTTGCAGATACCGGTCCACATCGAATTCTACCAGCTTCAGCGTATCCAGCAAGGCCGCCGCTTCCCAGGAGTTGTCTTCTTTGGAAATCATACGGCCCGGATCCTCAGTATACGCGGCATTGACCCACACCCGGCCTTGCTTATCCACCTGAAAATTATTGGCCTGGACTTTGATAGGCCCCTTTTCTCCCAGGACCGGATACCCTTCCTTGGTTTCCAGATACCCCTCTTTCCCCAACTGAAAGGAGCCGTTCCGGGTATACCGCTCACCCCAGGGGGTAGCCACGGCCATGAAACCCTTTCCGTCCAAGGCAAGGTCGAAATCGCTTTGGGTTTCCTTCATAGCTCCCTGTTCAAAGCTGGTATACAGTTCATTCAGTTCGACTCCAGTACCGAGTTTTCCAATCACCGGCGCCATATCAGCAGATCCAAAGGGATGCTGATATACCCCGTCATCCTCCATCCGGCGCAGCAAGAGTTCTGGAAAGGCTTTAAATGAGGTTATATCTTTCTTGTACCCGTCTGCATCGACATTTGCCAGGTTATTCGCCACGGCATCCAAACGCCATTGTTGAGCCCGCATCCCGCTCGCGCCGGTATACCATCCTCTAATCAATTGCATCCTCCCGCATTGCCTTGAATATCGGTAGCTATCGAAGGTCTCTTAAATAGAATAGGGGGCGTTTCAAAACTTCACGGCTTGAAACGCCCCCTCTAAGCAGGAGGCCGGTATTTTTTCCTCTTTTTCCTCTGTTTTTAGTCCAGGGCAAAAAAACAGCGCTATCCCCCCAAGAAACGCATGGTTTTCCGCTCCGGATGGTTCACCAGGTTCCCGAACCGAGGAAAAAACGTCCCCTAGGCGTTGCTGTCGAAGACCGTACTCCCCAGGGAAGACGCCTCCGGGTTTATAGAAGCCCGGTATGTGCGCAGGGCTTGTTTTTCCCGTTCCAGTTCAGGGAAGGTATAGACCGGGTTTCCGCCCGTATCCAGGCCCACCTCAGGAATCGAATAGGAACCCATCTCCTTGATCACCTGGTTTTGGGCCGCGCTCAGGTTTTTGGGCTGGCATTCGGGCCTATCCGCGTTGAGGTCCTGCAGGGTAATCCCCTGGGGCTTTGACCACATAGCGTTGTACCCGATCTTTCTCAGGTTCTCCTGTTTAATGGTCTCGTTCTCTTGTTTCGTTAAAAAGTACCGCAGGCTGGGAATGAACCAAAACAACAGGGAAAAGATAAGGGGAACCACCCCTAAGCCCACTAAGATGAGCGGAAGGGGATTATCCACCACGACCTGGGATAAGGCA
Organism: Treponema sp.; assembly: GCA_031275325.1. Lineage (GTDB taxonomy): Bacteria > Spirochaetota > Spirochaetia > Treponematales > Breznakiellaceae > JAIRLU01. Next base: position 22,497 of record JAISOX010000069.1, read on the forward strand.
TAGGTGATTTTATACAGATATGAAGCGGCCTTGAACTGCTCCGGCGTGGTAATGGGGCCGGTGCTCAGGGCGTTGAACAGGAAATACCCGCCGAAGATCAGGTTCACCCCATTGATGAGGCTGAACCACAGGTTCATCTTCTTGGGGTTGGAGGAAAACTGCTTGAGCCGTTTTAAGGGGGAAGAACCGCCAAAAGAACGATCCCGTCGATCCGCACGCAGCAGGAGGTCGTCGAAGCGGTATACCAGGGTTCCTTCTTCCGTAACTTCTGGAAGCCCGCCGAATTCCACGCAGCACGCGCTCAACCCTTGCTCGGCTTCCGTTGGGGTGGAGCCGGTGAGGACCATGTATTCCGGGAGGGAGATGACCCCTTGGTTGGCCTGAATATAGGCGATGACCCCCTGCTTTTCTTTCGCGGTCCAATCCCCATTAGGATCCCCGTCGCCGAAGACAAACGAGAAGATCGCCTTGTATAGGGGCTTGCCTTTAGGCCGGGAGTTCCTGCCGGTATAGTACCGGCCGTTAAAGGAACGGTCCACTGCTTTGGTCAATTCCGAGTAAAACCAGATCCGGATGATGAGGTCAAAGATGCTTCCCGCGAGGAACAAGCCTCCGCCTCCGCGGCCTTCCGAGCGGTTATCCGAACTGGAGGAGTTCGACACCACTGAAACCGCCAAGGCAGCCAAGGCGATGAGCATGAAAAGGGCAAAGTACCCGACCAGCATCACCATGATCCATACCTTAAACGCCAGGGCCCCCGCGATTTTTATCCCCTCCAGGGCCTTGGAGGTGAATCTCCGCAGGCCCGCGCGGAAACCCCGGTATTTACTGGTAAACCCCTGAGGAAAGGAATAGAGGATTTCCCCGGATTCGGTTACTTCAAGGCGTCCTGAATACTCATCCGCTGCAACCGGGACCAGTTCCCGGATCTTGTTCAGGGGTAAGGCCGTTTGAGCCGCTATATCCGCGACGGTGGCGCCTTTCCGCTGCTTTTTGAACGCGTCGGTGATCTTCCGGTATGCGGCTTTGTCTTTTATGGAGCAAGAGAAAGCGGTTTTATTGGTAAATCCCATGGATAGTACTCCTCTATAATTGACATGAGGGACCCTTCAGCATCCAGACCCCTGGATGTTAAAAGAACGCTCTTGGGCCGCTCCCTGGTCCGCCCCATCCTGTTCCCGGCCAGGATGGTCCGGTTCGGCCTGTTCCGGCAGGGTATTTTTTTCAAGAATCGACGCCAAGGTAACATTCTTAAAAAAATCATTCACCAGACTGGTTACATCGGTCCACACCTCATGGCTGAGACAGGCTCCGATCCGGTCGCAGGTTTCCTGGCGCTTGTCGCAGGAGATACTCTCCAGCTCTTCTCCTGCCGCGTCCAGAATCGCCTTGATCGTGAGCTTATCCAGGGGTTGGGCAAAATAAAAGCCCCCCCCGGGTCCCCGGACGGATGAAACAATCCCCGCCTTGCGGAGCTTAAAAAAAATCTGTTCCAAAAACACCGATGAGATATGCTCCTGTTCCGATAAGTGATTGATGGAAACCGGGGCGCCGTCTTTTCCCATTTTTGCCAGCGCCAAGGATGCCCGCAGCGCATACCGGCCCCGTGTGGTGATCCGCATTAAAAAACCCCCTTCCCTCTCTTTCGCTTTTTTCAGTATGAAGCTGTTTTCAAACGTCCTGTTTTGAAACCGCCTCACCTGACTATAGGGTATTTTGCGGCAAATGAAAAGACCGTCCCCGGAGCGGCTGCCCCAGGAGCGCTTTCCCGCGGCGCGGCTCCATCACCGCATCAACCGCCCGGACAGCCCCGTGCGGTCAGGGCGGATCCATGCTGGAAAGAAAATGGATCATGCTCAACAGAAAACGATCCATTCTCAATAGAAAATGGATCATGCTCAACAGAAAATGGATCATGCTCAATTGAAAATGGATCATTCTCAACAGAAAATGGATCATTCTCAATTGAAAATGGATCATTCTCGATAGGAAATGGATCATTCTCAATAGGAAATGGATCATTCTCAATTGAAAATGGATCATGCTCAACAGAAAATGATCCGTTCTTGCCGGGGGATGCGCCTGCCCCCTTTTCGTTTTCCGGTCTGCCTGCCGGTACGGGGAAGCATACGCAAGCCCGGCGCGTCCGCCTAATCCCTGAATTTTTCTCTAAAAATATGCCAAAGGCCCTAAAAATCACCCTGCCGCGCTTGACTAAAAAATTCATTGAAAATATAGTGGGTACAATTTTCATCTTCATCAAACATTTTGGAGGCTTTCACATGAAGAAGTTAGTGGCGGTTTGTATTATTGGTCTGTCCCTGGGCGCTGCCGGGGCATTTGCAGAACACCCCGACGGGTGGGGCCTGGGTATTGTGGGCCGCGGCGGTTATGGCGGTTCGGGTCCGAACTTATCCCTCAAGGCTCCGTCCTTGCCCATATATTGGGGAATCGGTCTGGGAATTTGGGAGGGTGCTTTTAGCATGGGGGTAAGTGGTGATTATTATATTATCGACACCGCCCTGGTTCCTGATATTAACCTGGACTGGTATTTTGGAGTGGGGGGTTACGTCTCCTTAGGTATCAGCGACGGGTTTGGTTTAGCCCTGGGCGCCCGTGTTCCCTTGGGGCTTTCCTGGGAATTCCTGGAACACTTTGAACTTTTTGGCAACATCTTCGCGGGTCTCGGTATTGGGATTTCACCCCTCTATTTCCCAGACTGGAAAGGGGGGGGGGAACTAGGGATCCGGTACTGGCTCTGATGCGGGCCGGGGAGTACCGCGGGTGAACATACCACACCTCCCTAAAGGGGAGGTGTTTTTTTGCGTGAACCGATCACTAAGGAGGACGCGCGTGAACGGCAGGGTCCTGGGGCTTGCGGGGTACGGCATGGTTTTTTCTTTTTTTATTGCCTGCGCGGGCCTGGGTTACCGGGCTTCCGCAGAAGAGTACTATGCCCTTGGTATGGCCTACTTGGAACTGGGGAAATATACCGAAGCCGAGCAATGGCTTAACCGGGCAAAAGCAGTGGACAAAACCAAGGCGGCTTCAGAATACAATCTTGGCAGGATTGCCTTTGAAACCAAACAGTATGCGGAAGCCCTCAGGTATTTTGAAAAGCTCCTCAAAAAGGACCCGGTGAACCTCATCGTCCTCAAAGCCGCAGCCTATACCCACATTAAGATGGGAAATATTGAGGAAGCCGAGGCCCTATACCAGCGGGTATTGGACTTGACCCCGGAAAGCGCGGATGACGGGTACAATTACGCCCTGGTTCTCTATGCCATGGAGAAGTACGGGCAAAGCGAACAGGTCTTGGCCGGCTATCCCTTTGCCTTGCAGGAGAATCAGGAGGCCCTCCTCCTCTTTGCCCGGGCTCAGAAAGCCCAGCAAAAGCCCGAGGCAGCGGACAGCTATGCCCGATGGATCGAGGCTCATGGAGAAAAGCAGGATCCCCAGGTCCGCTATGAGTATGCCTCGGTTCTGGAAGCGGGCGGGTTCTATGCCCGGGCCGTGGAAGCGTACCAAACCCTCCTCAAAGAGCTTGCGCAGGAGACCCAGTTCCCCAAGGATCTTTCCCCTTCCCAGGTCCGCTATACCCTGGCGCGGCTGCTCTTGATCGCGGATCCTGAAAATGACGAAGGCATCGCCGAGCTTACCACGGCCCTGAAAGAAGGGTTTAACGACCAGGACGCCCTGGAGTCCCTCATGGGGGAAGCGGGGATCTCTGAGGCCCATAAAGAGGCAATCCGCCGGCTCATTGACGAAGGCCCTCTACTTCAGGAAACCGGGACTGATCCTGAAGCGCCTCCTGCTTCAGAGGAAGCGCCTGCGGGTTCCTTAGATGACGCGGCGTGAACCGCCCGGTCCGTCTCTTGGGTATGGCAGGAACAGGGGGATGGTATTGCTGGGCAGGTACGAAATATACTTGATTAAAGAAAGAAACCCCTGGTCTTACGCCCCATGAGCGGTAAGAGAAGAAAGAGCGGCCATGATTGTTTCGATGATACAGATACTTTTTGCGGTTCCTGATGCGGATACCATCAAGGAAAAACGGCGGATCCTCCGGTCAGTAAAGGATAAGCTCCAGCGCCGGTTTCATTTGAGCGTTGCGGAAGTGGACCTCCAGGATTCCCTTGCCTTTGCCCAAATTGGGGGGGCCTTGGTATCCAATTCTAAAGACTTTGGCGAAACCGTGCTGCATAAGGCGCTGGCCATGATAGAAAAGGAGGTGCCGGTTCGTATTCAGGATGTGCGTATTTATTCGGAAGAGGTGTGATGCTTGTATTGGATTGGGCTTGTTCGAGCGTCCGGCTGGTTGACCTTGGTCCCGCCGCAAGGCTCCTAAAAAACAGGGAGTTCTTAATAGACCTGTTCGGAAATGCCCGTTTCCGAACCAAGGTATTGTTTTTCAAGAAAGAAGGAATTATAGATGAAACAGATTAAAGGGGATCTGAGTATCCTCATGGCCCTTACGCTCCTGTTGAGTTCCTGTATCGGGGTCCAGGCGGATATTTCCCTGCGCCCGGACGGTTCGGGGACCATGGTTCTGGAGTACCGTTTTTCCCGCATGTTAGCATCTTTGGGGGAATTGGACGGTAATGAACGGCGGCTCCCGGTTCCCCTGGGGAAGGCTGATTTTGAGCGTACCCAGGAGCGGGTACCCGGGCTTCGGCTGGTGTCTTTTTCCTCACAGGAGGATGAAACGGATCGGTATCATCAGGTCAAGATGGAATTCGCGGATCCTGCGGTATTGGTTCGTTTTCTCGACGCCACTGGGCAACGGGCTTCTCTGGTCCAGGAACAGGGAAAGTACCGGCTTACCCTGGCCTTCACCCAAGGCATGGACAAGCCGGATCCGGATCTGCTGGCCCTTTTGGAGGCGGCGGCTGCGGGGTATGACCTCACGGTGAACCTGTCCTTCTCTGGCGAAGGGTCCTTGCGGGTGTATGACCGGGAGGGAAGGCCCTGGGATGCCGTGCCCGGAATGATCCTGGTTTCCCAGGGAAAACAGGTTTCCTTCACGGCTCCCCTGGGAGCGGTGCTGACCCGTAACCAGGGGTTGTATATGGAAATAGGGTGGCAGCCCCGGTAAAGCCGCGGGGCTATCCGGGTTCGCCAGGTTTAAGAAACCGGTCCATAAGGCCGATAACTTCATAGTAAGCAACAACATAAAGCGTGTAAAAGCGTGTATCTGGAGCTTTTCAAAGCCGGGGATGAGGTTCCAGGGTCGTATACATCCCTGGAAGACCGGGTTTCGGTTCTTGGGGATCTGGTAAGAGGGGATGTACCGGGCCCGGGTTTCCCGAAAATACAGAAAAACCCGGGGGACCCTAAGGGCCCGGAAGTGTAGTGGAGGCAGCAAGGAAGGACTGGCGTTTTGAATCTTCATATTGAGGTTGTATAGGCAGACAAGTATGGATGAACTAATCATTGGCATATTAATCATAAGTAATACCTGCTTAATCTTTTTTGTGGTGAAATATCTGGTAGCCCCCAAACGGATCGAGGCGCTGCCGAAACTCTTGCAAGAGGGGAACACCCAGGGGGTGATCAAAGCAGCCACCGCTATTATTGCGAAACAACCTAAGAACGTAGAAGCCCATTATTACCTGGGGATGGCCTATCTGGCGGAAAATAGAACCTCCGTTGCCTTGATTGAGCTTAAACTCGTATCGCAAATGGGGGTCATAGGAAGGGCGATTCCTGAAATAGACTTCAGACAGACCATAGCCCAGCTTTTCATCCGCTGTAATCAGCCGGACGAAGCCATTAAAGAGTACCTTTTATTGCTGAAATTAGCCCCTGAAAACGCTGAATTCTATTACCAAGCAGGGAAACTCTTTGTGGAGCGGAACCGCATTGATACCGCCAAGCATTATTTCTATAAAGCCGCGGAACTCAACCCGCATGACGGCCGGATCCACTGTGAACTGGGTTCCCTTTTATATAAAGAACAAAGGACCCAGGAAGCGAAAGCGGAATTGGAAAAGGCCATACAGTCTTCCGGGCACCATGACCAGGCCTATTTTTATCTGGGTAAGCTCCTCAAGGACGCGCAAGATTATGCCGCGGCGCTGCAGACCTTTGAACGGGCCCTGCGGAGTAAAGAGTATCGAATCAAGGCCCTGATAGAACGGGGGATCTGTTATACCGCCCTGAACGCCGCGGATAAGGCCATAGGTGAATTGGAATTGGCGGTCAAGACTATCGGCGATGAAGCGCACCCGGATAGTCTCTATGCCCGGTATTTTATGGGCGCCTGTTATGAACGATCCAATCAAATTGATAAGGCCATCGCCCAATGGGATAAGATCTATGCGATAAAGAAGAATTTTCAAGATGTAGGGAGCAAACTGGCCCAATATGAGGATTACCGTTATGATATCCTCAAGGACTACCTAAACTATGGGGACGAGGAATTTTTGGCCCTCTGTAAGGATATGGCCGCTAAGGGCATGGGCTTCAAAGTTAAGGAGATGAAGATGATTCCCAATGGCAGTGAACTCATAGTTCTCGAAGGGAATTCCGTTATAGATGAAAATAACCGGGATCTATACTGCATCATGCGCTTTTATCGTATCCATGAACTGCTGCATGAGCATACCGTCTATACCATGCTGGAAGACTTAAAACGGCAAAATATACACCGGGGTATCATCGTAACCAATTCCGGCTTTGCCCAAGACGCCATAGACTACGCAAAGGCCAGATCCGTGGAACTATTTGATAAGGAAAAACTGCTGAAGTTACTTCAAGACATCCAATAAACCATCCTCTGGGGCGTGCAGCCCTAGGGGCGTGGGTTCAACAAGGAGCAGAATCATGTATGATGAAAAAAATAAAGCCTATACCTCAACTAACGTATTGGCGAAACAGGGAGTCGCTGCAGTGGGCGGCATCATCGGCGGGGCCGGCCTCTTGCTCATGGGCAGCCTTCCCCCTATAGCGGGTATACTCGTAGGGGGGCTTGCGGGGATGCTGGGCATAGGAGCGCTCCTTTCCAAAGACCCGGAGGAAAAGAAGCCGGGAGCCATCATCACCGCGGCAGGCTGCTTGGCGGTCCTCTCGCGGCTCGGCATTCCGGTGATTAAACCCTTAGCCGGAGCCTTTCTGGGCTTGGGAGCTTTGGGCTTTCTCGCTATGGGTATCTGGAACGGCATCAAATTTTTCAAAGGGCTCAAGCGCAGAAGGTGAAATACTTTTTTGAAACCTATGGCTGCCAGATGAACACTGCAGAATCCGCGGCTTTCAAGCGGGTACTGCGGGAACGGGGCTGGTCTGAAGCGCAAGACGGAGCGGACGCGGACCTCGTGGTCCTGCATACCTGCTCGGTGAGAATCGGCGCGGAAACCCGGGTCTTGGGGAGACTCGCCCAGTATGAAGCCCTCAAAAAAAAACGCCGCGGCTTGCACCGCCCTTTTACCCTGGTGGTAGCCGGTTGTATGGCTTCCCGTTTAGGGGAAACCCTGAAAGTACAAGCCCCCGCAGTGGACCAGGTGTTGGGAACTACCGAAGCGGCCTTGTTTCCTCGTATCTTAGCGTCCCTGGAGCAGGGCATTCCGCTGCAAGCCCTAACCACGGAACAGGAGGAAAAACCGGCCTTTTCCTTTGCCCCCTTCCACGGGGAGGAAGGGCAGTTCCGCAGTTTTATCCCCATCATGCACGGGTGTAACAACTTCTGTTCCTACTGTATCGTGCCTTATGTGCGGGGCCGGGAAGTATCCCGGGATCCCCGTTCCATTCGGGAAGAGATCCAGACCGCTGCTAAGCGGGGGATCCGGGAGATCACCCTCTTAGGGCAAAACGTCAATTCCTATCAATGGAAATCCGGAAACCCTGGGGAAACCCTTGATTTTCCCGGACTCTTGGAAGTAGTCGCCTATGAAGCGGAAAAAAACGCCATTCCCTGGGTCCGGTTTTTATCGAGTCATCCCAAGGATCTGTCTTCTGAGGCTATCCGGGTCATGGCGGCCCACCGGGTGTTTTGCCGGCATCTGCATCTCTGCGTTCAGCATGGTTCCAATACCATCCTGGCTGCCATGAACCGGGGCTATACCCGGGAAGCCTACCTGGAATTAGTAGCTGAAATCCGGGAAGCCATGCCGGATATGAGCCTTTCCACGGATATACTCATCGGCTTCCCTGGCGAAACCCAAGGGGATATGGAACAGACCCTGGCATTGATGGAATCGGTGAAATTCCTCTACGCCTATATGTACCATTACAACCCCCGGGAGGGTACTGCAGCCTTTACCTTCCCAGACCGCGTTAGTGAAGCGACTAAACGGAAACGGCTTGCCCAAGTTATTGCATTGCAAAAGGGGCATACGCTAGAATTATTACAGTCACGTATTGGCTGCCGGGTAAAGGTCTTGATTGAAGGGATCTCCCGGAAAAATGCCAATGAATTATTGACCCGCACGGAACGGGATGAAATGGCGGTTGTTCCCGGCAGTCCTTCTCTGATAGGATCCTTCGCGGAACTACGCCTCAGCTCCCTCCGGGGAAATACCTTCCGTGCAAAGGAGTTATCGGTATGCCCTTGCGATTACTCGGATTCATTATAATCCTGGTTGCTTTTCTGCTGTTCATTACCTTGAATTTGGAAAACCGCTGTGATATCCGGTTTTGGATTAATGAGACCGCGATCCTGCAGGATGTGCCGGTGTATGTAACCGCTTTTTCGGCTTTTGTGGCAGGTATGCTCTGCGCGTTCCCCATCATGTTTTTAGTGCATTTTAAGCGAAAGAAACGGGAAAAAGACCCTGCCGGGGAGCGCAAAAAGAAACGGGGAAAGTCCCGCAGCCCTGAAGGGGAGGACGGTACTCCTGGAACGTACTAGGAGCCTGCCATGAGCTGTATAGCGCGAAGATGGGTATGAAGGCGCTTTACCGGGTCAAGATCCGGTCAATAGCGGGGAAGGGCAGGATACTTTTCCTGTGGGGACTCTTATTGGGGGTAATGGGAAGGTGGGAAGCCGGACTGTATGCCCAAAGTCCCGCGCAGATCCTCTTGGCGGATGAAATGCGGCGGCTTGAAGAAACCGTAAAAATTGCCAAAGGCTCCTCCGGGGAGCGGCAGGAAGCCTTCATACGTCTGGCCCAGCTCTTCCAGCTTACCGGGAACCTTGAGGGCGCGGCCAAGGCCTGGAACGATGCGGCTCTGGCAGATCCGCAAAACCAGCATGACCCGGCCTTATTGGAGGGGGCTTTCTGCTTGGTCGCCCTGGGAGAAATGGACCAGGCGGAAACCCAGGTAACACCCCTCTTGCAGAGCCCCCACCCCGGAACCCGGCTTAAAGCCCGCTATTTACACGCCCAGATACAAGCCTTTCGATCCGGAGAACTAGCGCCCCTGCGTGCCCTTTTGGAAGATCCTGACTATGAGCGTTATATGCCGGGGATATACTATACCCTTTGGAAACTATCCGCTATAGAACTATACAAAACCAGGCTCCTTTCCCTCTATCCCCAAAGCCCGGAAGCCCGGATTGTTACCCCCGGGGCTTCCCCCGGCGGAACGGTAAGCCCCTGGCCCTTGGCCTTATGGCTGCTTTTTCCCGGGCGCGAGCAGGTAACCTTGACCGCGGCAGTACAGGATGCAGGGGAAAACTCCCCCCCTGCCGCTACGGATAAAGAAGCCCAGGTATTGCAGGCCGGTCTTTTCAGCAAGGAAGCGAATGCCCAGGCAATGGCCGCGCAGCTTAAAGACGCGGGTTTTGACGCCGCGGTTGTCCCGCGGACGGTAAAGGGAACGGCTTATTGGGTGGTAACCGTGCTTCCCGGGCCGGATATACAAAAGACCATGGTCCAATTACAAGAAAAAGGCTTTGCATCCTTTCCGGTTTTTTAGGAGTCCAGATCGAACCGTAGGGTTTCATGGGGGAGGTTCCTGGAAGTTTTTATGCTTATCCTGCATGACCCTACCCTGAATCGAGCGGCTTAGGGTATACTGGACGCATAAGGAGCAGTTACCATGCATGAAATACAGGTTGCCTTTGCTGATGGCCATTCCCTTACCTGTCCTATCGGAACCCCGGCGGAAACCCTGATCGAACATTTTGGCATAGCCTCTGGGAAATTAGCCGCGGTTAAAGTCAACAACGAAATCCTCCCCCTTTCTGTACCGCTTGAGGTAAATTCCCAGGTGGAACCGGTGTCTTTGGAAACGCCTGAAGGGATGATGATATACCGGCGTTCTCTGGCCTTCCTGCTTGCCATGGCAGCACACCGATTATTTCCCGAACGAAAACTCTATGTCGGCCATTCCCTGGGTAACAGTTATTACTATACCTTCCTGGTGGGAATCCCCGCGAAAAAAGACATTGAATCCCTGAAGCTGGAAATGAAGGCCTTAGTTGAGGCAGACCTTCCCATAACCGTGCATCTTATGGCCTATACCGAAGCCTTGCATCTTTTTGTAAAAAACGGCCAGACCGATACCGCGCTGCTCCTGGAGGAACGGAGCGATTCCAAAGTACAGATCAATGGATGCAGGGAATTTACCGACCTCTACATCGAAGCCCTGGTCCCCCGTACAGGGCTGCTTGCGGTCTTTGATCTCATCTCCTACCATGGGGGCTTTCTCCTCTGTTTTCCCGGAATCGGACAGGGCATTACCCTGACGGCCTTTGAAGACAATCCGATCATTTTTTCGGTGTATAACGAATATAAGAAATGGGGCCGCATCGTGGGACTCCATGCAGTGGGGCATCTTAACCGGATCATCCGGGAACGGACCATTAAAGACTATATCAGGATCGCCGAAGCGTTCCAGGCAAAAAAATTATCGGACATTGCGGATCTCATTTATACCCGAAAAGAAACCGTGAAAATAGTGTTTATTGCCGGGCCTTCCAGTTCCGGGAAAACCACTACGGCCAAGCGGCTTTCCATTGAGCTTAAAGTAATGGGCATTGAACCTATCGCTATTGGACTGGATGATTATTATGTGAATACCGATAAAACGCCCCGGGATGAGAAAGGCGAACCGGATTACGAATGTCTCGAAGCCCTGGATATCCCCTATTTTAATCAACAGCTTCTGGACCTCTTTAATGGGGAGGAAGTAACCCTTCCACTCTATGATTTTAAGACCGGCCGCCGCCGGGACTCAGGAGGCAGGAAGATTCGTCTTGGAAGGCGGACCGTACTGATTATCGAGGGTATCCATAGCCTTAACGACGGCCTTACCCCTCAGATCGATAGGGATACCCAATTTAAGCTGTATGTTTCTGCGTTGACCCAGCTTAACCTGGATGATCACAACCGGATCCCCACCAGCGACCACCGGCTTCTGCGGCGCATGGTCCGGGATTACCAGTTCCGGGGCACCAATGCGATAAACACCATTAATATGTGGCCCAGTGTACAGCGGGGAGAACGGCGGTATATCTTTCCCTTCCAGAACGAGGCGGATGCGGCCTTTAACTCCGCGTTGAGTTATGAGCTGTCGGTATTGAAATTCTACGCGGAGCCGCTGCTCCATTCGGTGAAACCTCATAACCCTGAATATGCCGAAGCAGTACGGCTCCTCTCCTTCCTCAAAAACTTCGCTCCCATTCCTCCGCAATATGTACCGGGACAGAGCGTCCTGAGAGAGTTTATTGGGGAAAGTGAGTTTAAGTATTAATGGATACGGAAATCCAGGGGGCCGGACCCAGGAAACCGGATCCCCCCAGCCCCAGGCTCATCCTGGACGAAGCAAGCGGTATAGCCGCGCTGGCCTTTGATACCGGCCTTGATGCGCACGCCTTCGCCCAGTTAAAGCTGGCCCGCCTTATCGCCGCATCAGGGTATATGGTTGCCCCGGATGGTTCATGGACGCCCTGGAAACCCTTAGGCGTACGGGAACAGCACGGAACCATAGGTATCTGGGGACCGGCCTTTACGGGAGAAAGGCTGGATACCCTTATTACGGATGATACCCGAAAGGACCAGGCCCTGGATGCCCTGCGGTATTGGATCCGGGCGTGCCGCCTCTTGGACGCCCAGCAGCGTCTTCCTGCGCCCTGGCCTGCCGGGGCCATTATTGCCCCTTCAGGCAGGATCCTGTTCCCTCCAGAAGAACTCCTCCAGTACAGTATCAAAGCCGCGGGACCGGACGCATGGTTTCACGGGGTCCAGCAGTATGTGCATCCGGATTGCTCAGGCATGGGGGGGATCGCATTTACCGCGGGGGCCATGCTGTACCGGATATTCTGCGGTTCACCGCCCTTCCCCAATACGAATGAGGAGACCCTCCATAAGGACATTCGGGAAGGGGTCTTTCTCCCCCCCAGGCTGGCGGTTCCCGGATTAGACCCCAGCCTGGCCGCGCTCATAAACCGGACCCTGAGGCTCCTTCAGGAAAAGCAGGCGGCCCAAGCTCCCCTGGTTCTCGGCGCCCTAGAAGACCTGCTTGGCCCTCCAGGTTCCGCTCCCGCCGCATCCTACCTGCATGAGATCACGTCCGCGGAACAGGCGCGGCTTACCCTTGAGAAAGAGCGGTTTACCAAACAGCTTAACCTCCGGGTAAAAGCCGCACGGTTTATCCGCCGGAACATCCCGGCCCTCGCGGGGGTATCCATTGCCCTGGTGAGTCTGGTTCTGGTGATCGCCAGCGTGATTTCCGACCGGGCAAAGCGGCCCACCACCCAAGGGATGGCTCCCCTAGAAGTGGTGGAGACCTATTATCAGGCCATGGGAGCCCTGGATCATCTGCAGATGGACGCCTGCGTTATGCCCAAGGCCGGAAAAGAGGACATTGATATGGTTACCAATTTCTTTGTAATCACCCGGGTTCGCCAAGTCTATGAGGGGAATATACCCGCGATCCTCTCTGCCCAGGAATGGATCAATGCAGGTTCCCCGCCTACGGAATCCACGGTTTTTGGCGTTTCGGATCTTCGGCTTGAGGGGATTGACCAGGACGAAACAGATGGGGAAGTATCCTTTGCAGCTTCGTACCTGCTCTGGCTTCCGGGAACCTTCCGGGAGCCGGATGATCCAGAACGGGGGGAGGCCGGTTCTGAAACCGCTGAAGCGGCGGGGCTTCCCTGGAGCGTTTCCCGGCGGGATCTGATTCGGCTTACCCAGCGCCAGGGAGCGTGGCGTATCGCGGCAATTCAACGTAACCCCTAGGGCCTATGCGGATACATGAGGGGCCATTCGGGTAATGGCGGACTAAGGTCCGGCGGACCTGTAGTATTTAAGGAGGAAGCTATGAAGAAACTGGCAGCGCTGCTCTTGGCAATGGTATCTCTGGCAGGGCTTAGGGCCCAGCAGAAATACGCGCTGGTCATCGGGAACGGGGCCTATACCAGCGTTAC
>JAISOX010000073.1 GCA_031275325.1 Treponema sp.
CGCTACGACAAGGCCAGACCCCCTTTCCAGCGTCTTCTGGAACGCGATGATGTCGGCGGGCAATGCAAAGCCGCTATCCTCGCCCTGAAAAACTCAACCGGCCTGCTGGAACAACAGGCTCTATTGAACCGGGCTATTGAAAACCTGGAGCGTGTAGCGGATACTTTTAATCCCTCTTGAGAGGGTAAAACGGGCTTCAGGGTAAGATTTTTACCTTGAGGAATTCGTTTTCTTCGGTAAGATTTTTACATGAGGAATCGCGGTGCTGGAACCTTTGCTTTTCGAGTATACAAGCCAAATTTTCTGATTTCTGACAAATCTGCGGAAAATCCCTAATTACAAGCCCCCTCTGTTATGTTTACTGTTAGTCTTAACAGGAGATTTGTTATACCTAATAACCTACACAGCCTTGTGCCACCAGCCGATTTTAAGGCCATTCTGGGGGTAGACGACAGGGAAGATGTGATGAGCCGGTATTGCCTTACCACGGCGACTTATACTATTGAGCAATACTGTCTCGCCGCTCCCTCTTTGTCCACTGGCATTTTGAACGGTTAGAATATACCGAGGAACTGCTTCTTGACCTATGGGAATACCCGGTATGGAAAATTTTATCTGTCTACGCCCTTTTCCATGCTACTGCCGTACAACGGAACCGAAACTTGTAGAACCTGAGTTGTACGGCCTTTTGCCGGAGCCGGAAGCGGAAAGTGAAGATGGGGCGCTTTTGGATTTTCCTCATACCTTGCGGCTTTCCCCTGCCCTGGGGCGGCTGCCGGGGCTGACGGCTTTCAAGGCGGTGTACCGGGTGGGGTATGCCTCCGGGGAAGGGTAAATGACATGAAAGAAGAAATACAAACAGCTCTTGAGCGGGCGGGTAAATACGCCTGTTATTATTTGTGTTTGTGTCAACTGGCAGACCGGAAATTCGACATGGATGATGTTGATGTGATTTTACGGTGATGAATGCGGGGGCAATATTTTCTTATCTTACGGGCAACGAATGGACGCATACGAAAGAGGGCGCGGGCTATGTATCCCAAAAGGGAGAATTGGTTATATACGAATACTTTTACGATCGGTCGGGGTATAACCACTTTCAGCTTAAAGATTAGGATAGTCTTGAAAACTCCCAAACAGTGAGGCTGGGGGAAGTTCGTTCAACGCGGGTTTTGAGGTTATCGGGTTAAGGCAGAGGATGACCGGATGGTCTTATCAGAAAGACCTTCGGATCATGCTTCGACAAGCTCTGCAGCCGTCCGAGGATGACGGTGGACTTGCGGTTCGATACTTGACGCGAAAGAGGAGTAAGTATGAGTGACAGTGATGGGATACAGATTTCTGATAAACCATCGTGGGAACATACGGCGAAAGAACTGTTTGGCATTTTGGGGAAGTGGCTTATTGCGATGCCTTCCAAGCTGCTGGAGTTTAAGCCTTTTTGCCTTTACCTTGCGACATGGTTACTGGTGGGGGGGCTCTATCAAGGATTGGATATGATTCACGGTAGTGGTGATGGTGTTATTTGGAATTGTGGACCTTAAAGTTATCGCAAGGTGGAAACCAAATGAGTAGTTTTGTGAAAGGGTTTATCGCGGGGCTGTAGTGGTGATTACCGATGTTTTGGTTATTACGGCGTTCCGGTTCTTTGGTGAGCGGAACAGAAAAATCTATGAGATGTGGGGAGAAGTGAATGAATTACAGGTTTTGCAAGAGGATTACCGCTGCCGTGATCCTGCCGAGTTTTTGGAAGATGCCGCTATTCGGGGAGCAGCCGATGACGCGACCGCCAAATTCCAGTGAAAGCGGGATGAGGCTTTGTAGCGAATACGAAGTGGACACGTTGATTGAGGATTTGACCGCGGCGGCTGAGGAAGCGATAGAAAAGACTGCACAAGTTCGCCCGGATTTGGCAGGAGGATATAAGAACCCTGCCGGAGTCCAGTATCAAAAGCGGCGGCTTTGTCATTGATACTCTGGATGCCGCCTTCTGGTGCTTCCTGACCACGGACAGCTACCGGGATGCCGTACTCAAAGCCGTCAATCTGGGCGATGACACAGACACCACGGCGGCGATAACCGGCGCTCTGGCTGGGCTTGTTTATGGTCTGGAGGGGATTCCCACCGAGTGGCTGGAAACCTTGGCCGCTTCCGGGCATTCCGTGCAATTCTTATTTTACATGACAGCCCACAGGAGTACGGGGATACGGCTTACGTCCCTTCGTTCCTCCATCGGGAGGAGCCTTCTCACTTATACCGTGGGTTTAGCTCTAAAGCGGCAAAGGCGGGAAGCAAGGAGCGACCCGCCTTCTTACTGCCCCGGCCATACAGGGGCAGTAAACCCGCTGGCGGGCGGGAAGGTCAATCTGAAGCCTAGGGTGATTTGTCCGAAGAAGGGGGCTTGAGGATTCTTGATGCTTCGTATCTGGGGATATACCCAGGGGTACAGAGGGGCTTCCAGGCCAAGAAGCAGGGTGAGGAGCCCTATCCTGTAGGACAGCTCCAGACCGGCGTATACCTGGTCGTACCCATAGGCCAAGAGCGGATAGCTCAGGCGGTAGTTCCAGTGTAATGTCTGATACCCCAGATCGATCCGTAAACCCAGGGGATGAGGGGGTTTGGCGATTTCCAGGGCCAGATTGTACCGGATCCACTGGTTGACCATATCCTGGCCTAAATCATCTTGAATCGTGGAATTACGGTCCATAAGGCTGAGGGTGAAGCTGCCAAAGGGCAGCGTAAAGCCCGCTTTGATTTCACTGGAGGACTGCATATAATCCCCTGTACCCATGAGGGCGTCTTTTCCCAGGGTCGTATCATGCTGGAACGAACTGAAAAGGCCCCACTGGGGGATCCGTGCATGGAGAACCAGGGAAAGGCCGGGGCTTATCCGTCCAGTATGGGAATTCAAGAGGCCGAAGAAAGGCCCTGCTTCAAGGCCGATAAAACGTATATCCCAGGTTACTCGGGCAACGATCCGGTTCATCAGCAGGGGGTCCCGATCAAAGCCCAGGTGAACCCCCCAGATTTTGGTAAACTTATTGGTCAAGGCGATCGTACCGATAGGGTCAAGGGTGTTTTGTAATCCTAAGCTCCTCCCCTGGGGGCCGGGGAAAAAGACCGCGGCCCCTCCCCGGACGTATATACTGGGGGCAAAGACCAGCCTTTCCTCCATCGGCTCTTCTGCTTGCAAAGGCTGTGGGGGCTGCGGCGAAGCAGAAGTCCGCTCCAGGCCGTCAAGCCGCTTTAGGACTTCTTCTCTGAAACGGGCGTCTTCCTCATCCGCCTTGGCGGATAGGTCCGGCAGGGTATCGTGAACCGGTATGGCGGGTACGTCTTCCGGTTTGAGGGGAACTGTTGGTTCTGGATGCTTCGCCCCGAGCTGGATCAGGGGAAACCCTGGCGCGTCCGGGTCAAAGGGGGGTATGGACAGGGTAAAGAGATTGTCTTGATACCTCCCGGAATAGTCGCAGTAGGGCAGGGCAAAGGTACGGATATTGACAACCATCCCATCCTCTACCGGGAGGATGATCTGGCGGGTCTCAGGGTAGCCATAGGTGATGATGGGTGGAATATAGATATGCAGGACATCTCCCATGACGGGATGGTTTTCCGGGGAAGAATCCGTGAGAAACCAGCTTGCATCTTTCAGGGGAGAAGAGGAGATGATCCGGAACTCATCCCGGTTTATCCCATTCCCTTCCAAGGCCCGGTAGGTATGGCTGCTTTCCTCTCCCGTAGGGGGGTGGGCCGATTCCATAAGCAGAACCGAGGATAAGCCTGGTTTTTTCTTGATAAACAGGTGGAACCCTTTCTTATCCGCGGCTCTTTCCATGAAGATCTCTTCCGGGCTGAGGATCAGATCCTCCTGGGCATACCCCGCAAGGAGCAGGCGGAAGAACAGGAAAAGGCTCCCCACGCATATTTTCCTTATTTTCCTATTTTTCCTCTTTTTCCTTAAACCGCTGGGGAAGGGCTGCACGTTCTTAATTCCAGATGATATCAATAGCAATAGAGGTCCCTCCCGAAGGAGCAGATCCCGGGTCCCCAGAGCCTGCCGTACCGGATCGGACAATGATGGTATACTGGGCGCTCAAGTCTTTATAGCTTACGGTAACGGTTTTTTCCCCAGGAGTCTCGAAGAAATAGGGTTCCTCATCAACCAGGACCGTATCTTCCACCGTAACTTTGGTTGCGGCCAGGGGGACCTTCTGGGTACTGCCCTGTTTGTTCACCAGAAACACCGTAAGATGGTCCTCGGTCTTGGCAAAGCTGGAAAATTCCGGGTATTCCCGGTGAACCGGGAACAGGATGAGGGAAAAGCCCTGGGAGGTCAGGGCTTTTCCCTCAAGCTCTCCATCTGGAACAAAGATCGTAGGCCCGCATCCCATGAAGGACAAGACCAGCATATATAGAAAAAAACCTGTTTTCTGTAAGGATCTCATATCCTCCCCTCTTAAAAAGGCCCCCCAGGGGGCTTACTGCCCCTATAGGGCAGCGGCGATACGCCATCGAAGCGCCCCTTGCTTCACGCCCCCCACGGCTCGGGGTTAGCCCCCCACGGCTCGGGGTTAGCCCCCCACGGCTCGGGGTTAGCCCCCCATGGTCCGGGGTTAGCCCCCCATGGTCCGGGGTTAGCCCCGCATGGCTCGGGGTTAGCCCCCCACGGCTCGGGACTTGTCCCGCACGGCTCGGGACTTGTCCCCCACGGCCCGGGGTTAGCCCCGCATGACTCGGGACTTGTCCCGCATGGCCCGGGGTTAGCCCCCCACGGCTCGGGACTTGTCCCCCACGGCCCGGGGTTAGCCCCGCACGGCTCGGGGTTAGCCCCGCACGGCCCGGGGTTAGCCCCGCACGGCTCGGGACTTGTCCCGCACGGCTCGGGACTTGTCCCCCACGGCTCGGGACTTGTCCCGCACGGCTCGGGACTTGTCCCGCATGGCCCGGGACTTGTCCCGCATGGCCCGGGACTTGTCCCGCATGGCCCAGGACTTGTCCCGCATGGCCCGGGGTCAGCCTCGTACCCCTCGCTGTTTAAGGCCCACCCCAGGCTGCTTTGTTACCGGTTAGTTTGTAGGGACATTAGTCAATAGAGGATTACCCGAACCAATCTGGACTATAATAGAACCTCCTAACTTATCAGCCTCCCCAGCAGCGATAATCTTATCCTCTTCCCAGTTAATGCCATTCCTGATAGTCCACAGGGTGAAGGCCCCTCCTCTAGCAGGAGGAGTAGCGCTACCAAAAGCGCTATAGGTCAATGCAAACTGCAGCAATCCATCTGTATGCTTCGCAGGAAGGGCAGTATTCGAGGTAACGCCAAAGAGATTTGTGGATGATGCAATACCTGATATAGCATAAGGACCAGGACCAGTACCTGTTATCGATGCCGACCCCGTTATCGTACTTAAAGCGAAGGAAACAGGGGTAAAATTATCCTCATCCGCATTACGGGGCAGCAGCTCCACCTTGGAACCCTGAAGGGTCAAGGCACTCCCGCCCTCTGCATCAAGTAAGGGCCCCAATTTGAGGAGATTAAACCCAACCGAAAAGGTATCGCCAGCAGTAGGGACTACCGTAGGCGACCCCACTCTAACATACCGGTTAGTCGCATCTACAGCGACCAAACCAGCAATGCCGCCAGTTCCATCAAAGGTGAAGTCATTACCAGCGAGAGGAGTAGCCAGCCCATCCCACACCGGGGTGATCCCCGTAGCCGGTATAGTAATCACATTCACTATACCAGGCTGAATATTTTTAGACCCTACATGACCGGCTGCCAGGAGGGTCCGGTTATTACGCCCTGCCAGGAGCAGTACCTCATAACCTGTCCCTACAGGAACCGCTACGCTTATATACCCTTGAGAAGCGGCTGCCTCACCCCGGTAGTAGGCAGTACCCGTACTGTTCTTGAATACTACCTCGTAAAACTGCGCTAATCCACTCACCGCAGTAGGATCCACGGATCTGTTGTTCGTCCCTATCCTCACCGCTATCAGATCCCCTTGGTTCTTCCCGATCAGCGGTAGTCCGGTTATTGGGTCAATCGTTTCTTGATCCTCCAGGGGTAATCCCCCATCGCAGGCCCCCAGGACCGCCAACGCCAGCATAAGTCCGGTATGGATAATACTGAAAAAATACCGGCTCTTTGATTCGCCTCGCTTCATAGCTTACTCCTTAAAAAAACGTCCCTCTTCCCAGGAAGAGGGTTCTTTATGCCCCCAAACCCAGCCCAGACCGGGCTTGTTATCGGCTCACTGTACTTAGTTATCTTACATCCGCCCAAAAATAACAATAGAGGCGCTTCAAAAATTCTCGTATATATCGAAATTTTCTCCATTTTTGATAACGCGCTCCCGTGCATATACCTGGCAGCCCCCGTTCAAGACCCCTGGGTTTCCTGGGGCCTCAAGGTTCCTGAGCCAGGGTCTCTTGCTTTTTCCGGGAACAATTGCTTAAATCTAGGTATATACATAAGGGATGGTATTACATGAGACTGGTAACTCGATCTGATTTTGATGGATTGGCATGCAGCGCGCTGCTGACCTATTTGGGCTTGGTGGATGAATGGAAATTCGTTCATCCCAAGGATATACAGGATGGCTTGGTGGAAGTAAGCGACCAGGATATTCTGGTGAACGTTCCCTATCTCAAGGGATGCAAACTCTGGTTTGACCACCACGCCAGTGAATCTGAGCGGCTCCAGGGGGTCTATTTTGAGGGAGTAGCCCGGACCGCCCCAAGCTGCGCCAGGGTCGTCTATGACTTCTACGGGGGGTATGAAAAACTGGGCCGCTTTGACCGGATGCTTTACTATGTGGATAAGGTGGACTCAGGGAACCTCACCCCGGATGAAGTCCTGGACCCCAAGGGCTGGGTTTTACTCGGCTTTATCATGGATCCCCGGACCGGTTTAGGGCGGTTCAGGAATTTTACCATCAGCAATTATGATCTTATGAAAATGCTGGCCCAGGCCTGTGTGGATAAAGACATTGATGAAATCCTGCAACTGCCGGATGTGAAAGAGCGGATTGACCGGTACTTTGAACAGGACAAACTGTTCCGGGAGATGATTCAGAAATATGCCCGGGTAGAAGATAATGTGGTGATCGTGGATCTGCGGACCGCGGATTCCATCTATGCGGGGAACCGGTTCATCCTTTACACCCTGTTCCCGGAACAGAACATCTCCCTGTGGATCATAGACGGTAAAAACAAGGCTAATTGCGTGATTACCGTGGGGTACAGCATCGTCAAAAAAGACGCGGATGTGGACGTGGGGACCATGCTTTTGGCTTACGGCGGCGGCGGCCATCATAAAGTGGGAACCTGCCAGGTTCCCTATGAGGATGCAGACCGGATTATCCAGGAAATCGTGGAACAATGTAAGGGGAGAGCCTCATAGTTCGGTAAAGGCCAGATTCCCCAATGCCCGGGCAAAGGTCTTGACATCCAGCGCGGAAAAAGACGGTAAGGGCAGGGTATGCCGGAACATCACCGCGCCCCAGGTCGCGTCATAGAGTTCACAGAGGGCCTCCGGGCCGTTTACGCTTATCCTGAGCTGGAAACGGCGGGTCCTGTCGGCCTTGTTACCCACGTCAAATCCTGCGGCCTGGATAGCCCGGCGCAGGGATTTCTCCACAGCCGAAATCCCTGCCTCCGTAAGAGGGAGCGCGGAAAAGTCAACCCTCAGTTCCACCGGCAGGCGGATCCCATGCTGCCGTAACCCCCCCTGGTTCAGGCGGTAGAGCCGCTCCGCTGCATCCTGGGCAAGGAATTGCTCGCCCTTCCTGCCTTTCATCTGCGCGAGTTCAGTATAGGTCTTGGCGATCATGTCCCGCTCCCAGACCGGATCAAACCGGGCCAGGGTTTCCCACAGCAGGTCCCCATTCTTGAACAGGCGGCCTTCCTCAAAAGCATAGGACGGGGCTGCTTCGGGTATGAGGGACACTTCAAAGTCCCGGGACTTACGGAGGTACGTGAGGGCCCGGCGGGGGTATATTTCAAAAGCGTTATAATACTGGATCAGGGCGTCTAACCGGGGTTCTTTGACTTCGGCCTGGCCATCCCCCTGGTCTGCGGTTTCATAGGCCTTGGCCGTAAGGAGACTGTATTTCCAGAAAAGCCGCCGGTGCATGGCCGCTTTGTACCGGTAGGAAATCCCCCGGAACATACGCTGGATCCCTTCCTTCCAGGTTATAGCGGGTAGGAGCTGTTCGGTTTTCTCAAGACCTGCATACACATTGGAAAGAATTTCATGCAGATCCCGTTTGTACCGGCCCGGATCAATGCCGTAATTGAGCATCCAGGACAGATCCCCTTCCTTGAGACAGTCCTCTGCATACAGCCGGGCCTCTTCCAGGCGTCCGGCAATCTGATAGGATTGGGCCAGATTGACCTTGGAAAGGGGAGAGGTATCCATCTCATAGGCGTCCTGATAATCGGAAAAAGCCTGTCTGAATTCCAGCCGCCGCATAAAGAGTTCCCCCCGGGCAAGCCGGCCAGAAGCCCGGTTCTGAGCAAAGAGAGAGGCGTTGGTCCGTTCCAAGGCCCGGTCAAAATGGTAGAACCGGGTTTCAAGTATGGATAAATTGTAGTTGGCCACTGCGGTAAAAAGATCCGCGCCCAGGGCCTCAGAACCGGCAATGGCCTCCAGATACCAGTGTTTAGCCTCCTTATAGCGGAACAAATCCGAATAGATGGTTCCCAGGGTCATGGAAAAATCCGGGTTAGGGCCGAAACGGTCCAGGGCAGCGAGCAGGAGCAGCCGCCCTTCTTCCAGGCGGTGCAGCTTATAATACATCCACCCCAGATTGCCTATGGCTTCTTTATTATCCGGATCCAGCGCCAGGATCCGTTCCAGATAGTCCACAGATACCCGGTCATTATTAAGATACCCTGCGGTCCGGGAAAGCTGGTAGAGGACCTCCGTATCTTCCGGCAGGATCTGTTCTACCTTCCGGTACTGATCCCAGGCAAGGCCGTAAAGCCCGCGTTTATAGTACAGGTTCCCCAAAGACCAGGGGAAGCTGGATTCCTCAGGGTACAAGGCCGAGCCTTTGGTATACAACTCAATAGCCCGTTCCCAGTTTTCCGCTTTCTGGGCTTCCAATGCCTGGGCATAGAGGACCGCCGGGGATACTGCATCGGAAACTGCGTTTTGGGCTTCCCCCTGGTCTCCGCTGAGCATCAAGAGCAGGATGACCAGTCCCAGAGGCCCTCCTGCCGGGGCCTTAGGCTTGGTTTGTACCGGCTTCAGTATCAGGGCCAGGGGCGGCAGAAGCCAGGCGAGGATACGCCTCCAGCCAGGCAGGACCCGGGCATAGCACGCGGAAAATTGGGTATACGCCCTTGCCATAGCGGAAAAATGTTCCAAAGTATAAACCGGCGCATACCGGGCAGCAGCGGTCTTCTGATACAAGCCGTACACCCCGGGGATAGGGCAGTCCAGGGCAAGCGCCCATTCATGCTCGGCCTCGTCGATTCTTTTCCGGTATCCTCCTAGGCTGAGCCGCCGCCGGACATGGCCCCAGAGCTGATTCGCTTTTTTTCGGGGATCCCGGTTCAGTTTAGACCCGGCCAGGTACTGGGTCCGGATCCTTATAAAACTGACGCCCAGAAGACCGCCCAGAACCAGTACCCAGTAGGCTCTGAGAAACCTAAGGGTATGCGCTCCAAGCGCGGTGAAAGCGGTTCCTCTGGTTTCTTCCAGGGGAGAACGCTGCTTAGGCTGTAACCGGGAATGGTTATCCAGGATTTCCTTCATAAGCCGTTCAAAAAGCTCAGGAGAGACCCCCAGGGAAAAGCGGAATTCCTCTCCTTCCGCGAGCAGTTCTGTGGTGGGATCGTATTCAATCCACCCATACTTCGGGAAAAGGACCTCTACCCAGGCATGAGCCATGTCGGAACGGACCGGGTAGTAATCAAAGGTGTTGGTTTCCGGCTGAATGAAAAAACCCGCGGCAACCCTGGCGGGGATCCCCAAAGAACGGAGGAGCAGGGCCATGGAAAACGCGTAATAGGAACAGTAGCCTTTCTTGGTTTGAAACAGGAAAAAGCCAAGCTGATCCCCGTCCGGCGCGATCCCCGGTTTGAGGCTGTACCGGTAGTCCCCGTATTTCAAATACTCATAAATAGCCTGCACCTGGTCCCAGTAATTTTCGAGTCCCCAGCATATCTCCTGGGCCAAGGCCCGGATCCGTTCATCCTTCCCGTATTCAGTATACAAGGCATAGATTTCAGAACTCAGTCCCAAGACTTCCGGGCTGAGGGGTTCTTGGACCGAATCCACCAGTTCAAAGGGCAGGGCTTCGCTGGTTTGACTCTGAACCCCATAGGCCGCGCTGAACGAGGAGGCGTCCCAGCTTTCAAAGGGGGTAATCAGAACCGGATCGTTCATCCCGATGAAAGCGGACGCATCAAAATTGACCAGGTAATACTCTTGATTCGTAAGCCGGTATGCTTTGTTGGGTTCCCGGTTGGCCAGAGAGGTCATTCCTTCAGGAAGTTTTTGGGGATGGGTCTGTTCATCCAGGGTTTCATACCGGAAGAACCCCTGTTTATTGGTGTATCCAGAAAGTACATACCGGCGGAGCAGGATATGGGTATCCTCAGGATCTTTCTTGACGATAAATACCAGATCGTCGTTCATGGTAATTTCACTTTCCAAGTGCAGGAACTGAGAAAAGTCAAAACTGAACAGGTTGGGTTCCAGGAGGCCCCATCCCCGCTCAATGGCCTGTTCCTGGGAAGGCCGAAGAAACAGTATCCCGCTGATGATGACCAGGATACAGAGGGCAAGGCCCGCCTGGATAGCTTCTCCTGTTCGCAGCTTGAATTCCGGCGGAGCCGAGAGGATCAGCGCCAGGATCTGGAGTAAGAGGATGCAGGTAAAGAGCGCGATCATGAAGATAGGCCAACGGTAAAGCCCAATGTCTGCGGTATGGGCAATACTAAAGATCACTAAGAGGAGAGTATCTGAAAGAATAATATCTGCCCGCAGAAATGAC
Source organism: Treponema sp. (assembly GCA_031275325.1). Lineage (GTDB taxonomy): Bacteria > Spirochaetota > Spirochaetia > Treponematales > Breznakiellaceae > JAIRLU01. Next base: position 11,010 of record JAISOX010000073.1, read on the forward strand.
CGGGAGCGGGTTGAAAAATACGTGGAGACTCCGGCCCAGTAAAAGGGAAACAGGGAAACAAAATTATTCCGGGCCAGGTTGAGGAGCAGACCATCCAGGGTTACGGCAGTATCAGCGAACAGGATCCTCGGTAAGGCGATGATGAACCGGGTAGTCCAGGGGATGAGGGCTATGATAAGCGCCCCTTGCCAGGGGTAGCGGGTTTTCCGGCCCAGGATCCAGGAGGCGATAAAGGCGATGCCCAGGGCAGTGATAAAAACCGGCGTATCTGCCAGGTCTTTAGCGAGGAGTCTGAACTGACCCAGGATCAAGGCTAAGGCCAGGGAACGGAGCAGGAGGGCGGATTGCCTGGAACGGGGAGTAGGATCCATTTCAAGATGGTATCACTAATTGAAAGGACGTGTAAATGCGACCCCTTGCCTCATGCTTATACCCCCGCAAGGCAGGATCAGGGATCAGTACCGGGCCAGGGGCTTCTTGATCTGGAGGTATAACTGTTCTATGCTTCGGGTATGCTGAAGGCTGTTTTTCCCGGATCCTTTGATCCCCCTACCTTGGGCCATCTTAATATTATTGAACGGGCCAGTTCCCTGTTTGATGAGCTGGTGGTGGTGGTAGCGGAAAATCCCCAAAAAAAGTACCTTTTTTCTGCGGAAGAACGGGTTACGCTGCTGCAGGAACTGGCAGGGCCTCAGAAAAATGTAAGCCTCTTCATCTGGAATTCCCTGATCGTCGAATTCATGCGGCAGCAGGATATCCATATCATCATCCGGGGAGTCCGGGGGACCGATGACTTTTCCTATGAATTTGAGATTTCCATGATCAATAAGGCCCTGGATACAACCATAGAAACCCTGTTTATGCCTACGGATCCCCGGTATTTTGTGCTCCGGGCTTCCGCAGTTAAGGAATTAGCCTTTTTCCGCGGGGATGTATCCAGTATGGTTCCCCCTCTGGTCGAAGAAGCCTTAAAGAAGAAATATCCCGGTTCACCTTAACTGCCTGTGCCTAAGCCCTGGTTACCCGGTAACCTTGGCAAACCTCAAGAAACCTATCCATCTGCTCATCGGTTCCTATACTCACCCGCAGGAAATCGGCAATCCGGGGCTTGTTGAAGTGCCGTACCAGAATACCCTGTTCCCGCAGGAAGGTAAAAAACTCAATCCCCCTGCTCTGGCGGGAACGGATATATATAAAATTCGCCTGGGACGGGATTACCTCATAGCCCAGGGCAAGGAGGGCTGCAGAGACCCGGTTCCTGGTGGCAATTACTTTTTGGTTCACCCCTTCATAATAGGAGGCGTCCAAAATAGCCGCGGTTGCCCCTGCTTGGGCAAGCCGGTCCAGGGTATAGGAGTTGAAAGAATCCCGGACCCGGCAGAGCCCTTGAATAAGTTCCTGGTTCCCTATGGCAAAGCCCGCCCGAAGCCCTGCAAGGGAAGCGGCCTTGGAAAGGGTATGGACCGTGAGGAGGTTCGGATGCTCATGTATCAGAGGCGCCATTTCCAGACCCTTGCCAAAAGCAGCGTAGGCCTCATCCACAAGCACCACCCTGCTAGACGGGCCTTTCTGGTCCTGTTCATAAAAGCGGAGGAGCGAAGCCAGGTCTGAACGGGGAAGGGCCTGGCCGGTAGGCGCATTAGGATTAGGGATGACCACGCCGCCAGAGGCTTGTTTATAATCTTCTATATTAATAGAGAAATCTTCAGCCAGGGGAACCAAGGTAAAGGGTATATCCCAGAACTGGGCATAGACCGGGTAAAAGCTGTAGGTGATGTCCGGGAACAGGATAGGCAGGGCCTTCCCCGCGGGGGATTCAAAGAACGCGGCAAAGGCGAAGGCCAACACTTCGTCCGAACCGTTTCCCGCAAATACCTGTTCCCGCGTAACCCCGTATCTCTGGGCAATGGCGGTCCGCAATTCCGTACAAGCCGGGTCCGGGTAGAGCCTCAGATCATCCCCCGCAGCCTTTTGAATTGCTTCGATGACCTTTGGAGAGGGGGGATAGGGGTTTTCATTGGTGTTGAGTTTGATAAAGACCCCATCCCGGGGCTGTTCGCCGGGAATGTAGGGAGACAGGGTCTTAACCCGATGATTCCAGTAGATACTCATAGCTTCTCCTCTTTATAAAACACCCGCAAAAGCATCAGCGGATCCCGTGTTTCTTTTCCAGGCTTTCGTAGTAGTCCAGGATCTTTCTGACGTACTTGCGTTTTTCCGTGTAGGAATGATAGTAAAAAGCGCGCTTAAACCCATAGGTAACCAGGTCCTTGAGCTTCCCTGGGGATATAGCAAAATTATCCAGGGCCAGACGGTACTCGTTGCAGATAGTGGTCCGGGATACAAGCCGGTTGTCCGTACAAAGGGTAACCGAGAGATTTTTCGCCAGCATATTGCGGAAGGAGTGGGCCCGGATACCGGTTATGTGCGGGGCGGTCTGCACATTGCTGGTAAGGCACACTTCAACGGTAATCCGGTTTTCTGCGATGTAGTTGACCAGGTTTTCCACGTACTTTTGTTTGCCCTGGGCCGGGGCGCTCCGGATCATATCCGCATCGAATAGATGCAGGCCGTGGCCTATCCGGTCGGCGTGGAGGTCTGTAATAGCCTGAAAAATCGATTCCGGCCCATAGGCTTCACCCGCGTGTACGGTTTTACGCATGAAGTTTTTGGTTACGTAATTGTATGCCTCTTGATGAGCGCTGGCAGGATACCCCTGTTCACTCCCTGCAAGATCAAAGGCCACAAGCTGGACACCGCTTTCCGCCTGCAGCTTTACCGCGGCCTTGGCCAGTTCCTGTCCGGCCATCTGAATGATCTCCAGGGGCGTGGAATAGGGGTGAACCGCGGTAAAGTCCCGGTAGTACCGGGAGAACTGGGAATTAAAAAACCGCATGGCGCAGAGGATAATGCCATATTCAAAAGGCGGCTCGGTCTCCTGTAGGGATGCGTTGATTTCGTTCTTAGCCCGGCGCAGACCCTGGTCCACTGCGGCAATAACCTGTTCAAAGGGGAAGTTCCTATGTATGTGAAGCTGGGGGGCGAACCGCACTTCCACGTACCGGACCCCTTCGGCGAAATTATCCAGGGCTAGTTCACGGGCAGTTTGTTCCAGCGCCTCCCCGTCCTGGAGGACTTTCCCTGTCCAGGTAAAACCCGCCAGGTACTCCTCCAGATTTTTATAGGAAGCCTTAAAAACCAGTTCTCGCAGGCCCTCCTCGGTAAAGGAGGGAAGCTCGATATGCCTGTCCTTGGCCAGGCTGATAAGGGTGGAAAGCCGCAGAGACCCGTCAAGGTGGACATGGAGATCCGTTTTGGGAATTTCCCGGATAAAGTCATCGGTGAATTGCTGCATACCCGTTACCATACCGGGAAAACCATAGATTGGGTAGCCCCCAACTATCGAGGCTCGCCCCCCAGGGGGTTTACTGCCCCTGCAGGGCCTTGGCAGTAAGCAAGCGGGCCGCCCCTTGCTCCCCCAAGGGGGCTTAATGCCCGTGTATGGCCGCGGCGGTGAGCAAGCAGGCCGCCCCTTGCTCCCCCAAGGGGGCTTAATGCCCGTGAATGGCCGCGGTGGTAAGAAAGTGGGGCGCCCCTTGCTTCGGGCCCCCCAGGGGGCTTAATGCCCGTGTATGGCCGCGGTGGTAAGAAAGTGGGGCGCCCCTTGCTTCGGGCTTTTGCCGCTTTGGAGCTAAACCCTTTCCCCGTGATCGAGGTACGATCCTTCCCGTGATCGAGGCGCGATCCTTCCCGTGATCGAGGCGCGATCCTTCCCGTGATCGAGGTACGATCCTTCCCAGGATCGAGGCGCGATCCTTCCCGTGATCGAGGTACGATCCTTCCCGTGATCGAGGTACGATCCTTCCCACCCGCCCGCGGGCTTACCGTCCGTGATGGTTCGGGCTTTTGCCGCTTTGGAGACAAGCCCTTTCCCAGGATCGAGGTACGATCCTTCCGACCCCCAGGGAGTTTACTGCCCCCGTAGATCCTTGGCAGTAAGCAAGCGGGCCGCCCCGCCAGCGGGCTTACTGCTCCTATATGGCCGTGATGGGAAGCAAGCGGGGCGTTCCTTGCTTCCCACCTGCGATGGTTCGGGTCTTTGCCGCTTTGGAGCCACCCCCCAGGGGGTTTACTGCCTCTGTATGGTCGTGATGGTAAGCGAGCGGGGCGCTCCTTGCTTCAGGCATTTGCCGCTTTGAAGCCAAGCCCGCCAGTGGGCTTACTGCCCGTGTATGGCCGTGGCAGTAAGCAAGCGGGCCGTCCCTTGCTTCCCACCTGCGATGGTTCGGGTCTTTGCCGCTTTGGAGCCACCCCCCAGGGGGTTTACTGCCCCTGTATGGCCGTGGTGGTGGTAAGCAAGCGGGCCGTCCCCGCCAGCGGGCTTAATGCCCGTGAATGGCCGCGGTGGTAAGCGGACGGGGCGCTCCTTGCTTCGGGCTTTTGCCGCTTTGGAGCCAAACCCTTTCCCAGGATCGAGGCGCGATCCTTCCCACCCGCCCGCGATGGTTCGGGTCTTTGCCGCTTTGGAGCCACCCCCCAGGGGGTTTACTGCCCCTGAAGGGCTGCGGCGGTGAGAAAGCGGGCCGTCCCTTGCTTCTGGTCTTTGTTGCTTTGGAGCCAAACCCTTTCCCAGGATCGAGGTACGATCCTTCCCGTGATCAAGGCGCGATCCTTCCCGTGATCGAGGTACGATCCTTCCCAGGATCGAGGTACGATCTTTCCCGTGATCGAGGCGCGATCCTTCCCACCCGTCCGCGGGCTTACCGCCCGCGATGGTTCGGGTCTTTGCCACTTTGGAGCCACCCCCCAGGGGTTTACTGCCCCTGTATGGCCGTGGTGGTAAGAGAACAGGGCGCTCCTTGCTTCGGGCTTTTGCCACTTTGGAGACAAGCCCACGGTACTTGACCACGGTAAAAGTGAGAACGCCCCACAGGAGGCAGGAACGAAGGGACGTAAACCGTACCCCCGTACTCCTCCGCCCCCCCATAACGCCCGCTGCAAGCGCGGCTCTTGGTTCGGGATAAACCCTCCAGAAGTTTGGAGGGTCTAGTATGTTGAGTAGTCTAAGCATGGCTATCTAATGCTGTATTCCTTTTAGTTTTACATACTAGCCTTCATGAGGACCCGCCTTGCCGGAGTCTCATAACAATCTACACCAGCCCGCGTGTGAGGTTCACACCTGCCTTGCCGTTGATCCTACAACCGCAGGGCTTGAATCCTTCACCCTCCCAAAACCATTGACTCTTTATCCCCTTTTGAGTTAGTATGAGCAACTACAAGATGAGGAGATCCTTATGAAAAATCGTGTAATAAGCGGTACGGCCGCTATCATCCTGGGACTTTTTATATCTCTAGGGCCACAGCTTTTCTTTAAACTGTGTCCTCCTAAAACAGACGGAACCTGGATGCGCTGCCATTGGACCGGTCAGGCGGAAATCGGCGCGGGTTTCTTGGTAGTGGTCCTGGGAGGGGCAGTGCTGGGATGCGCTTCAACCAAGGTCAGACTGGGATTAAGTATCGCCTTGTGCCTCTCTGGTATACTGACCCTGCTCTTCCCCAGTACCCTTATAGGAGGCTGCATGATGGAAACCATGCCCTGCCGGAAGGCGGCCTTTCCCGGTATATACCTGTGCAGCCTGCTTACCATTGCGGGGGCTGCCATGAACAGCCTCTATTTGTTTCGCCAGGGTAAGAAGGAGCGGGTATGCACACCCTAGCGCCTCTGACCCTCTTTGAAATGGCCCGGACCAACCTCTATGCCCGGCCCTTTCGTTCCCTCTGCATCTTTACCCTGGTGGCTCTTATTGGGTTTGTATTGTCCGGCGGCTCTCTCATAGGGATAAGCCTGTTGAACGGCGTGGATAGTATGGCAAAGCGGCTGGGAGCAGACCTCATAATCGTTCCCCAAGGCTATGATCAAGCCATTGAAGGTATTCTGCTCCGCAGTGAACCTAGTGCTTTTTATATGGATGAGGCCTGGGTTCATAAAATCGCGGCTATCGAAGGGGTTCATGCGGTATCCCCCCAGATATTTATTACCTCCCTTAATGCGTCCTGCTGCGTTATGCCGGTACAACTGATTGGCTTTGATGGTACTACGGATTTTGTGGTCGGGCCGTGGATACAAACCGCATTGAAGCGCGGTTTATCCGACGGGGAAATTGTTATCGGTTCTGGGATAACAGGCCCCATAGGTTCGAGGGTCATCTTTTTTAACCGGGAGTACCGGGTTGTAGCGCGGCTGGACCGGACGGGTATGGGCTTTGACGCGTCGGTATTTATGAATATGAACAGCGCCCGAAGGGCTGCTCAGGATTATCAGATCCAGGGCGGTCCGGTTCCTCCTCCAGAGCAATCGGTGTCCTCCATTCTGGTATCGACTGCTTCTGAGTACGCTCCCCGGCACGTATATGACCGGATTCAGCAGACCTTTGGATATGGAAACAGCGACATTGTACCGGTCCTTTCTAAAAATATCATCCATACGGTAGCTGACGGCCTGCACAGTCTCATCAGTTTTATCATCCTCTTGGCGTTCATGCTCTGGATAGGGGCCATCCTGATAGTAAGCCTCCTGTTCTCCCTCACCCTGGGGGAGCGGCTCCAGGAATTCGGACTCTTCCGGGTCATCGGCATAACGAAAAAAAGGCTTATCATCCTGATTTTGACTGAATCCGCCTTGGTGAGCCTTGCAGGCAGCCTCACCGGTATGTTCGGCGCCCTTCTTATCCTCCTTCCTTTTAGAACCCTCATCAGCGAAATCATCCGTATACCCTATGTGCTGCCTTCCCTCAGCGTTTGCTTGGCCCTCCTTTTCCTGAGCCTCTGCTTGTCCTGTATCGTAGGGCCCCTGGCCTCCCTATACCCTGCGGTGAAGATGAGCAAGATGGAGGTGTATACGGCGATCCGGAGAAACGGCTTATGATTCTGGAAATCTGTAAGGTAAGCAAAGCCTATCCCCGGGGCAAGACCTCGTTTTTTGCAGTGCAGGATGTTTCCTTGTCTCTGGATGCAGGAGATTTTGTCTGTATTGCAGGGCCTTCAGGAAGCGGAAAAAGTACCCTCCTGGCCATAGCTGCAGGGCTTTTATCCCCTACCCAAGGGCAGGTCTGTTTTCAGGGACAGGATTATAGCCGCCTCTCTGACGATGCCCTGTCCGTGTTACGCAGCCAAGGCATCGGGTATATCATGCAGGGGCCAAGCCTTCTCCCCAATTTTACGGTCCTGCAGAACGTGCTCCTTCCCTATTATGTGCGCGCTCATCTGAGAAAAGCAGCGGCGCCTCCGGTAGAACGGGCATCCATGCTCCTTGAACAGGTGGGTATGCTTCCCCTGGCCGCTCAATACCCCGCGGAACTTTCAGGGGGTGAACTGCGGCGGGTCGCCATTGCCCGGGCCTTATTGCTTGCCCCGGTTTTAGTGATTGCCGATGAACCTACCGGTGATCTGGATGAGGGTCATACGGAGGAAATTATGCAGCTCTTTTCCCGGATTGCCCAGGAAGGGGCCGCGCTTTTAGTAGTTACCCATGATACTGCTCCGTTCCGGTATGGGAACCGCAGCTATTCCCTGCACCCCCAGGGGCCTGCCAGCAGGCTTACTGCCCATGAAGGGCCGTGATGGTAAGCGAGCGGGTCGCCCCTTGCTTCGGACCTTTGCCGCTTTGGAGCCACCCTAACCAAGCCTATTATGCCGGCCTAACCAAGCCTGTTATGTTGACCTAACCAAGCCTGTTATGCTGGCCTAACCAAGCCTGTTATGTCGGCATAACCAAGCCTGTTATGCTGACATAATGTAGGGCAGCGGCCTGAAGCAAGCGGGGCCCCCCTTGCTTCAGGCCGCTGTTACTTTGGAGCCATGCCCACAATATAAGTGAGAACGCGCCACAGGATACAGGAACGAAGGGACGTGCGCCGCTCCCCCGAACTCCCTCCGCCCCCATAACGCCCGCGGCAGGCGCGCCCGCTGCAAGCGCAGGCGCAAAGAATTCAGGCGGAGGGAACTAAAAAGGCCGTACCCTTTTGAGTTCCCGCAGCCAAGGCCTCCAAGGATCGGTGCCGCCCCCCGTGCGCGAGGATCATGGGAATCCCATAGGACACCACCCGGGCTGCCGCATCCAGCTTGGTGGCCATACCGCCGGTACCAAAGGGGTTAGTCCCTCCCATGCTGATCTGGGAACGGACAGCGGCGATGTCCCAAACCTCGGGTACCAGTTCCGCAGCAGGGTCTTCCTTGGGGTTTTTATTGTAAAGTCCGTCAATATCGCTGAACAGGATCAGCAGGTCCGCGCTCCACAGCACTGCAGACTGAGCTGCCAGGGTGTCGTTATCGCCGATCTTGATTTCCTCTACACTCACCGTATCATTTTCGTTGATGATGGGGATGATCCCTTCATCAACCAGGGTGAAAAGGGTGTTGCGCATATTCAGGGTCCGAATGGAATCCCCAAAATCATCTCTGGTGAGAAGGATCTGGGCGATATGCAGATGGTGAGGGGCGAAGGCCCGCGCCCAGGCCGCCATGAGTTCCACCTGTCCTATGGCGCACAGGGCCTGCTTGTAATGAATGTCCTGTTTACGAGCCCATTTTCCCAGCGTGGAAAGCCCTGCAACCTGGGCGCCGGAAGAAACCATCACCATCTGTTTCCCTGCTTTGATAAGGGCCGCAGTCTGGGCCGCGAAGTCTTCAAGAAATAGTCTATTGATCCTGCCGTCTCGATCTGCCAGCGTATTGGAACCAATCTTGATGAGGATCTTGCGAGCAGATGCGATAAGGGCGGCTATCATATATCCTTCTTTCGAGTATCAACCATCGTGGAATACACGGCATGGGACCCAAGGCCCTGAAAAAGACGGCCAGATACGTTCATACCCGTATTTGCCCTGAACCTGCTATGCGGTACTGGATGGTGGTGAGGGCTTCAAGACCCATGGGGCCTCGGGCATGGAACTTCTGGGTACTGATCCCCAGTTCCGCTCCAAATCCAAAGACCCCTCCGTCGGTAAACCGGGTAGAGGCGTTGGTGTATACACAGGCCGCGTCTACCCGGCGGCTGAAGGCTTCTGCAGCCTTGAGATCCTTGGTGAGAATCGCTTCAGAGTGTTTAGTCCCATAGCGGTTGATGAAGTCTATGGCTTCCTCCAGGGTATCCACGGTCTTAACCGCCAAGATGTAATCAAGGAATTCCGTTTCCCAGTCCTCCATGACCGCGTCTTTCAGGACTAAACCCGGCGGCGGCGTACCAATAGCCCGCCTGGAAGGTCCGTCGCAGCGGAGTTCCACCTTTCCTGCAAACCGCTGGGCCAACAGCGGCAAGAGGGCGGTCCCGGCATCCCGGTGGACCACCAGGGTTTCCACGGCATTACAGGCCCCAGGCTTCTGGATTTTAGCGTTTTCAATAATAGCTACCGCATTGGGTATGTCTGCGCTGGGCTCCACATAGATGTGGCAATTTCCTTCCCCGGTCTCAATCACCGGAATCCGGGCATGGTCAACCACCCGGCGAATAAGTTCCTTGCCTCCCCGGGGAATGACCACGTCTATTTTACCCCGGGCATTGAGTATTTCCTCTACCTCATCCCGGCTGCCTGACTGGGCTAGCGCGACCGCTTCGACTATGCCCCCTCCGGCTTCCAGACCCTGTTTGATTATCCCTACCAGAGCCCGGTTCGATTCCAACGCGGAAGAAGAGCCTCTGAGCAGTATGGCGCAGCCCGCTTTATACGCGAGACTAAAGGCATCCACCGTTACATTGGGCCGGGATTCGTAGATAATAGCCGCCACGCCGAGGGCTACGGTCCGCTGTTCCACCAGGAGGCCGTTGGGTAAGGTCCAGCCCTTTCGCACCTTGCCGATAGGATCATCCTGATGGATTACCGTGGCAATCCCCTCAAGTATCCCATCGATCCTGGTATGGTCCAGGGATAAACGGTCAATAAGGACTTCTTTCATCCCTGCCTTTCGGGCCTTGAGGATATCCGCTTCATTGGCCTTGCATAGCGGACCGCGGTTTGAATCAAGCGCGTTCATCACCGCTTGCAACGCCTTATCCTTAGTATGCCTGCTTTCCAAAGCCAAGCGGGCTTGGGCTGTTCTGAGCGTATCGAACACCGGGTCTAAAGAATACATGCTCTTTCCGCCTTATTTTTTGGTTTGAATAGGTTGTAACCATGAACGGCCGCCCTGTCTTAGGGCGGAATGCCGCTCACCCTATCCTAAGTAACAAAACTATAGTATCATAAGTCTCCTGCGTAAGCAAACCGGTTCCTTAAAAACTACCGAAAATAAAACGAGGAGGCTCTTTCAGAATGGTACATTTTGAAACTGCCTCAAGGGACATAAAGAAACAATGAAAAGCATTGTGTATGGTCTAAGCATGTTTATCCTGGGCAGCCTTACCGCCTGCGCAAGCCGACAGCCAACGCTCACCGCTACCATTCCCCCTGCAACACGAGACCCAGGGACCGTGCCGGAAGCAACGCCCCCGGCAGATCCTCCTCCCCTTAGGAACGCCCCTTCCCTTCCCAAGCTGGTTGATCCTCCCGCGGGGAACCTTGAGCCTCCCATCAGGACAGTTCCGGAAAAGCCTTCGGTCCTTGAAGCAGTGGTACAACGGGTTAAGCAGCACACGCCGGAGATCAAAAAATATATCGTCCAGGAAGGGGATAATATCCTGGTTAAATCGGATATGGGCGTAGAGGATCTGCCTCCGGGGGATGCTATAGACCATCCCCCGGATACCCGTTTTGAGGTGGTGTATGATTTACCCGCTGCCCAGCAACTGGACGACACTCGTTTTTGGGTGGATTTTTCCGTGAAGGAACAGTCCACCGGCAGTATACAGCAGGATCGGCTCCTATGGCATATTCAGGAGGATGCCGCGGGGCTGCTCTTGGCCTTTGATGATAATTATCAGGATGCCTGGGAACGTAATCTTGAGGTATTTGAGCAGTACGGGGCAAGGGTTACGTTTTTTATACAGGGAGATATCTGTCCCTTTTGTTTTACCGCCCTAAGCAGGGGCCACGATGTGGGGTATCATACCAAAAATCACCTCAATCTGACCAAGGTTTCCCGGGAGACATTTTTTGCAGAGACCCTGGCTGAGCTGGACGCCTTCAGGAATGCGGGGATCCCTTTGCAGTCCTTTGCCTATCCTTACGGGCTTTCAGAACCTTGGATGCATGAGGAACTTGCTCAATCTTTCAGAATTCTGCGGGGTTACGGGGTTACTTTCCGGGTTTACGATGGAGAGGCCATCCGAAAAGGGTATATTTCCTCCAAGGCGCTGGACAATATTCTCTACAAACAAGATGCGGACTTCGAGGCGGTCGTTACGGTTATGTTGCGGACCCTCAAATTTATCGGCGGAGACCTGATCCTGCCCTTGACCACCCATGATATTTCCGACACTGCGGATTGGGGTATCACGCCCCGTCGTTTGCACTATCTATTGCAAACCGCCAAGGCTCTGCATTTACGGTTTTACCGGTACCAGGACTTTTAGCAGCGGAACCCCTCTGTTATCGAGAAACCGATACTGCAGGGGAGGGCCTGTCCGTAAATGCAGGAGCAGGGGAGGAGCTCCCGCTTCCTGAAAGGTTTCTATAAGCCTCCCTTGGGGGTTCTTGGCAGGGGAGTAAACCGGTAGCCTGCCCCTTCAGGGCTAACCCTGCCTATTGCGGGATAGCGGAGGTGCATCCCTGCAATCGGTATGGTATGTTGAGCCGCATAGTCCAGGATCTGTTTCCGTATGGCCCCTGCAGCTTGAGGATCCGTATCATAGCTTACTGAAATAGCGGGAAAGGGAAACTGGATGTCCTGGACATGCATCATATCCCCCCAAATCAGCAGCTTCTGTCCCTTGGATTCTACTTGGTAAAGGGTATGGCCAGGGGTATGCCCAAACGCGGCAATGGCCCTTACCCCCGGCAGCAGTTCCTCTGCAGTCCCTAACGGGCCGGGCAGAAAAGTGCGGACCCTGGAACCATAGGGGGCAAGAGCCGCTGTTGCTGCCGGATTACCGGCAGTCTCGGTCCAGTAGGCTTTTTCCTGCTGGGACAGGTATAGGGAAGCACGGGGAAACAAGGCTTTTCCCCCTCGTTGCAGACCCCCGATATGGTCCGGGTGCATGTGGGTGAGGAGTACTGCATCCACCTGCCCGGGATCAATCCCCAGGGTTTTGAGGTGATCGAAGAGCTTGCCGCCGAATCCGGTATCTACCAGGATTATCCTATCAGGACTGCGGATGAGCAGGGCGTTGGTCTCTGCCTGATAGGTTCCGCCAGGTATATGCCGGTGAAGGGCCTCTTCAGAGGCCCCTAAAAGGATGGAGCTGTTTCCTTGACCTGTATATTCCACCAACAAGTGTACGTTCCAGTCCCCGATCTGGCAGGTAAAGATTGCCTCTTCCCCGGCAAAACCATGGGTTGCTATCGCGCCCCATATCATACTGCATATAAGTTCCCGTTTCATTTAGAAAACCTCCCCAGTCTTTTTGAAGAACCGCCAAGCCGCAGGGTGCATCCTCCTTTGTACTCAAGGTGCCCTATCATCTGTACTAAAAAAAGTATAACCGGAATTCCGTAATGCCTCAAAATAAGAAATCTAACCATAGCCATATTACTCACGGGCAGCAGTGGCAAGGGACGGTTGCCGCATGAGGACCTCTCGGAGGTTCTGCTCCATCAGCGCATCAACTGCCCGGTGAACCTCCTGACCAGTTCCGCCTTGGCTTGATCACCGAGGTCCGGGGAAGCCAGGAGCCGTTGGCAGGGGCTGCGGTCATAGACCTTGCGAACCTTGGCTCCCACCCAGGTCTTGCCCATGAGTTTGATAGTGGGCAGGAAATAATTCAAGAGAGGACACCGGGAGCGGTAGCCATCGGCGAGGGCCTTGAGTTCGGCGGGGGTGTCGAAACGGCGGTAGCCGACATACTCCCGGACGCGCATGAGGTTTTTCTTGTAGGGCCTGGTGCGGGTAAAGATGATACGGCGGGAATCACATCAGGACAGGAGGGAACGGACGAGGAGAGGAAGTCGGTAAAGGTGCCGGAACAAAGGGGAATTGCGGAACGGTGCCATACCGACTTGGTGTATCGGGTAGGCAAGGAGTATGTAAGGAAGGATTGGAGCGGGTGTTGAACCGGAAGAAGCGGGAGACACCGCCGGTTCCGCCCAAAGTGACCGGGGAGGAGGAGGCGAAAATCATTGCCTTAAGCTGTGGAGAGCCCGCCTGCGGGGTATAGCCGGTGGACCTTGTGGCTGGTAGAGGAACGAAGCAAAATAGAATTGGGGATTGACCTGGCATACACCACCATACGGAGGATGTTAAAAAAACACCGCTGAAACCACATCAAAAAGAGCGCTGGTGCATACCTCCCAAGCAAAATGCAGCGTTTGTGGTCAACATGGAGGATGTGCTTGAGGTGTATCTCCGGTCGTATCATGAGAAAAGGCCGGTTAACTGCATGGACGAACAGCCGGTATAACTCTTAGGGGAGAAGCGGGAGCCTTTGCCGATGAATGAGCGGCATAGCAAACGGAAAGACAACGAGTATGTCCGCAAGGGAACCTGTAGTGTGTTTATGTTTGTGGAACCCTTGGGAGGGAGACGGTATGTTTGTGCGTCCCGGCAAAGGACGAGAAGGGACTGGGCGAGGGAAGTGTTACGCCGGGACGACAGCAAGCGGATAAGCCGCAAGAACGTGGCCCGATTGCTGCGGGAGCACGGCTTAAATGCCCGAGGGAGGCGGAAGTTCATTCGGACGACCATATCTAACCACGGGTTACCGGTCTACGAACATATCCTGAACCGTGCGTTTCATGCCGAAGGGGGTGGGGAGCAATGGGTCGCTGACATTACTGCCTGCGTACCAGGGGAGGCTGGGTGTATCTGACGTTGGTTCTTGACCTTTTTGACCGGAAGGTCATTGGCTGGGCCTTCAGTGCCGATAGGGAGACCGTTCATACGACCATTGCGCCCTGGAAATGGCCTTTGCCAACCGCCCGGCCCGGGATGGTCTGCTCTTCCACTCTGACCGGGGAGGTATAATATGGTACGAAAGCCTTCGGGTTCGTCTCCATGAACGGTGTCCCCGGTTAGCCAGAGTATGAGCCGGAAAGGGAATTGTTCATGCCTTCGCCTGTGCCGAATCATTTTTCAAAATTCTGAAAGGGGAATTGGAAACACGGGACAGCAAACATTCGGTAGGGATGTCAAGCAATCGGTGTTCATGTATCTTGAGGCATATTACAATCTGGTGGTGATCTAAAAAGTATGATAAAGGGGTAAAGACAACAGGGACACAAAGAAATACTGGAGGTGATCCACAAAGTATGATAGGCCTCAAACGGAACCATAGTTGATGTAAAAGAAAGCCATCTCAAACGCTTTCAGATGGTTGAACAGTTTTTTGAAAAACAGCAAGTCTTCCGAAATGCCCTGAGTACCCGATGCCTCCGGTAATTGTTCCCCTTTATCCCTAGCGTGTGTTCTTTCCCTGCCTCGTGGCGGTCTTCCCCAAATGCCGAAAGAAAGCTGTCCTCATCATCCGTTCATAGCTTATCCCCAGCCCTTGTATCCTCTTCCTCAGCTCTTGTGCCGTTTTCAGATCCCCTTTCCCCCACCTATATACCGCTCTCCCGGTGATATGCGTACATAAGCCTTACGTTGTTCTTCTTTTTCCCTACATACGTCCAAAACTCGTCTATTTCAAGGCAGTCATAATGACGTTGCTTCGGCTTTATCTGATATGTGGCCAATTTGAGG
>JAISOX010000112.1 GCA_031275325.1 Treponema sp.
CTCCGCCCACTACGCCCGCCCAGGGCCGCGCAACCTACAAGCCCAGCGTAGTCAGGCGGCGGTACAACGGCGGCATATATTGTCCCTCCCCCTCGCCGCCGGGCTTCCCCCTCTCAAAAGACAATAGGAGGGGTTTGCTCTCTCCGCTTCACTGCGTTACGCTCCGGTCGCAAACCCGTCCTTCCACGGCTCAAAGGGGGAGGGGCAGCCCCCTCCCCGTGGTCGGGGGCCACAAGGTAAAAAAAACGCAAACGTCCATGTTTGCGTTTTTTTCCTCACAGTCGGCTTCCTGCCTCCCCGCCGTTGTACCGCCGCAAAAGGGGCGTACTTCGCCCACCCGGATTTTCGGCTTTCCATCACATACAGCGTAATCAGCCCCACGGCTTCGTAAGTGATACCGCCTCCGGCTGATTGTTACATTCCCTCACTTCGCTTACTGTTACTTTCTTCCGCCATAACCGCCACCCCTCCGGGTAGGCGGCTTTTGCCGTAACTGTTGCCTTTAATCCCGGTTCCGTAGCCTTTGCCTTCTCCCACATGAACCGTCCCTGACGGGACGGCCTGAAATGTAACCCGCCGCTTGTGCCTCCGTAACACCATGACACACCGAAACACACAATTTGAATGACACATAAACCGCAAATCGGCTATTCATAATGACACCCACAAGCGTCATTTTGAGGGTTTTTTACGAAGAGGGGGGCGTGCGCACCGGTCATTTTGCTATACTTTGCCATGAAGAAACCCTGTTTCATGCCGGGTAAGAAAAACGAACCGGATTTTCTTTTGTGTTCATAACACTGCCGCACAGAGAGGAACGCGGGTACACGATATTTTCACCGGTTGTTTCTCATCCACGTCGTTCACGGCAAATCAAAAAGGTGGTAAGGGGGACACCACAAAAACGCACCGCGCTAAGCGGTGTGGAATAGTAATGCGGCGCGGTGGGAGCGCTGGTAAATACCCCGGTATGCCATAAATGCGCGGCTGCTTTAGCTGCCGCAGTGCGCGTTTTACAAAGTATCAGGCAAGGGGAACCTTGAGCATGATTCCTTTCCAGTACCGGGCCTCCGCAGTCCGGGAACGTTCAAGCCCCAACTCTTTTAGCCGCAGGGACAGAAACCGTTCACTACAGGCCCGCTCGTTGTTTTCTTCACACCATTCCTGATACGCCCGGAACAACTCCCGCGCCCGGATGGATACCCCCGGAGACTGGATACAGCACTCCTTGATAAAGTTCCCCAGCACGTCCATTTCACTCCGGTATTCCTCCGTGGCGTTACTGATAAGTGCCGGGGTATTAAGCCCCTTTTCACACCACCGTTGCGTCCCTTCCAGAAGCCAGTTCAAAATCCCCGGCCCTTCCCGAAATAACTTTTCCTCAAGGTGTTTGTCCTGTTTGTCGGGCGTTATCGTCGTGGTAAAGGGTATGAGCTTGATACGCCGCCAGATACCGTAGTCGGTTCCCCTGATAAGCGGTTTGTGGTTAGTCGCCATGAACACTTTGAAGGTCGGTATAAAATCGAAAAACTCCCCGTAGAGGAACCGGGCGGTCAGGGCGTCATTCCCGGTTATCTGTTTAATCAGCGGTTCGCTTACTTTCCGCCCCTGTTCCGCCTCCGTGGGGGTAGCCACAGCGTAATCCCCCAGCAAGCGCATAAGCGTATTCAAAAACGTGCTTTTCCCGTTGGCCCCGGAACCGAACAGGATAAACATGGTTTGCTCCGAAGTATCACCGGTCAAGGCCCAACCGGCGGCGGATTGTAGGAAACATATCAATTCCGTGTTGTAGTTCATGATCTCCCGGATGAACTGTTTCCATACCGGACAGTCGGCTTTTTCATCATAATCCACACAGGCAAGTTTGGTGATCATGTCCCCCGGTTTGTGTTCCCGAAATGTTCCGTTTCGTAACTCTATCGTCCCGTTATTGACGTTAAGAAGCCAGGGGTCTTTATCTACATCGGAAGGGGTAATGTTCAAGTCCGGTATCCAGGAAGCGGCCTCAAGAAACGCCTTGCGCCGCCTCACCGCCTCCGCCTGCATAGCGTATTTCTCTATTTCCAGCGGTCACGGTAGTCATCGGTCTTGAGGAGTTCGTCATATATCCCCCGGATCATCTGCAAACCCTTGTCGTGGACCAGATACCCGTCATCCATTTTCCACTGCCGCCCGGTCCAGACTACCCACTTTTGGGCAGTACCTACCGGGTTATGCTTTCCGTAAAAGATGAGGACGGGGACCAATATCAAAATTCCGACGAGGATGACGCTCCAGGGGATTTCAGCGCGCTCTGGTTTAAACTTGGGGGCGGGTTAGATTTTTCTTTCACCGATCACATTTATCTGCGGGGGGACCTCTTGTACGGGCTCCGGCTTGCCAATACGTTTGAAAATGACATGGTTGATTCAATTGGATCTGCCGCAGACCCGAAAACCCTGCTTGGACATGGCCTTGAGGTAAAGATTGCGGTGGGGTACCGGTTCTAAACGTTCCGTTGCTAATCCCCAAAACGCCCGGCGCGGCCTTGAGGGATACCCAGGCATCGGGCGATTTGGCCCGGGGTATTTTCTTGCGAGGGGATAAGACCCGCCAATTCCCGGGCCCAAAAATGCGGGGTTAAAGCCATGCCCCATACGCCCGTATGGGGCATGGCTTTAGAGGTCTCCTAAAGAAAAGTCCCCGATTATCTTGTATCCTTTGCCGTCCTGAATCACTTCAAGCCGCCTGTCCGGGAAATAGACCGGCAGCTTGTCCCGAATGATCCCTGCCGCGGCATCCATGAAGGTTTCAAACTGCTCTGGAGGAACCCGCTCCAGGGTGGCAACCCGGCAGGTAACGAGATACCCCCGGCCCTGCTGGGAACCGATGCCGAGGGTAAAATCCGGGGCTATCTCGAAGAGGCCGTCCATTTCAGGATTAGCGGTTTCGTTCCGTTTGGGCCGGTTGGGGTGCAGCGGAAAACAATCCCCCCACCGGGTTTCTAAGACTTCATCAACCTCATGGAAAAGCGCTTCCAAGGTATCCGTAAAGACCTTCAGTTTTGGATGCATACTCATCAATCTATGCCCTTGACATGGCGTTTAGCGGCGGCAACCGTCATGGGACTCATCATCCCTGTACTTAAATGTACGAGTATCAGCAGCCCAGCGCAATAAAACTAACCCTCCCTGTCTGTCCGTTCAAGCGGCGATGGGGTACGGGGGCCCCGGGAAATGGCAGGAAAATCCCTCTGCAGCATTGCATACCCCCTCATTCGGGTATTTCAAACACCCCTTCCAGGATATGTCTTGGCTGATAGGGGAACCGGGGGATGTCGGCGATGTTCGTAACCCCTGAAAGGACCAGGACCGTTTCGATTTCCGCTTCCACTCCCGCCACAATGTCCGTATCCATCCGGTCCCCGATGATGACCGTATCTTCCCGCCGGCTGGTAAGCCGCCGCAGGCCGTGGCGCATCATCAGGGGATTGGGTTTGCCCACAAAGTAGGCCTTGGTTTCAGTGGCCAGTTCAATGGGCGCGACCAGGGAGCCGCAGGCCGGAACAATGCCCCCTTCCACCGGGCCGGTCAGATCCGGATTCGTGCCAATAAGCCGGGCGCCGCGGGTAATCAAGCGAACCGCCCGTTCCAAGGCTTCCAGGCTATAACCCCGGCCTTCACCGACCACCACATAATCAGGATTGACGTTGTTCATGGTGAAACCTGCATCGTAGAGGGCCTGAATAAGCCCAGGTTCACCGATAACATACACCGAACCCCCTGGACGCTGGGAGGCCAGGAAACCTGCGGTGGCCAAGGCGCTGGTATAGAAATGTTCTGGATCCACCATTACCCCTAAGCGGGCCAGCTTTTGAGAGAGTTCCAGGGGAGACCGTTCACTGGAATTGGTTAAAAAGAGAAACGCTTTGTTGTTATGGCCGAGCCATTCTACGAATTCCAAGGCTCCTTTCAGCAAACGGTTTCCGTGGTAGATAACGCCGTCCATGTCAATGATAAAGGCCGTTTTAGACCTGATATAGGCTACATCTTTCATAGGTTTCCTCGCTTTGATATAGTAGAACAGATGCCCTGCTCAATCAATACGGTTGCTCTTGGCAGAATAGGCAGGGTCTTATATGATGAATCCATCAGGTAAAACCATCCAAAAGGAGCAGTACCATGAGAGGAAAGGTTATGGCAGTCTGTATCAGCCCGGTTCGGGGGGTGAAAAAACAGGAAGTCCCCGGACGGATCCCCATTGTAGCGGGCTATGGTATAGAAGGGGATGCTCATGGGGGTAACTGGCACCGGCAGATAAGTCTTTTATCCTATGAAAAAATAGCGGAATTTAACCGGTTAGGGGGAGCAGTGGAAAACGGGGATTTCGGTGAAAATATCGTGGTTACCGGGATCGATCTTCGGACCCTTCCGGTGGGCGCCCGGCTGCGTTTGCCTGATACGCTCCTGGAAGTAACCCAGATAGGCAAAGAATGTCATGCCCATTGCCAGATCTATCAGCGGGTAGGGGATTGTATCATGCCCCGGGAAGGTATTTTTGCCAAGGTTATTGAGGCGGGTACTGTGGAAAAAGGAGATTCGATTGAGGTCATTTAGGGCGGCTATTATTACGGTGAGCGATGCCGGGTTTGCAGGAGAACGGGCGGATGAGAGCGGCCCCCTTATTCGGGATATGCTCATCCAAGGGGGATACGAGGTCGTCTTGCGCCGGATTCTCCCCGATGAAAGAAAGGATCTCGCCCAATACTTGAGCGCCCTTTGCGACCAGCGTCAAGCCGACCTGATTCTGACCACCGGCGGCACTGGATTTTCTCCCCGGGACTACACCCCCGAAGCGACTATGGATATTGCGGAACGAGTGGTTCCAGGCATCCCTGAGGCCATGCGGGCCTATAGCCTGCAAAAAACAAACCGCGCCATGTTAAGCCGCAGTGTAGCCGTAATCCGCAAGCAAACCCTGATAATCAATTTACCCGGCAGTCCCCGGGCCGCCAAAGAAAATCTGGAATGTATCCTGCCTGCCCTGGAACATGGACTTGCCATTATGACAGGAACAGCCAAGAACTGCGCGGGTCTACCCTAGAAAACACAGCCTTCACGTCTAGGCTTTTCATAAGAAGGCAGCCAAGAGCTTCGGGTAATAGGGATTTTGGTTTTTCATAAAACAGTAACAAGTTGCCATAATAGTAGTATATTATAAAGATGAAAGCGATGCCTGTAGGGGAACTGAAAACCCATTTTTCAGAGGTCCTTGAAACCGTCAAACGAGGAAACAAGATCGGCATATTATTCGGCAGGACAAAGCGTCCGATCGCGATGATCGTGCCTTATGTCGAAGAAAAGGTTATAAACCGCAAGATTGGTATCTTGGATGGAAAAATAACCATAGCATTTAGGGATAATGTTGCAATAAACCCTGAGGAATTGGACTAACATGACCTTAGTATTGGATAGCCCCACGTTATTATGGTCGATTGGAAAAAGCGACGCCTTATCATCGGCTGCCCTGGATGTAATCAAAGACAGTGATAATGATATACTCGTCAGCGCCGTATCCCTCTGGGAAATATCCCTTAAATTGAGCGTGGGAACCTTGGTTATCGGCTCATTGGAGATACAAGACATACCGTATTATTGTAAGGAACTGGGGTTTGCTTTGATTCCCTTAGATCCTCTTGATGCTTTAGCAAGCGCTCACTTGCCCCGGAAAGCCGCTCATCAGGATCCTTTTGAACGGATGGTAGTGTATCAATGTATACGAAACAACTATACGCTGGTAAGCCCTAACAAGAGCGTCAGTCTCTACAAAGAAGATGGTTTAAAATACATCTGGTAAAGGGCAGGGCGCTTCCGTTTAGCTGCGGTAATAGGTTATGCTCCACAAAAAAAGCCCTTGAGGCGGTACAGTGGGACCTGCGAGGCTTCGGTCTCCAGAATTCAGGATAGCCTTAAAACCCTTCACTGAAAGGCCCTGTTCTTCGTAATGGAGCA
The DNA here is from genome assembly GCA_031275325.1 of Treponema sp. Classification (GTDB taxonomy): domain Bacteria; phylum Spirochaetota; class Spirochaetia; order Treponematales; family Breznakiellaceae; genus JAIRLU01. The sequence goes on from JAISOX010000112.1 coordinate 5,991, forward strand.
GGGTCCCCAGGATGGAACGGATCATCTTCCACAAAAAGGCATTGGCGGTAATTTCAAAGACCAGCATATCCCCCTGAATAAAAAAGCAGGCGCCGAATATATACCGGTTTCTGGAACTGCTGGGGTCTCTGGCTTGGGCAAATACCGAACAGTCCAGTTCCCCCTTGAACAGCCGGGCATAGCTGTTCAAGCGATCTATGCAAGGATGACGCCATAGTTGGTAAGCATAACGCAATTCCTGGGGAAGCCCTGATCTACCGCAGATTAGGTAGTAACGGTAGGTTCGTGATTTAGCGTCGAAACGGGCATGAAAATCCAAACAACTTTCCTTGGCCCCTAAGACCCGGATATCCTGGGGAAGGAGGCGGTTCAGCGCAGGGACAAAGCGTTCCGCGGGGATAGTCCGTATATGCGTATAAAAATGAGCCACTTGCCCCGCGGCATGGACCCCCGCATCGGTCCTGCCTGAACCGGTGAGGCTTACCTTGCGCTTATGCAGTCCTTCCAACGCGGATTCTAGGGTCCCCTGCACGGTGCGAGCCTTTGCCTGGTGCTGCCAACCGGAAAAATCCGTGCCGTCATAGGCCACAAGAAGCCGGATATTCCGCGTTTCCTCCTGATGCTGGGCTTCAGGCATCCCGGGATTCATTCATCGATCTCGTTTAGTTCTTTATTAATAGCATTGTAGATATTCCGGGCGTGCTCTAAAAGGGGGCCTGGTTTGGCTTTGGAAGATTTTCCTAGCCCGAATATCCGGGCAATGATCCGCTTGGCCTCTTCTAAATAGCCCCTCCGCCGGGAGGAATCTTCCCGGGGACCATACTTAAAGTTTAACAGCGCAGAAAGGTACAGCATCCCTTCATAGGCATAATTTTTGTCGGTATCAGGGCCAAAATTTTTAATCCCCGTCAGCGCTTCTGTCCCGTTTTGTTCCCGGTTTAGGGCTTCCCCGTAGAAAAACCGGGCTTTTTTTTTGAAAAGCAGGGCCAGCCAATCATAATGCGCTCCAGGGTTCTTCTCATGTAAAGCTTCACAGAGCCAAGCGGTCCGCAGGCTGGCGATCCCCTGCTTGATAGTAGGAGAAACTTCCTTAGAAAAATAATCATAACCCAGGATTACCAGGTACAGGGAAGCAGCCCCAGAAACTAATCCCCGGTTTTCATAGAAATTCACCTCTGGAAAGATAAGCGAAGTATGGGCAATTCGTTGCTGTCTGTTCCGCAATACTGCATCCCGAGCCGTAGCAGGGAGGAGAAAAAAATCCTTATCCATTGAGGCGAACCAACATTCAGGACACACCGTAGCCTGATATACCAGAGGATACACGTTCCCGTATCGTGCAGAAGGCTCATAAAGCCGATGCAGTTCATCGGTAATGGCTCCTGCAATGAGCCGTCCGCTGCCGGAAAGGAGTTCTTCCCGGTGAAACGAAGTCTCACAGACCGGACAGATCAATTCATCTTTGGATATGTAGGATACTTTTGGTTCTTCAACATCCATAAATACACCTTATGTTACCCTAAGCATAGCAAGTCTTACCAGCCGGGTCAATTCATAGACACCCTAGAAAACCTTGAGATGCTCCGGACTTGAGGCCGGTGTCCGCGGACTGGTTACTCACATAATCCCTACCGTAGGCATTCGGTATTTTTATATGGATAAAACGAGAGAGGGCCTGTATCATCTGGGACCGGCTCACTGAGCTTTTCCGCAACGCCAAGAGAGGAACTTTCCTTTAGGATCCCTAATCATGGCGGATATGCAGATCCCTCGATCCATTCCCTCCAGGATGGACGTACCAGGCAGGGGGCTCAAGCCCCCTGAGCAATCTTTTTCTGAAAGGTTACTGAAACGTAGCAATCGGTACAAAGGTATCGGCTTTGAGGGCCGCGCCGCCCACCAAAGCGCCGTCGATATGCTCCTTGGCCATAAGCTGGGCGGCATTATCAGGCTTCACGGATCCGCCGTACTGGATGAGGATCTGTTGAGCCGCATCTGCTCCATAAAGCCGGGCCACTACTTGGCGAATAGAGGCGTGAAGCGCGTCGGCATCCTCCGGGGTGGCGGTCTTGCCAGTACCGATGGCCCAGACCGGCTCATACGCGATGGTTACCCGGGAGAGATCCGCAGCAGCCACTCCTGCAAGGCCCTGGACCGTCTGGGTTTCACAAACCGCTTCGGCTTTGCCTGCTTCCCGTTCAGAGAGCAGTTCTCCCACACAGAGGATCACCTCCAGCCCGTGCTGTAAGGCCAATTTGACCTTTTTATTGATAATCCCGTCATCTTCTTTATAGATATGCCGCCGCTCGCTATGCCCCAGGATCACCCCGTGAACCCCCAGGTCCTTGAGTTGGAGGACCGAGACTTCACCGGTATGGGCCCCTTGTTCTTCCGCAGCCATGTTCTGCGCGCCTAAAAGAATAGGACTCCCCTTGACAATGGCAGCCACTGTTTCCAGAGCCGTGAAAGAGGGGGCCACCAGATACTTGTGTTTCCCGTCCTTGAGCTGGGTTACCAGGGCCTGGGCCAGAGCCGCAGCCTCGGCCCTGGTCTTGTGCATTTTCCAGTTTCCCGCGATATAGTAGTTTCTCATCCTGTTCGCTCCTTATGGTAGCGGAGAAGCAGGGAGTTCCTTGCTCCTCCTGCTGTACTTACTTTCCCCGGGTTACTTCAATGCCGGGGAGTTTCTTCCCTTCCAAGAGTTCCAGGGAAGCGCCGCCACCGGTGGACACATGGCTCATCTGAGCGGCCAGGCCGAATTGGTTCACTGCGGCCACTGAGTCCCCGCCCCCTACCACGGTGATAACCCCTTTGCCGGTGGCTTCCGCCAGGATCTTGGCTACTGTTTCAGTGCCTTTGGCAAAAGCGGCAAATTCAAAAACCCCCACTGGGCCGTTCCATACAATGGTTTTGGCTTTGGCCAGGGCTTCCTGGTATTTGGCCAGGGTCTTGGGGCCCACATCCAAACCCAAGAGGTTATCGGGAATGTCTATACCTTCTATGGCTACAGCCGCGGCCCCAGCATCAAAGGCTTCGGCTCCTACATGATCCCAAGGCAGCAGGATCTCCACCTCCAGTTTTTTGGCAGTATCAAGGATCCGCTGGGCGGTATCGAGCTGATCCGTTTCCACCAGAGACTTCCCGACCTTATGGCCCTGGACCTTGAGGAAGGTGTAGGCCATGCCCCCGCCGATGATCAGGGCAGCCGCGTTTTTAAGGAGGCTTTCCAACACCGCTATTTTGGAAGAAACCTTAGCCCCGCCGATGATGGCCACCAGGGGTTTCTGGGGATTGGTAACAATAGGCTCCAGGTAAGCCACCTCTTTTTCCATGAGGAAACCCGCCACGGAAACCGGAACGAATTTGGCGATAGAAGCAGTGGACGCGTGATCCCGGTGCGCGGTCCCAAAGGCATCGTTTACAAAAATATCCCCGTAGGAGGCTAATTCTTGGGCAAGTTTATCCCGGTCCGCTGCATCCTTGGCGGTTTCTTCCTTGTGAAACCGGGTATTCTCCAGCATGATCACTGAACCTGCAGGCTGGGCGTCGATGAAGGCTTTCTTGCCGTAACAGGAATCTTCGCCGGCAAAGATCACCGGCTTCCCCAGTTTCTTTTCCAGATATGCGGCCACTGGCGCGAGGCGGTGTTTACCCTGGATGTAGGCTTTTTCATCAAAGTTCTTGCCCGCTTTTTCCTTGGCTGCTTTGACGTCTTTGGCAGGGTCCCCTAGATGGCTCATCAAGGTTAGGGTCTTCACCCCGTGGTCCAAAATGTATTGGATAGTAGGAAGGGCTGCGGTGATACGGGTGTCATCCTGGACGACCCCGTCCTTCATGGGTACGTTGAAATCCACCCGCATGATGACCCGTTTTCCGTTGAGGTCGAGGCTCTTTACGGTTTTTATCATACTTTTATACTCCTTAAAGCTCGTAAAAAGGCCCCGTCCTTTCCTGGCCGGGGCCGTGCATCTTTTGCGTCAGATCTGCTGGTAAGACGGAACAGACCTTGTGCTCGTGAGGTTTCGCCCCCTATTTCTTGCTGTCAATGTATTTCAGGAGGTCCACCACCCGGTTTGAATACCCCCACTCGTTGTCATACCAGGAAACCACTTTGAAGAAACGCTTCTCTCCGGGAAGGTTGTTCTGTAAGGTGGCCAGACTGTCATAAATCGAAGAATGGGAATTGTGGATGATGTCTGAGGACACGATTTCCTCATCACAGGCTGCCAGGATACCTTTGAGATAGGAATCCGCCGCTTTTTTCAGGGCCTGGTCGATTTCCTGAATCGAGGTATCTTTAGCGGCCCGGAAGGTGAGGTCCACCACGGAACCGGTAGGGGTGGGCACCCGGAAGGACATACCCGTGAGTTTGCCTTTGGTGGAAGGAAGCACTTCCCCCACCGCCTTTGCCGCGCCGGTGGTAGAGGGGATGATATTGATGGCTGCAGCCCGTCCGCCCCGCCAGTCTTTTGCAGAGACCCCGTCAACCGTCTTCTGGGTAGCGGTATAGGCATGGATGGTAGTCATAAGGCCGGTCTCAATGCCGAAACCTTCTTTAAGGATGACATGCACCACAGGAGCGAGACAGTTGGTAGTGCAGCTTGCGTTGGAAAGCACCGAATGCGTGGAAGGGTCATACTCACCCTCGTTGACCCCCATGACTATGGTCTTGATGGGCTTTTGCGGGTCTGCAGATTTGCCCGGCGCGGAGATGATCACCTTTTTCGCGCCTGCCTCAAGGTGGGCGTAGGCTTTTTCATTGGTATAAATCCCGGTGGATTCGATGACATACTCTATCCCCAGATCTTTCCAGGGGAGCTGCGCGGGGGTGAGCCCTTTGCCGGAAAGGCATTTGATCTCATGGCCGTTCACCACAAGAATATCTTCCCCCTTGACGCCAATAGCAGCCTTCATCTGACCCTGGGTTGAATCATATTTGAGCTGATAGGCAAAGTATTTCGCATCGGTAGAAATATCCACCACTGCGACTACGTCGATCTTGTCCTTTCCGAGCAGTCCTTGTCCCACAAGCGCCTGAAACACGAGGCGGCCGATACGGCCAAAGCCATTAATAGCAATCTTCATACATACCCCCAATCAATAGGCCATTTGGTTACCTGTTTTGTTACCTATCAATAGTTTATTTACTTACTAGAACCAAGTATAAAAAAAAACAAGAAAAAATCAAGAGGGGATATGGACGCTCGTCAGGATAAAGGCATAGAAACCTGAGGTTTTTTCTTAAAAGAACGGCGAGGCATCGCAAAAACCGGCGCCTATTCCCCGGAGCGGCCTGCCTTTGGAAAGCCGCGTCCCGCCTCTAGAAAGCCGCGGCTCGCCTCTAGAAAGCCGCGTCCCGCCTCTAGAAAGCCGCGGCTCGCCTTTGAAAAGCCGCGGCCTGCCTTTAGAAAGCCGGGCCGTTCAGGACGGCGATTTACGGCCTACCGCGATGAGCATCTGCGCCCGGTTATCATAGACCCCGTCGTTCCAGTCGCCGTAGATCTCCACCGATGCAAAGCCCGTATCCAAGAGTAACCGCCGCAGCTCTGACGCGGCATACAGGCGCTGGGTAAAGGTCCGCTCGATCCATGCCCCCTCTTTGATGAGGATCCACCGGTTTTTAAGCCCTGCCCAGGAATCCACCGGCGCGTATTCGGTAAGTACCGTAAGGCCCGCCCGGGTAAACCACTCCCGTTCCACAAAATCCCGGACCGCCAGTTCTTTTCCCAAGGTTTCTATGATAAAAGCCCCGCCCGGTTTAAGGGAATCATAGGCGTTCCTCACCATGAGCCGGTCGTCATCGGGATTTTCAAAATAGCCAAAGGAAATGTACAAGTTGGTTACCACATCAAAAAACTGAGGGCGGGTAAAAGAACGGACGTCCCCGTGGATAAATTCAATATCGAGGTTTTCATAAGCTGCATCCTCCCGCGCGGTTTGCAGGTAACTTTGGGTAATATCCACCCCGGTAGCGGCAAAACCCCGCCGGGCCAACTCCAGGGTGATACGCCCAAAGCCGCAGCACAGATCCAGCGCCCAAGGGCCGGCTGCGGCGTTATCCGTCTCCCCCTGGGGGGGGTCATACAGGTTTAGTTGAGCGAGCCGGGTTACCCCTTCGGCCACCAGCGGGACCTCTGCCCAATGCTGCTGGTCAAACATGATGGGAGCATACTCTTCCCAAAAGCGCTCATCTTCAAACCATTCTTTTTTATAAGCCATAACCCCTAAGTATAGGGTGCGTGGAGGGTCAGCACAAGCAAAACCCCAAGGGGCGCATTGACAGAGGGGCCTATCTTAGAAATAGTAAAGACGGAGCATATATGAATTATCTTGCAGATGAACTTAATACCCTTCTGGATGGCACCGTGGCAGGACGGCTGCTTTCTCCTTTAGGACGGCGTCTCTATTTTCCCAAAGGAATCATCGCCCAAAGCGCAGAGGCCAAGCAAGGGGCTCATCAGGCAAACGCCACCATTGGTATGGCCTATCATCAGGGTACACCCCTCATCCTGTCGGCCATTCGGGATCAGGTGCCAAGCCTTAAACCGGAAGAAGCCGTGGCCTATGCCCCTACTGCGGGGATTCCAGCGGTTCGCCAGGTATGGAAGGGCCGGATCCTCCAGCGCAATCCCTCCTTACGTCCTGAAAACATGTCCCTGCCTGTGGTGGTTCCTGGTCTTACCGCGGGGATTTCTTATATGGCGGACCTGTTTGTGGGGGAAGGAAACTCGATCCTCCTCAGCAGCCCCTGCTGGGATAACTATGAACTCATCTTTCAGGAGCGCCGGCGCGGGGCGCTGCAGGAGATCCCTTTTTTCGGTTCCCCCGGGGGTTTGGATATGAGCGCCCTAAAGAACGCCCTGGAAAGAGCCGCGCAAACCGGGACGGTCCGGCTCATCTTTAACTTTCCCAATAACCCTTCGGGGTATTCCCCTACCATCGCTGAAGCAGAGGCCTTGCTCGCCTGTATCAGGGACGTCGCGCAAGCAGGCGCGGATGTGCTGGCGCTCTGTGACGACGCCTATTTCGGGCTTTTTTATGAAGCGGACTGCATGAAGGAATCCCTGTTCAGCGGGCTTGCCCAGGCCCACGAGCGGATCTTGGCGATTAAAATCGACGGTCCCACCAAAGAAGATTATGTCTGGGGTTTCAGGATGGGTTTCATTACCTTTGGTTCCCAGGGTTTACAGGAGAACCATTACGAAGGCTTGGTGAAAAAGCTCATGGGGGCCATCCGGTCTTCGGTTTCCTGCGCCAACACCCCGGCCCAATACCTGCTGCTGAAATCCCTGGAAGACGAGCGGACCAGCGCTGAAAAGGAACAGTACCATACCCTGCTGCAAAGGCGGTATCAGCAGGTAAAACAGTTTCTGGATGAGCATCCTGCCCACCCGCGCCTGTGGCCCTTGCCGTTCAATTCCGGGTATTTCATGAGTTTTCGGTGTATGGGTATAAGCGCGGAAGCGCTGCGGCAGGAGCTGCTGGCAAAACACGGGATTGGTACGATTTCTTTTGGGGAAACCTATCTCCGGGTAGCCTTTGCGAGTATTGAGGAGGAACAGATTCCCGAAGTATACCAGGTTATATACGATGCGGCTCGGGACCTGGGGAGCGGAACGTGAAATGCCGCGGCGCGGGTGAACCTTACGGAAGGGGTGCTGCCTGTTTCTCCGGCCAATCTTTTGAGGGTATTTTTTGTTTTTTTCTAATTTTTCTAAAATGCCTAGACAAACGAATAGGGATGTGCTATACATTAGGAGTAATCAGAGAATAAAACTGCCCTGTATAGGGTGTACTGGGGGTTCTGAAAACAGGATCGGCAGCGCGGGATAAAAGGATATGCGGGTGCAGCCTTGGTCAGGAGTTTCCCCAAGTTTTTTTTGTTTTTTACTTTAATGACTGATCATGGATGATCTGGTCATGAACAAGCTACTGAGCAGCTAACAATGATTGATCTTGTTAGGCTACTGCTGCAGGATCTGGTATTCATGTTGATGATGTTACGGCTCACAATATGCATCCAGTGGTTATATCTATGTCTGCGGATCAAAATTTGCTGCCATATCATTCTACGGCAGCATACATGAGCGCAGGGGTGGTGTCTCTATTTATACAACCAGCCGGTCAATAAAAATACGGTGAGTATTACGGGAATACGCAAAAGAATCCTCAACAAAAAGTTTATACGGAAAAACAGAGTTTCTTGGCTAAGGCGGGTACATACCCGTGGCGGGCGGGCTTGAGATAATGATGTACTGGTATCGTTTTTGGCGTCGATTCCCTATGATATACAATTAAAAGACGAGAAGTACTATCAGACCATCGTGTATTTGATATTCAGGATGTTTGGCTTACGCTCTGAGGTAGCTGCAGGCCGTATTGATACCCTGGTAGAAACGAAGGGATATGTGTATTGTTTTGAGTTCAAGGTGAAAGGGACTGCATAAAAGGCTTTAGAACAAATAGACCGTAAAGAGTATCTGCTGCCATGGCAGGATAGCGGAAAGCAGCTTATCAAGGTAGGTGTTGTCTTTGACCATGAAAAGCGCAACATCGGTTCTTGGAAAGCAGGATAGAATAATAGTCTGATTATTAGATGCTGTGATGTGAAAACTATAACGATAGGGTTTTATAGGCATCATCAGTGATCTATAAATTAGTAGCATTATCTCCACAAGCAAATCCGCTGTAGTCAGTGAAAAT
>JAISOX010000015.1 GCA_031275325.1 Treponema sp.
CCCTGGGAATCGAAATGGGTAAGTCCTGGTTCCATAGATGCGGCTCCTTTATGCAGGTTCTTTTCAGGTGCATGGTACTCTTACCTCACCGGAAAAAGCAAGTAGGCCCGGAAGGCGGCGTTTCAAGGGAAGGCATCAAACTGAGGGATCCTGTTCTTATGGGGCGTGAGTCCGATGAAAGCTCATGGTTCTTGATGCACGGGAAGGAACGGGAATTTCCACGAAGTATGGGGATACCTGCGGGCGCCGCTTCCCGATAGGCAGGCAAAACTTCCCGATATGTCGGCGAAAGTTCCCGACATGTCGGCAAACCTTTCCTGCCTGTCGGTAAAAGTTCCCGGCATGAAGGCAAAAGTTCCCTGCCTATGGGCAAACGGAATAGGCCAGGAGAAGCTGTTTTTACGGGGCAGGGAGGCTCAGGGCAAAGGCACGGAGGCGAAAGGGGGCCGGCGCGCTAGGCCGAACTTAGGGTATGAGCGTTGTGCGGCCCGGGCTCATCTCCGGGTTTGAGGGCCCGCCGAATGCCCGAACCAACCCATTGCGCCTGCTTTTAGTGTATACTTAGGAAGGGAGGCTGAAAATATGATACAAGTGTTATTCTTTCTGAGATTCAGAACGCAACTCCGCCGTACCAGGCCGAGATTAACCTTCCAACTAGAAAAAGCGGTCATTGAAGCCTTTGAGTCATCCGGCGGAAAAGTAGAACATAAACACCGGATCATCACCGGATACTTTAACAAACATGCCCTGGGAATCTGGCTTACTATCATCACCCTCCTGGAGAAAATCATCGCCTTGCTGGATAAGGCCGATGCGGAATTATACGGATATTCCTTAGTGGTCAGTGAAAATCTTGAAGATTATGAACTGGGCTGGATTGGCAGCAACCTGGCGGCCCTCTTGGGAGGCACCCGGATTTGGTGCGCCCTTTCGGTTCAGCCTTTCCTGAGCCCCTACGTGGACTTTGAAGCCCCCCCGGCAAAACCCCGTAAACGGGCCAACCAAGATCGGCCGGGGGCGCTCCCGGTTTGCTTCATCACCGGTTATGTCCAGATTAAACGCCTGGGGCCTCCTGCAGAACCCGGTCCTGCCCGTGTTCCAGAGGCCCCGCATACCCAGAGCAGCTTCCCGGTGCGGGACAAAATTTTGCACATCATCCGGTACGGCGCGGCCACAAACGTGGTACTGGTGGGGCCTGCATTCATGGGAAAACGGGAGGGACTGTACCGTTTTTGCGCGGAGACCTTGGGGGATATTCCCCCGCTGATTCTCCGTTTCGGCCTTAGGAAAAGCGTGGGGTATCTTGCGGATATCCTCAGCCCTCCCATCCGTGCATTCCTGGAAGGCCCGGTTGCAGCGGACCTGCTGGATGAATTGGACGGCTTACAACGGATCCTGTTTTATGAACGCCTTATGGATGAATATTCACGGTATTTACTCCAGAAGGGGAGCCTTTTCTTTAAGAAAACAGCGTCCGCCTACATCGCCGCGGTGCAATACCGGAACCGGATCCCCATCCTTATCCTGGAAGATATCCATAACGCGGATGATACCATGACCCAACTGGTCATAGACGCCTGCAAGTCCCTGGGGGATACCCCGGAGCTGCACATCTACGGCACCTATTCCTATGAGATGCCTGACGCCCCGGCTCCGGATGCAGCCCCGGCCTTTCCTAAGGAAAGCAGGAATATGGAAAAAATTAACCAGCGCCTGCGCTGCTGGGAAGCGGTTTTCCCCAAGACCTTGCGGTTTCCCCAGGAATATTATGCCCCCCGGAAAAACCCTGAGATGCCCCAAGACTTATGGGAAGTGGCCTATGCCGCGGACCTGTTAAAGCCCTATTTTCCCGGCGCCCTCTTTCCCCAGCTCTTTGAAGAGGAAGAGAGTACTGCGGCTATGGCCCTCCGCGCCTTCGCGATGCTTTCCAGCCGGGGGGTACTTGACGTTATCGAAGATCCCGCGCCCCGGATACCGCACTTTACCCGCCTTGCAGAAGCCTGGCTGGGGGAACGGAAAGAACATATCCGCGGTTTCGTCCGGAACCGCTTATTGGCCTGGGTGCTGCAGGGAAAACTCCGCGCCTGTTTTGGCATGTTGGAGATTTTGGCTGCCTTAGACGGACAGGGAGAGGACGGGCTTGTTTTAAACGCCATTTACGGGGATGTCATTACCGGAGCGTATCAGGGGATAGAACAGGCCATTAAGGAAAACCGCTTTGAGGCCGTGGTGGGCCCTGATAAGGGGCCTACCCTTTTCTATATCTTTACCACCCTCAAGGCCCTCAGACATGGGGATGAAGCGGAAATTCAAGAAGCCTTTATCAGGCCGGTTCCCCCGGCGATCACCTTCTCAGGGCATAAAATTCACATTCTCGTTAATCTTACCTGTTATTATCTGGGGTTCAAGAACCTGGATACGGCCTTGGAAGTGGTAAAGGAAGCCCTGCTCATAGGCCAACAACAGAGAGAGGGCATCACCCAGGTGTACCGCTTATTTTCCCTGGTGGATCTGATCCGGCGCCAGATGGACGACGCGATTGATTACATAGCCTTTTCCGTTGAAAACGCGGAACGGCTGGAACAATTTGACGCGTTAGCCGTATCCGCCTATTACGCCGCGGTTATCCAGTTCCTCTTCGGTAATCTTTCCTGGGCGGAACAGCTTGCCCGCAAGGCGGAACAGGCCGCGCTCCATTCAGGCCAGCCTGAGTGGAAGGATCGGATCCGTTTTTTCCGGGGAAAACTCCACTTTGAGATAGGCTATTATCAGGACGCGCTGCATATATTTACGTCCCTTCAGGACAATCCCGCGGGGTTCGTATCCCCTGAGCAGGATCATATCCTGGCTGCATGGATCTACCGGACCAAGGTATACCTGGGCGAGCGGAATCAGAAACCGGTTTCCTTTGAACCCTGGCAGGATCCAGGACTGGAGGTTCCTTCCGCTGCAGGGGACGCCTTCCTGTTTGCAGTGGAGGCTTCGTATATCACCGGAGATTACCAGCGGACCATCAGGCTCACTGAAACCATACCCCTCCATTCCCCCTCGTCCTTTCTGTATACTGAGCGGCCTGACTGGCGGAGCGGCTTTTCCCAATGCGAGCTTTTACTGATAGATCCCCAGGATTTCTGGGAACGGATGCTCCTCACCTACCGGGGCCTTGCCCTCTGCCGGATCCCCTCCCCCGAAGCGGATCCGGAACAGGTCCTCACCCGCATCCAGCACTTCATCAGGAACGATATACTTCCCGACCAGGATATCCATGATATATTCTATTTCTACGCCTATTACCGGATGCTCAAGGAATCAGCAGCCTCTGATATTGATCTCAAGACCGCAGTGAGTATGGCCTTTAAGCGGTTGCACCACCGGGCCAACCGTATCGAAGACCTGGAGACCCGCCGGGTTTTCCTGAATCTCCATTATTGGAACAAGGCCTTACATACCGTGGCGAAGGAACATAAGCTGCTGTAAGGGCCTGGAACCCGGGCCCGCAGTTTTGGGGGGAACGGGACGCGCCTCTCTAAAGGCCCTAGGGCAGGGCGAGTACATCGGTTAAGGCCGCGGTCTCGTATTCCCCATCCCAGGCCCACAGCGAAACCGCCTTGACCTGAGCCGGAAGCTCCATTGAAGCCAGGGAGCCTTGCAGGGTTTTGACCTTGAGGGTGGTGATAAGGCTCCCGGTTTCATCATAGCAGATCAAAAAATGCTCCGGGTACCGTGACGCAATCCTATAGTCCCCCTCATGCAGGGTCAGGCGGGGGAAGGGGTATCGAGGCTCTGCAGGAGCGTCAAAACTAAAGGTCCGCTCGGTCTTCGCGCCGCCCTTGTTTATCAAGACCGCGCGGTATTGCCCCCGGGGCAGGGTATCTTCCCCGGCCATGGCAATGGCCCGGCTCCCGATCCAGGTTACGCCCCCTTCCTCAAGGGTAATCCAATCTTCAGCGGATAAAGTCCAGCGCAGCCCTTCCCGGTCATGGTAGAGGTACAACTCGTCCAGATTTTCAATCCCGTCATCATCTTCCGCGATCACGAAAAAGGAAAACCGTTCTTCTGGCCGGACCGGTCCCTGATAATACACCAGCTGCATCACGCCGTAGGGGATCCGCGGGTCGCTCTGGGAACAGGATCCCAGGATCGCCAGGACCACTAAACACCGCCTCAGGACGCGCGCCCCAGGGGGCCGCCAAGGGGTCAAAACACGAAAAACCATAGAATACCTCACCTCTTTCACCAAATCATCCCTGGTTATGGCCCTTTTATCAAGGGCTGGAGGGAACCCTGCCCTAAGCCTCACGGTCGATTAAAAATTCCGCCGGCAAGCATGGCTCCTTTTCTTTCCAGCATTTTTTCTCAGCATGGCTCCTTCTCTTTCCAGAAGTTTCTCTCCAGAATTCTCTTTTCAGAACGGATCCATTTCTGATTAAGAATGGTCCGTTTCTAGCTAAGAATGGTCCGTTTCTAGTTAAGAATGGTCCGTTTCTAGCTAAGAATGGTCCGTTTCTAGCTAAGAATGGTCCATTTCTGATTAAGAACGGTCCGTTTTCTTTTCAGAACGGATCCGCCCCAGGAGCTGCTCAGGAGCCCTCCGAAATGCCTCATTTCAAAAAGTAACCATACGCAAGTCTAATTCTTGTATAGACTTAGACTTAACATAGGTCTATTGGGGTTTTTTGATGGCCTTTTAACTTCTTTGTAACTCTTT
>JAISOX010000074.1 GCA_031275325.1 Treponema sp.
ATAAAGAACAAAAACAAAGCGCTGTTGCCGTCATTACCCGTGACGGTGGTTTACGTGAAAGAGGAGAATCCGCCCAAAGGGATTGAAGGGATAGCATGGTTTCTGATGACCAATGAGGAGGTGGAAAGTTTCCAGGCCGCTTACGACACCGTAGGATAGGATATTCAGCGGTGGAAGCTCGAGAAACTGCAGGAGCGGGACATGGAGAACATGAAAGCTCTTATCCTGATGTATTCGGTGATAGGGGTATTCATAATGAACCTGACGTATAGAGTGCGAATACATTCTCCGTTGCCTTGCACGGTATTGTTTGAGGAAGAGGAATGGAAGATGCTGTATTAGAACGAAAAAAGTTCCTGACAGGCCGTATAGGATTAAACAGGCGGTAGATTATGTCGGCTGGCTTGGGGGACCAAAACGGGCTCCCCGTGATGGGCCGCCGGGAGTCAAAACCATTTGGAGTGGACTTCAAAACTTTATACGCTCTTGGACTACCGTGAATTATTCGATTTTATGGGTCAAGTTTAGGGCATACGATGCGGTATTCAGAAAACGTGTAATTGAATATAAATACGCGGGGCATACATGTAAGAAGTGAATGAGACGTTTGGTGTTGATTCCAAGAGATATTATAGCAGGAAGAAAGATCTTGAACAGAGCGGTTCTCTTGAATACAAATCCCCCCAAGAACGCCATGGAAAGATAAACAAAAGCGAACAGGCTCGTATGCTTGAGGAGCATCCCGACTGGTATGTGAGAGCGTGTTTGCGGAAGCATTGACTGTTTGTCCACGGGGCATAGACAAAATGGTTAAGAAACTTGGCGTTACTCGTAAAAAAAGGTTTACCTATTGGGAAAAGTCTGAGAAAGAAGGGGAAAAGTTTCTGAAGCAGAGCACCGAAATACCCGAAAAGAACGGGTATAGGTGGATGAATGGGGGATAAAAGAGCATCTTCAGCGTGAATACGGACGAGTTTTACGTGGGCTAAAGGTAGAAGACACCAAACGGGGGTATACGTTTTCTCGGATACATGGTGTAGCCACCGTAATAATACACGACAAAAAAGGTTGCGCCTGAATGGTATAACGGTTCCATGACAGGAGAACAAATTGAAAGATGGTTTGAGTATAAGCTGCTAAACGAGGTACAAACCGGTTGCCCGATAATTATGTACTGTGCAAGTTTCAATAGAAAGAAACATCTTGAAGAGATATGCGGGAAGGCTCACGTTAATTTAGTGTTTCTTCCTGAGTAGTCCCGGGATTTTAATTCGATAGAGCAAGACTGGGCAACTATGAAGCGCTCTTTATGCGATACTGCTCCTTTTGGTGATTTACTTCAGACCGCAGTTTACGATTATTGGTTTCACGTGTTCTTGGTATAACTCCAGTTTCGGAGTTCGGAACTCCGGCATCGTAGCCTTTAACACCGAATTTCGAGTTCCCACCACTGATTTTTCTGTTTTTAACTGCAATTTTGGAGTTCCGAACTCTGGTTTCCAGGCTTTTAACTCTAATTTGGAAGTTCTGAACTCCATACTTCGAGTTAATACCTCCTGTCTTCGAGTTCAGAACTCCGATATTCCTGCCTTTAACACAGAATTCCATGTTCTGAACTCCGGTTTCCGGGCTTTTAACTGCAATTTCTGAGTTTCGAACTCCCTGATTTTAACCCCGATTTTGAAGTTCCAATCTCCGAGCTTTTAACGCAGGTTTCGATGTTTCAAACTCCCCTATCCATACGCTTTTAAGACCTTGTAAAACACGAGGACGGCTTGATACGCCTCGCTTCCAGCGATCATTGCCGTGTCGTCAATATTCTGTTCCAACTGCTGAACGGCATTGAGCAGCGTCCAAAGGCCGTGGGCATCCCCGTAACGTTCTTACCATAATAGACTGCCTTTTCATGTATTTCTCTTTAAAATGGGCTCCCGTCTTTCCAATAAAATGGTTGTGTTATTTATCCCAAAGGTATTACGGTAATCAATAGTACGGGCTACAGCCAAAAGCACTTTTATTCCCATAACTTTAGCCTCCTCCGCTCCGCTTGAATTCTTGGCATAATCTACCGGGTTGATATTCTTCCCTCCGTTACGAACCCGCAGTATGACGGTGGTTTCTTCAATAAGCACCCGTACATTTATGGTCGCCTCGCCGTCATCGTCCGCCAGGCTCTGAGCGCGGATAAGCACCAGCATCTCCTCAATGGCCAAAGATATGGACATAGTCAGCGTTGAACCCAGATTGTTCAGTTCACAGAATTCTGTGATCCCCGCGGAACTTTGGGTGATGCTTTCCAGGTCATTTTTAACCGAAAAGGATTTGTACACCCCCGTTAATTCCGCCTCCCGGTCCACCATGAATAACGGGGAAAGGTGCTTATGAGAGCGGCGGTACCCCATGCTTAAAACCATAGCGGTGAACAGGCAAAACGATTCGGCGATCCAAAAACTGTGCCAGACACCGGTTACGCCTATCCAGCTTGACAGCAGCAACGCGGGAATGACAATCCAGAGGAAAAGGCGGGAAACCATAAGTACATTGGTCAGCAAGATCCGGTTTTCGGCCTGATAGACGCAGATAAGGATGTTGTTTATCAATGATGGGACAAGGCTCAGGGCGAAGATCCGTACAGCCAGAACTGCTGCGGCCAGCGTATCCGGCGAGGTTATGCCGAAAAGGCTTACCATCTGGGGGGTAAAGGTTTCACCCAAGACAACGTACCCCAAGGTAAACAGGATACCCCATTTCAAGGCCTGGGTCAAAAGCTGGTGAATACTTTTACTGTCCTTTTCCGCGCCGAAGACCCCCACAAACTGGGTGACCGGACCGGAAACGGCAAGGATGAACACCAGGGCAATAGTCCTGAAAGAATCAATGAGCTTAAACGAGGACAGGGCGAGGATGCCAAAGGAACGGGCAATCAGCCGGTTCAGGACGATGGAATAACCCAGGATACACAGGGATCCCGTGGCGCTGGGACTTCCGGCCACAAAGATCCTCCCCATGATCCGGGGAATATCAGGCCGGTACATCTTTCTGAAGACCGACCGGGTAAAGTGGAAATTCTTGCTGCCCGTGAATAACAAAAAAGCGCCCCCCAGTCCCGATACCGCAGCGCCCGCAACAGCGGCCAGGGCCACAGCCTCCAGCCCCCAGCGGAAAACAACCAGCAACACCAGCTCCAGAACTATCGTAACCCCTCCTTGGGCAAAAAATACAGCAACAGAAGCCGCGGAACGGCCATCCAGTCTGAGGAGGTTATAGGCCGGATAAAATGACATGGAAAAGACCCCGCCGGCAATCAGGATGGAAACATAGCGTTTCGTTTCCTCAAAAAACCCGGAACTGGCGCCCAGAAAACGAACCACCGGATCGATGAAGGAAAGCAGGATAAAGGACAGAACCGCCCCGGCAAGCAGGTTAAACAGATATACGACCGTAAAAATCCGGTGGCACTCGTCGAACCGCCTATTCCCGATGGCCCTGGTGCAAAGCACCATACCGCCGAGCCCCAAAAGGCCGCCTATCATCGAGAACAAGGCCCAGATTGGCATCGCCATCGCCATTACCGAGAGGGCCCTGGATTCCAGGAACTGGCCGGCGATGATGGCGCTTGCTGTCTGTCCAAGGTTAGAGCCTGCCAAGGCCAGCATGGACGCGAACATACACTGGGTATAGAGCTTTTTGATGAACAGATTATCGTCATTCAGTAGCTGCTCAATGGATTGTTTTTTCGTGTGTTCCTTATGTAATGGACGATCCCCTCTTTCCAATAGAATGGTTGTGTTATTTATCCCAAAGGTATTACGGTAATCAATAGTACGGGCTACAGCCAAAAGCACTTTTATTCCCATAACTTCAGCTTCCTCCGCCCCGCTTGAATTCTTGGCATAATCTACCGGGTTGATATTCTTCCCCCCGTTACGAACCCGCAGTATGACGGTGGTTTCTTCAATAAGCACCCGTACATTTATGGTCGCCTCGCCGTCATCGTCCGCCAGGCTTTGACCGCGGATAAGCACCAGCATCTCCTCAATGGCCAAAGATATGGACATAGTCAGCGTTGAACCCAGATTGTTCAGTTCACAGAATTCCGTGATCCCCGCGGAACTTTGGGTGATGCTTTCCAGGTCATTTTTAACCGAAAAGGATTTGTACACCCCCGTTAATTCCGCCTCCCGGTCCACCAGGAATAACGGGGAAAGGTGCTTATGAGGGCGGCGGTACCCCATGCTTAAAACCACGGCGGTGAACAGGCCAAACAATTCGGCGATCCAAAAACTGTGCCAGACACCGGTTACGCCTATCCAGCTTGACAGCAGCAGCGCGGGAATGACAATCCAGAGGAAAAGGCGGGAAACCATAAGTACATTGGTCAGCAAGATCCGGTTCTCGGCCAGATAGACGCAGATAAGGATGTTATTTATCAATGATGGGACAAGGCTCAGGGCGAAGATCCGTACAGCCGGAATTGCTGCGGCCAGCGCATCCGGCGAGGCCATGCCGAAAAGGCTTACCAATGGGGAGGTGAAGATTTCGCCCAAGGCAAGGATCCCCAAGGTAAACAGGATACCCCATTTAAAGACCTGGGTCAAAAGCTGGTGAATGCTTTTACTGTCCTTTTCCGCGCCGAAGACCCCCGCAAACTGAATGACCGGACCGGAAACGGCAAAGATGAACACCAGGGCAAAGGCGTTGAAAGTATGGATGAGCTTAAACGAGGACAGGGCGAGGATGCCAAAAGACCGGGCAATCAGCCGGTTCAGCACGATGGAATGAACCAGGATACACAGGGATTCCATGGCGTTGGGACTTCCGGCCATAAAGATCCTCCCCGCGATCCGGGGAATATCAGGCCGGTGTATTTTGTTGAAAACCGACCGGGTAAAGTGGAAATTCTTGCTGCCCGTGAATAACAAAAAAGCGCCCCCCAGTCCCGATACCGCGGCGCCCGCAACAGCGGCCAGGGCCACAGCCTCCAGCCCCCAGCGGAAAACGACCAGGAACAGCAGCGTCAGGGTTATCGTAACCACCCCCTGGGCAAAAAATATGACAATGGAAGCCGCGGAACGGCCATCCAGTCTGAGGAGCTGATAGGCCGGATTAAATGACATGGAAAAGACCCCGCCGGCAATCAGGATGGAAACATAGCGTTTTGTTTCCTCAAAAAGCCCTGAATCAGCGCCCAGGAAACGAACCACCGGATCGATGAAGGAAAGCAGGATAAAGGACAGAACCGCCCCGGCAAGCAGGTTAAGCAGATATACGACCGTAAAAATCCGGTGGCACTCGTCGAACCGTCCATTCCCGATGGCCCCGGCGCAAAGTACCATACCGCCGACCCCCAAAAGGCCGCCTATCATTGAGAACAAGGCCCCGATTGGCAGCGCCATTGCCATTACCGAGAGGGCCCTGGATTCCAGGAGCTGGCCGGCGATGATGGCGCTTACGGTCTGCCCAAGGTTAGAGCCCGCCAAGGCCAGCATAGACGCGAACATACACTGGGTATAGAGCTTTTTGATAAATAGGTTATCGTCATTCATGGCAGCTGCTCAATGGATTGTTTTTTCATGTATTCCATTTTTAATGGATGATCCCCTCTTTCCAATAGATTGTTGTGTTATGTATCCCATCGGTTAGACTCACTCTAACCTACGGGTTAGACCCGCTCTAACCTACGGGTTAGACTCACTCTAACCTACGCGTTAGAGTCTCTCTAACCTACGCGTTAGACCCGCTCTAACCTACGCGTTAGAGTCTCTCTAACCTACGGGTTAGAGTCTCTCTAACCACTGGGTTGGACTCCGATCCCCGCGGAATTTTGCATAATGCTTTCCAGGTCATTTTTAACAGAAAAGGATTGGTACGCCCCGGTTAATTTCGCCTATTCTAAATGACTCAAGTTTTTTAGTCAACGATATTTAAGAGCATTGTATAACCATTATTTTTATATTTTTAAAGCATTTTCGGAGGCATCCCGCCCACTTCGCAAGCGCAACAGGCCCCTTCATGCAATTCCTGCATAAAGGGGCCTGTTGCGCTTACGGCCAGGTTTGCAGCGCGGCGCAGGGGAGGGGCGCGGATCCTTGGACCCGGGCGCGGCCCTTCCTCCAGCCCCGGACCCGGGGCTCAGATGAAATACATATAGGCTTCATCCGGATCCACCGTACCCACTATTGAGGCCAGGGTCTTCCGATCTATCACCGCCGCGATCCGTTCATTGAGCCTGTCAAAAACCGTAAGCCTGATACACCGTTGTATCTTGGTTTCTTTTACCTTGGGAAGGGGCGGGTCTACCACCAGCATATCCCCTTCAAGTTCCCGCAACGCGTCCCCGATGAATATATCCTGAGGGGGCCGTGCCAAGGTATACCCTCCAGAAGCGCCTTTAACTGAGCGGATAAACCCAGCCCTGCGCAGTATCACCGCGACCTGTTCTAAATAGCGGATAGAAACGCGCTGCCGCTCCGCTACGCTCGCCAGGGACACATGGGATTCATGGGTATGTTCCGCGAGATCAATGAGGAGCCGTATGCCGTAACGTCCTCGGATTGAAATTTTCATATCGCGTACTCCACGGTATCAAGGGCATGGTAGGCCTCAACCAGGTCATACAAGGTAATGGCGTCCACGCAGGTGTTTATTTCCTGGTAGAGTTCACACCAGGTATGCCGGGGAATGCATGCATCCCGGATGGGACAGCGCTGGGATGTTACACAATCCACCAGTTCCAGGGAGCCTTCCACTGCCCGAAGTACATCCCCTACGGTGATCGTCTTCACCGGCTTGCCGGGGATGTAGCCCCCTTGGGGCCCCCGGATACCCTGGACAATACCGGCTTTTCTCAGGGGGATGAAGAGCTGTTCCAAGTATCCGTCAGAAAGACCGGTGTTTTCCGCAATGGTTCTGGTACTGGCATAGTCCCCTTCAGGAAGCAGGGCCATATACAGCAGCGCTTCCAGGGAATACCGGCCTTTAGTGGAGATTCTCATGACGGTTGCTCCTTTCCGCATTGGCTGAATGCATCCGCCAGGTCTGCGATGAGATCATCCCCATCCTCAATGCCTATGGATAAGCGCAGCAGCCGGTCGTTGATTCCTGCAGCCTGACGCATAGCTTCAGGGATGGCGCTGTGGGTTTGTACCAGCGGATAGGTTATGAGGGACTCAACGCCCCCTAAACTTTCCGCAAAGAGGATAAGGGACACCCTTTTAAGCAATATCCCCACATCCCCAGGATCTTTAACATAAAATGAAATCATACCGCTGGAACCGCGAGTCTGGGAACAGGACAAGGCATATTGGGGATGATCCGCAAAACCGGTAAAGAACACTTGGTCCACCCGGGGGTGCTCCCGCAGCCACCAGGCAATGCGGAAGGCATTGTGCTCGCACTGTTTCATTCTGAGGGCCAGGGTCTTGATGCCTCGCAGGGTCAGCCAGGCATCAAAAGGGGAAAGGCTCGCGCCTTCGCTTTTCTGGATCTCCCGCAGGGCCTGTTCGAGGCGGGTATCGGAAAGTACGATGAACCCTGAAAGGGTATCGTTGTGGCCGCTTAAGTATTTGGTACCGCTGTGGACCACCAGATCAGCGCCAAGGTCCAGGGGATTTTGGAAGTAGGGGGAAAGCAAGGTATTATCCACGATAAGCTGGCCCCCACGGCGATGAATGAGTTCCGCACAACCTTGGATGTCGGTAACTTTCATCATGGGGTTCGAGGGGGTCTCGATGAAAATGGCCTTGGTTTCAGGGCGAAGAGCCCCTTGCACCCGGGCAAAATCGCTGGTATCCACCCAAGAAAAGGAAAAACCATAACGGGCGTAATACTCGTTGAAAAGCCGGTACGTGCCGCCGTAGAGGTCCTCAGAAACGATCAGGTGATCCCCAGGCTGGTAGAGCTTGATGATCCCGGAAATCGCCCCCATGCCGCTTGAAAAAGCCAGGCCATAGCGCCCCTGTTCCAGTAAGGCCAGGGTCCGCTCAAGCTCGGTCCTGGTAGGATTGATCCCCCGGGAATAATCAAAACCCGTGGATTCAAAGAGTCCCGGATGCCTGAAGGTCGAACTCTGATAGATGGGGGTACTGATAGCCCCGGTATGAGGCTCAAAAAGACGCGCCCCCCGTACCGTAACGGTATCTAAGGAACGGTCTCGGACAAGCCCCTTTCTGTTCGTATCCTCATGAGGTGAATGGATACAATGGGTTTCTTCCATGCATATCTCCTGTTATGCTCTGTTATTGGACTCCTTGCAGGCTAAAACCTGCAAACAGTTTGAGGAGCGCTGGGCTCTTTTATACTTTTTTCAACGCTTTTTCTAAAATAATACCAAACGCATTGAGTGATTACTATGGGCGTTTTTTTTCAAAAGGCGAGGGATTGAAACGCCGCGGTAAGCCTGTAAGCCGGTTTCATGTTACTGTAATGCCTGCGCAAAATCAGCGATGAGATCCTCCGGATCCTCAAGGCCCACGGATATCCGTATCAAGGTGTCCGTAATGCCCAGCCGCTCCCGTTCCGCAGGAGGTACGGAGGCATGGCTCATCTTGACTGGGTAGGATGCAATGGTCTCCACCCCGCCGAGGCTCACCGCGGTGGCTGCCAGTTCGACCTTACCCAGGAAACGAAGGGCTTGTTCCTTGGTTCTGGTCTTAAAGGAGAACACAGCCCCGGCTCCTGCTGCCTGGGCTTCGTTGATTTCCCGGCCTGGATGTCCAGCCAGTCCCGGATAAAACACCTGCTTCACCGTATCATGGGCTTGGAGCCAGGCAGCTAATTGCCGGGCTGTGGCTTCCTGGGCGTCCATGCGGACTTTGAGGGTTTTGATCCCTCGCATCACGAGCCAGACGTCCCAAGGACCAGGTACCGCGCCAAAGCTGTTTTGCACGGCGTATACCCGTTTCCCCAGGGCTTCGGTCTTAGTTACCGCTAAACCGGATATGACGTCACTATGTCCCCCCAGAAACTTCGTTGCTGAATGAACCACGATATCTGCTCCCAGTTCCAAGGGCCGCTGCAGGTACGGGGTCATAAAGGTATTATCCACAATGGAAATGATCCCTGCTTCTTGGGCAATCCCCAGGCACGCCGGAAGATCGGTAATCTTGAGCAGGGGATTTGAAGGAGTTTCAAGAAAAAGCCCCTTAGTATGCGGCTTGATGGCCCGCCGGATCTGATCCGGATCCCTTGCATCCACCGGGGTCATTTCCAGCCCCCAGCGTTTATAAAAGGTATTGAGGATCCGCCAGCTTCCGCCATAGATATCCTCTGCCGCAATGATGTGGTCTCCTGCAGAAAAAATCCCCAACACCGATGCAATCGCCGCAATGCCGCTTCCAAAGGCATAACCCAGAGCCCCTTTTTCCAAGCCTGCAATGATCTCCTCCAGGGCTTTTCGGGTAGGGTTGCCTGACCGGGCGTAATCGTATTCCTGATGGCCGGACAGATCCCCTTGGTCAAAGGTGGAAGTCTGTATAATGGGCACTCCCAAGGCCCCGCTTAAGGGCTCTATTTCGTGGCCGTTGTGTATGAGTAAGGTTCCTCGGTTCATAGGGTAACTCCCGTGATATTTATCCTACTCAAATTGTAGGAGATACCCGATCCTTCATCAAGAGGGAACAATCCTTATCCGGGATAAACCCATAGAAAACTTCCTGGGAATCTAGGGGCCTTTTGGCCTCCCCGGCTTGCCTTCTGATACAACCAACCGGTCATTCCGTTCCGGGGAATAAGCCCCAAGTTTTGCGGGGTATTTACTCTATCTTTGAATTAAGAAAAAAGGAAACCCCGCCCCTTCCTTAAAACATTTCCATGGGCTTTATATTATACCCTTTTGCAGGTATACTTATCTCATGTATGACAAGAGGATGATCAGGATAAACCGATTGAACAGGGTGGAGGCAGGGAGACGAGTCTCGTGAGGCTTTTTCGGAATGTCAGCTTTTGAAAAGGCAGCACTTGGTACGCTTTAGCTTTAAAAAAGCACAAGGCTCTGAGGGGGCTGTTTTTGGACTTTCAGTTCCAGACCGTAGTCCCCAGACCACGCCTTCCCAACCTCAATATCGGGCTTTTATCCTTACCGTTCTTCTACCCATGTTATAGGAGTAGGCCTATGAAACTAATCTTCCTTGGTCCCCCCGGAGCGGGTAAAGGGACCTTAGCCGCCAAAGGAGTGGAAATCTGTAAAGTGCCCCACATCAGTACCGGAGCGCTTTTCCGATCCGCCATAGCCGTCATGAGTCCCCTGGGTTGCCGGGTTAAGGCCATCATTGAAGGGGGGAAACTCGTGGATGATGAAACCACCATCCTCCTGGTTAAGGAGCGGCTTGCCCAGGAGGATACCCAATCAGGGTATATTCTGGACGGCTTCCCCCGGACCATTTTCCAAGCTGAAGCCCTAGCAGCATTTTCTGCAGTGGATAAGGTGGTTAATTTCGATATCCCCGATTCTGTGGTGTTGGAACGGCTTTCAGGCCGCCGGGTTTGCCGGAAATGCGGGACGAACTTCCATATCGCTTTCAATAAACCCAAACAGGAGCAGCGCTGCGATGCGTGTGGAGGCGAGCTGTTTATTCGGGAAGATGACCAGGAAGGGGCAGTCCGAAACCGGCTTGAGGTTTACCGGGAACAAACCCTTCCTCTGATCGAGTATTACCGAAAACAGGGGCTTTTAGTAGACATAGATGCCCAGGGTTCGGTTGACACGGTAGCGGCTAATTTCAAGCACGTCCTGGGGATGGGGTAAGATACAGGGTTCGTTCCTCAGGATGGTCTTGGCAATAGGCTGACAAGAGGGCGGCCATGGCGGAAAGCTCGGTTTCCCGGCTCAAACGGGTTTTAAGGTAGGTAGCCCAGGTGAAATTATCACAAAAATAGCTAAAGAACCGGTGAGCCCTGCTTTTGTGGAATTCCCGGGGCTGATACTGGGCCAAGAGTTCAAGAAACCGAAGTCCCAGCTCTTCCAGATCGATGGATTCCGGGATGGGGGGCCGGTTCCCTGCATCAGGATTTTCCAGGTGCCGTGCCTGGGCAAAAAACCAAGGCGAGCGGAGGGCCAGACGGCCTACCATGATCGCATCGCAGCTTTCTGCCCGGCGGACCAGTTCCTGAGCATCGGCGATATCCCCATTTCCCGCAACCGGGATATGTAAGGCCGAGCGGAGCAGGCTCACGTATTCCCAGCGAGGACGGCGTTTAAACTTTTCCCGGGCTGTGCGGGGGTGGAGGGTGATACGCTCCACCCCTTCAGATTCGAGCCTCCTGCAGAATTCCACCAGGTACTCAAAATCATCCTCCATACCGATCCGCAATTTGACGCTTAACCGCCGTTTGGTTCGTTTCCGCAGGAGCTTAATCAATGCCCCGGCACGATCCGGAGAGGCCATCCAGCGGACCCCTGCACCGGTCCGTACTATGGCAGGGGCAGAACAGCCCATATTCAGGTCAATACCAGCGCATTCCTTTGTATCCAGAAGACTGACCGCGGCGGCTATTTGTTCTGGATCCGATCCCACCAGTTGGTATACCAGCCGCTGAGGACAGGGTCCCGGATCAGTATACCAGGCTTCAAAGGGGCCGCCGCTGATGAGGGCGCTGGCGCTTATCATTTCGGTAAAATATTCATCACAAGCGCCGAAAATTTCAATTAATTCCCGAAGGGCTCGATGGCTTAATTCCGCCATGGGAGCTAGTAAAAAAGATACTGCCATGCTATAGTAATAGCTAATTTTAGGATAAAAGAAAAAGGAGGTTTCTGCTTGTTTGGCAGGGATCTTGACTTGTAATATTCTAGAATATACAGTATATAGAATAGAGGAGTATGCCGTATGATAGCAAAATCTAATATGCCCACAAGTACCAGCGATAAAATTCCTGCGGGGATACGGCCTGATGGTAGCGCATACCGGGTTCTTGTGGTTGATGATTCCATGTTTATCGCAAAGCAGCTAAGTCAAATCTTTACCTCTGAAGGATTTGAAGTGGTAGGTACCGCTGCAGATGGTGCCCAGGGACTGGAAAGGTACAAGGAAATGTTTCCCAAAGTGGATTTGGTTACCATGGATATTACCATGCCGGTTATGGATGGGGTTACTGCCTTGGAAAAGATAATGGAATTTGACAAAAATGCGGTGGTAATCATGGTCAGCGCCTTGGGTAAAGAGGATGTAGTCAAAAAGTCCCTAATGACCGGCGCAAAGAGTTATATTATCAAGCCCTTGGATAGAAATAAGGTTTTAGACCGGGTTGTTACCTTTTTAAAACGATAATCCCCGGTGGGTGACTGATTCTCGATGGTGTATCCATTCTCGATAGAGATGGTAGTTGTTTTGTATTTTTTTCAGAAACTCTCATGCTTGAGGGTTGTCGTTTTGGTGAGTATGTAATGAACGTTCATGTTATTGCTGATGCGGTATTTTATATCCATACGGATATTCAAACTACTGAGCTTTTTGAAGGTATCTGGCCTATCCCTCATGGGGTTTCTCTTAATACCTATGTGGTAAAGGGCGAAAAGATCGCGCTGATCGATCTCGTCAGGGATTGGGCTGATGCGCCAAGGCAGCTTGAAGAGGCTTTTACCTCGTTAGGCATCGGTTTTGAGGCAGTGGATTACCTGATCTTGAATCACCTTGAACCGGATCACACCGGTTGGTTGAGGGAGTTCCGGGAACGGAACCCCCGGGTTGAGATTATCTCCACTGCCAAAGGTATCAATCTGGTTAAATCCTTTTTTAAGCTCGATAGGGGATTGCGGGCAGTCAAAGATGGTGAAACCCTGGATTTAGGAAAGGGAAAGGTCCTCACTTTTTTTGAGACCCCTAATATCCACTGGCCTGAAACGATGGTTACGTGGGAAGCTGCTTCAGGGACCCTTTTCTCCTGTGATGCTTTTGGTTCTTTCGGTGTCTTAGGAAGCAAAGGGTTTGATGATGAGTTTACCGAAGAAGAACACGCCTTCTTTGAAAAGGAAAGCCTTAGGTACTATGCCAATATTGTTTCCTCTTTTTCAGGGTTTGTAGAACGGGGGATCAAAAAACTCGCTGGTCTGGAGATTACATGCGTTGCCCCAAGTCATGGCATGGTTTGGCGTAAGAATCCGCAAAACATACTCGATCGGTATCTTCGGTACGCCTCCTATGCCAAAGGCCCAGGGGAAAAGGAAATCACCCTGATCTGGGGATCCATGTACGGTAATACCAAGCAAGGGCTTGATGCGGTCATACGGGGCATAGAACAGGAAGGGGTTCCTTATTCCACACACCGGATCCCAGATGAAAATGTATCATATATTCTGCAGGATGCCTATAAAAGCAGGGGCCTGGTGCTGGCCATGCCGACCTATGAATATGCCATGTTTCCCCCTATGGCCTGGGTGCTTGATATATTCCGGCGCAAGCATATAACGGGAAAGACCGTACTCCGTATTGGCTCTTGGGGCTGGGTTGGGGGCGCTAAAAAAGACTACGAACAGGCTATTGAAGGGCTTAAATGGAATAACCTGGAATCCCTGGAATGGGCAGGGGTTCCTTCTGGGGAGGACCTTGCTGCCCTGGAAGCCCGGGGCCGGGACCTGGCTCGGATTATCAAGGAGCAAGCCTAACCTCAGGGTAACAGGAAAGGGCTGGAAGCTAACAAGGCTCAAGTTCAATTAATGCTCTAGGCTATTCGCTCTTTTTCTTCGTAAAATAAGGAAATAG
>JAISOX010000102.1 GCA_031275325.1 Treponema sp.
GTTATTATGGTAAATATAATAATACGCCCAATTGTTGTAAATTTCTTCATAATATCTTTATACTTTTATTTATATTTTATGTCAATATATTTTCAACCAATTTTAGGGGGCATTTCGCATAACGATTTGTATATGTGATGCTATTGAGCCGGAGGCTTAACCATGGGATTTTAGCCCCTCTTTGTACGCTTTGCAGTTTCTTATTCGTTATCTGAGTTTAAGGCTTTACCACAGTACGCGGGATGTCCACCATCAAAGCTCCAGTTTTAGGATCCTGTTTTTTCGGCGATCCGGGGGTAAGCATGACCAGTTCTCCTGATTTATTACCTTTTCTTGGCTCCTGCTCAATCACCAGAACAAGTCCCCGGGCAGAACAGCCGTATCGTCCATACCGGTTCTGGTGCACTTCTTTCTTCCTGGACTGATAAGGTACAGGGAACCTATCTGAGAGAATCCGTACAGGAAGCGTTTTTTCTCCCTGCTGAGGAAGTTCCTGTGCTTTCCTTGCAGGTCCAGTAAACAGAAAACTCAAGGTGGCCCGCTCTTTAGGAAATCCTGCAGCAGAGGAAAGGATATGCAAGGCTGAAGGAGCATCTTCCGTATCAAAGGTAAAATGGCACCACTTAGCCTTTCCTCCTGGACAAGGACAGGCTTTCTGATGCGGACAAGGCGCATAAGCCCCCTGCCCTCGTTTAAGCAGGGCGCTCCGCAACGCTGCAATCCACTCCCCAGACCAGGGGACTCCTGGTTCAAGAATCAGGATGGAACCGGATGCTGTAACTAGAGAAGAAAGGAACCGGCTGGTTTTATCCGCAGCTTGCTGCAAAGCCCTGGTATCAGCTTGGGGTATTCCCTCAAAGCGTTCATTGAACACATGAAGCGCCGAAACCAAGCGGGCTTTAGGGCCGTATATGGGTGCTCCCAGGGGTGCATGGATGGTCTTAATCACCCAGGGAGAGGCTCCTCCTGATAAAGCGTGAAAGAGTCGCTTTCCTGCATCAAGTACCGCAGCGCTCCGATCGAGGCAACGGAATTCCAGGGGAAGCTGCCGTAAATCAGGCCGGGCAATCCAAAGGGCCAAGACCAGGGTCAGCGGACCGGAACCTAGGTCTGTAATAGCATCCCCAGCAGCGAAATGCAGGGATAAGCCCGGGAGGAGCCGACAAAGACGATAGCTGTTCCAAGGGAGAAAATACCGGAGATAGGCTGAAAGTAAACCCTTGGTACTTAAATAGGAATCAGTGCGCTCACCCCGGCTACTGGTGAGCAGCCGGGAAAGCTCTGCTACATCCTGGGGAAGGTTAATGCGGAAACGCCGGGGCAGGGGAAACACCTGATCGATCACGCGGAGGAGTTCCTCTAGGGTACGACGGACTTCAGGGTTCAAAGATGGAAAAAGGTACATCAGGGCTTTTTTTGTGTTTTTGGCATACTGGTTTTGGGGCTTCTCCCTTTGACCAACCCATAGAGGGATAGTAAGTCGGAACGGAGCGCGTCTATCTGGGCACGAAGATTCTGCTGCTCCCCGGATACTTCCCGAAAGAGCTGGTTCCTGGCCCCTTCCAAGGTAAAATGCCGGTCATAGAGGAGGTATTTGAGCCTGAACAGAATGTGCAGATCCTGCTTTGCATAGATCCGTCTTCCCTGTGGATCCTTATGGGGTTGTAGCAAGGGAACCTCCTTCTCCCAGTACCGTATGACGTAGTTCTTCAGTCCTAAAAGCCGTTCCAGGTCACCTAAGGTATAGGAGATCACGGTTTATTCCTTTCCATTTCGAGCTACTTTCCCTGAATACCGCAACTCAATGGCGATAGGTATCTGAGAAAAGCCCAGATCTTGACGGATCTTATTACGGAGATAGGACACATAGGAAGCGCTAACCGCCTGGGGACGGGACACAAAAAAGACGAATTTAACCGGCTTATCCGAAACTTGCAGGGCATACTTTATTTTGAATCGGGTCTGAGGGCCTATGGGAGGGGGATACTCCTCAAGCCACCCTTCAAGGGCCCGGTTCAAGAGGCTGGTATCAATGTGCCGTATGAGCTGCCCATACAGTCTCAGGGCAGTATCCAACAGCTTATCTACCCCGGTTCCATCTTTGGCGCTCACGGGAATAATCGGCGCGTATTCCATCTTGGCAAATAGAAACCGGATCCGATCCTGGACCGCCTGAACCTGGTTCTTTACCTGGGGCAGGGTATCCCATTTATTGAGGACCATGATAATACCCCGGCCCTGATCATGGGCCAAGGCAGCGATCTTTTTGTCCTGATCCGAGAGCCCTTCCTGAGCATCGATCACGAGAAAAACCAGATCCGCCTGGTCAATGGCTTTGATGGCCCGGTTCACCGAATAATATTCGATGTTTTCTGTAACTTTGGTTCTCCGCCGGATCCCCGCAGTATCCAGGATTTTGAAGGTTCGGTTTTTATACAGGAATGCCCCTTCCACCACATCCCTGGTAGTACCTGGCATGTCGCTGACAATCGAAGCCTGGGAAGCAGTGAGCCGATTGGAAAGGGTGGACTTCCCGGTATTAGGCTTCCCCAGGAGGGCGATACGTATCGTTTCTTGCAGGTGCGTCACGCCCTCTTCCCGCTCCTGGACCTGGGAAAAATCAAGCCCCCTCAGAATACCCTCTTCCAGATCCGTCACATGATCCCCATGTTCTGCGGAGATCATAAAGAGCCGATCAAAGCCGTAGGAGAGGCAGTTCCAGGCATCGTGCTCTCGGCGGCCTCCTTCGGTCTTATTGACCGCCACCAACAATCGATCCTGAAAGGGCCGAAGAAATTCGATAAATTCCTCATCTTCATGGGTTATTTCTCCGGCTTCTAATATAAGGATGATCCGATCCGCTTGCTTTAGAGTCTCCACAGTCCGCTCTTGCACGAGTACATCCAGGATTTTTAGAGATTCATCCGCTGCTTTTTCCAGCTTAAACCCTCCGGTATCAATGAGCCTGAGGGGTTTTCCCTGAATAAACGTATCCATCCCCACCGGGTCCCGGGTAACTCCTGGGGTCGGATCCGTGATGGCCCGGCGGGTATGTACCAGGCGGTTGAATAAGGTGGACTTGCCCACATTGGGCCGCCCCACCAACACCACTACCGGAAGATTCCGGTAATGCTTATCGGGATCGAATTTCATAGTCGCTGGGGAAATATTCGGCCATCCAGGCTTCCACCAGGAGGGTAACGTGATGATATGAGGTGCACTGCAGGGCCTTTTCTGCTAAGATCTGGCAGCTTTCAAGGGTTACTCCACGGATGATTCGCTTGACCTGGGGAATAGACTGGGCAGTCATACTAA
The DNA here is from genome assembly GCA_031275325.1 of Treponema sp. Lineage (GTDB taxonomy): Bacteria > Spirochaetota > Spirochaetia > Treponematales > Breznakiellaceae > JAIRLU01. The sequence goes on from JAISOX010000102.1 coordinate 3,316, forward strand.
ACTCATCCAGCCCTAAGCCTAAAAGCAAAGCCGTTGCTGAGGGATCCCCGGCCAACTCGCCGCACATGGCTGCGGTAATTCCCTTCTCATGAGCATGTTGGATGATCTTCTTGAGAAACCGGAGCACCCCTAGATGAGATGGCTGGGCCAGATAATTGACCCGCTCGTTTCCCCGATCCACTGCCAGGGAATACTGGATGAGATCGTTGGTACCGATAGAAAAAAAATCCGACCGTTCAGCGAGGATATCCGCGGTCATGGCAGCGGCAGGTACTTCAATCATGATCCCGACTTCCATATCATCGCTATAAGTCTGGTTTTTCATACGGCACTCAGCTTTGGTCTCTTCGAGGATACCTAGGGCCTGCTCCAACTCTTCGATCCCGGAAATCATAGGAAACATGATCTTTAAGTTTCCGTTGATACTGGCGCGCAGTAAGGCCCGCAACTGGGTCTTAAAAAGCTCAGGCCGGGAAAGGGAAAACCTGATGGCCCGCCAGCCCAGGAGAGGATTCTTTTCGTCAGTGGCCTGGAAATTGGGAAGCAATTTGTCTCCCCCATTGTCTAGGGTTCTGATGGTTACTGGCAGGCCTTCCATGGCTTTGAGGACATGACTATAAGCCCGGTACTGCTCCTCTTCGGCAGTGGCCTGTTTTGGGGTGAGAAAGAGGAATTCCGAACGGTACAGCCCGATGCCTTCTGCACCATAACGGGAAACCTGATCCGCTTCTTCAGGAATTTCAATATTGGCCTTGAGGCAGACCCGATACCCATCTTTCGTCTCTGCAGGGAGGTCCCGTAATTCCAGAAATTCGTCAAAGCGCTTACGGTATTGATCGATAACCTTCTGGTACTGCCACAAAACCTGGGTATCTGGATTAATGATCACCTCTCCGGAAGTACCGTTTACCACCAGTTTATCACCTGCATCAATTTCTTTAGTAATAGTGGAAAGCCCCAACACTGCAGGAATATCAAAGGCCCGGGCAAGAATGGCGGTATGGGATGTCCTTCCCCCGGCATCCATGACAATGGCCTTGACCCGTTTTTTGTTCATGGCTAACACATCTGAAGGCAGCAAATCATGGCTTACCAGGATCACATCAACGTTCAGATCCGCAAGGGAAAATTGCTTAACAGACAAGAGCTGATGCATCACCCGACGAGATACATCGGAAATATCCGCCGCCCGTTCGCGGAACAGGGAATCCGGAGAAGCCATTAAGCGCTGGGACAATTCATGGGAAATATCCCAGAACACCCATTCTATATTTTGCAGACTGTCTTTGAGGCGATCCTTAATCTGTTCCTGAAAGTCCGTATCTTCTAACATCATCAGATGGGACTGAAAGATAGCGGCCTGTTCTGTGCTCACTTCCCCTAAGGCCCGTTCATGCAGATCTTTGACTTCTTCCGCTGCTTTATGGTTAGCCCTCAGGAACCGCTTCCATTCGGCTGCGACCTGGTTTTTCCCTATGCTATATCGGGGAATCTCAGGGAAATCATCCTCCAAATATAAGAAGGCCTTTTCGATGGCTATACCCGGAGATGCAGGAATACCGGTGAGTTTTTTCATTGGGTGAAATGATACCCTAAAGAAGCGCTATATGGCAAGTACAAAACAGGGCTGATAGGATTATTCACGATAAACCCCCAAAATGGGCGATACAAGAGTCGAACTTGTGCCCCCCAGCGTGTCATACTGGTGCTCTAACCAACTGAGCTAACCGCCCGTAATTTCCCGACACCCTCCTCGTCTTCACAAACTTCCTGCCGGGTAATTCGCCTCTACTTTATCACACTTGAAAATAATGTTCAAGTATCTGGAAAAATAACTTCACACCCGCTCACGGATAACCACATTGACCTCAATCTTACCACAAGGCCCCAACTCCATAGGAACGATCAGTGCCTCCACTTTGAGATTATTCGATACCTCCATGTTGTCACCGGTAAAAAGCGCGGGGGGCGTCAAGTCAAACTTAAAGCCCAAATCATGGAGCTTGGTAACCGCCTGACCGGTTATCATATTGGCCAATTCCTGAATCGTTGCCTTGGCCATTTCATCCATGGTGGTGAACTTTTCACCGCCGTTCATGGCCCCTGCTACTGCCAAAGCGGTCTCTCTCGTCATATCGAAAATAACCCGCCCTTCCACATCTCCTGCAAGACCCACCAACGCTGCAACCCCCTGGATTGCCATAGTTGATGACTTAAGGTAGAGAGAACCACGAATAACCTCAGTCCCCAGAACTTCTTTGAGAATATTATAGGTCGCTTCAACAAAAGGGTTAATATATTCAACTCTCATAGTATAACTCCTTACCCGAATTAATTTTTACGATACAAAAATGCAGAGACAGGCTCTCTCCCTATAGATGCCCAATTATCCCCGGACAATACCTCATTTTTCCCCAAAATAATGACTCCCCTCTCTTTCAGTTTTTCAGAACAATCCGCGATCAAGCGCTCTTGGCTGTCAACAGGAAAGAAAGAAATGATATCCCGAGCCAGGATAATATTTAAATCCGGCAAGGAGTTATTATTTAAAACATCGTGGTATTCAAACACAATTGAATCCTTGATAACTTGATTAAACGTATACCCATTACGTCCTTTAACCATGAAACTGCGGCAATATTCCGGCATCTTATTCAGATCAAAGGTCATGTTAGGCGCATCGGCTATGGCCATAATATCATTATCATTGGCCCAAATTTTTATGTGTCCGTTAGGATACCGCAATTTCAGTATACAAGCAAACGAAAAAGTTTCATACCCCTTTCCGCACCCTAATTCCCATACCTGGATGTTATTTGAATTCATATCCGGCAGGACCTCCTTCACCTGAGCGGCATAACCGTCACTCCAGAACTCATCGGTATGGGGAGAATAAAAATCAGCCAGGTATTCATCCGCCTCCGCGGCGTTTTTAAGCTGCAACTCCGCATCAGTACGGGTACTGCTCCATTCGGTAAATTGTTTACGAAACCATTCATGGTTAATGGGGCTGACATAGAACCGCTTCAATGCCGCAAGGCTTTCTTTTATGAAATCCAGGGTCGTCTCTGAGATAGCGGCCAGTCTTTCCTTGGCTTGCTCGGGGCCAGGAGCCTGAGGGGCATAGTAATTATCTCCTGGAACCTCCTGAATAGCGGTTCGTGGTTTCTGCTTCTCCTCTTCTTTCTGACTAAACATCCGCAGTACATCGAGAATGATATAGAGATACCCATCCTTTTCCACTACCCCGGTAATGAATTTGATGTTGACTTCTCCAAACATGGGATGAGGAGGCTGAATGGTTTCAGAATTGATACCCACCACCTTGTCTATCTTGTCAACAATAGCTCCGTACACCCGATCATCAAGATGCAGGATGAGCATGTTTTCCTGACCATCCGCCCGGCGCTCATTCTTCATGTGAAAGAAAGTTCTGAGGTCAATAATGGGAATAATATCCCCTCGAAGGTTATACACCCCCCGCACAAAGGAGACCGCATTAGGCACATAGGTAAACTTATCCGCCTTGGCAATCTCCTTAACATTCATAATATCAACCCCATAATCTTTACCCGCCAGGGAAAAGGTTACCATCTTAAAATCAACCGTATCGACCCGTTCTTTCTGCTGCTGCAGCTCGGCGTTTACCGTTGCTAAATCTTTAATCACCGCCATAGTTTTCCTCGCTACCGTATTGATGCTTCACGGATTTGGCGTTGCTCCAATTCCTTACGAAGACCCAACTCCAAAAGCTGACTCACGTCAATGATAAGAGAAACCGATCCATCTCCCAGGATAGACGCGCCTGCGATCCCTGGAGAATTGGTGTACTGATCCCGCAGCGGCTTAATCACCACGTCCTCCTCGCCGATGAGACTGTCTACCATGAAGCCCATCTTCTTTTCAGCGCTCCCCACAATAACAATGAAGTTATACTCCTGCTGTTTTTCGGTCTTTATCCCAAAAAGCCGGTTAAGCCGGAGCAGGGAAACAACGTCATTCCGGATATTGAAAACTTCGTAGTTATCGATCTTCCGGATCTCTTCCGCCTTGATCCGCAGGCTTTCAATAACCGACGTAATGGGAATGGAGTAGATTTCAGAGCCAACCCGGACCAGAAGCCCTTGAATAATCGCCAAGGTAAGGGGCAGTTTAATGATAAATTTGGTCCCCTTTCCCCGCTCAGAACTGACCGTAACCGTACCGTTGAGCTTTTCAATCTGCCGGCGGACCACGTCAAGTCCAACCCCCCGGCCCGAGATGGAGGTAATACTCTTTGCCGTGGAGAATCCCGGTTCGAAGATCAGGTTAAACGCCTCTATATCGGTCAACACCTTATTCGGATGGATGAGTCCCCGTTCAATGGCTTTGGCCTTAACCGCTTCCACATCAATACCCTTACCATCATCGCCGATCTCAATGATGATCATGTTACCTTCATTGGTCGCCTTGAGGAGCACCATCCCCTCTTCAGGTTTTCCCGCTGCTTGACGCTCTTCCTGGGATTCAATACCGTGATCTACCGAATTGCGGACCGAGTGCATGATGGGATCCAAGAGGTCCTCGATAACCGATTTATCCAGTTCTGTTTCTTCCCCTTCGACCACCAAATTGATCTTCTTGTTAAGGCTTTTGGAGAGGTCCCGGACCAAACGGGGGAACCGTCCGAAGATCTGACTGATCGGGACCATCCGGATCCGCATGACTCCTTCCTGGAGTTCGCCGGTAATACGTCCCAGATTCTGGGAGGTGGAACGGAATTTACCGACATTACTCTTCACCGAGGCTTCAAACCCATCAAAGAGAGAGAAAATATCCCCGTATTGCTCTCCAATCTCTTTCCGGATGTCCTTGATGGAACGGCCGCCCTGAATACTTTCCAGATAACCGGGCAGGCTATCAAAGAGGTTTTTAATTTTATCCCGATAGGTAGCTTCCAAGGTATGGAGATCATTAACCAAATCACTAAACTGATTACTTATTTGATTAAAGGTGGCCTTGGTGATAACCGTTTCAGAAACCAGATTAAGCAGATCATCAATCCGTTTGGAGTCAACCCGCAGTATGGAACCTGCCTCTTTTCCGGCTTTTTTGGTATCCGCGGATTCTTTGGCGCTCCTGGCCTTGGCTTCATGGTCCTCTGCTTCTACCGGAGCAGCTTTGGGAGCCGCTGCCACGGGAACAGGCTGTGGAACCGCTTTTGCTGGGGCCGCCTTAACCGGTTCCGGTTTTGGCGCAGCCTCTGGCGGCGGCGCTATCGAAGCCGGAACCACTCCTATGATATCATTTATGTTGACAATATCCGCCCCAAAACTTACGTCAGGAATCGTTACATGCCGCCGTAACTCATCAATGCTCTTACGACTGGATATATAATAATCTACTATCGGAAAGAAATTATCTTCATAGAGCTGCTCAAAATCCGGGGAGGTTTTCAGTATCGTACCATCCTCTTTGAGAGAGGCGTATATTTGGATACCTCCCACGGTATTCATCAGCCCGTTTTCATCAAACTGCACCGAAATCCGATAAATCGGCACACCCTTTTCCGCGGATTCCTTGAGCTCCAGTAAATCGTACTCGGAAAGACCTCCCACGGCCTTGATCTCTGCCACAGGCCGTGCAGGAGGCGGAAGTGGTGTCGTCGCTACAGCAGCAGGCCCGGCCTTGGAGGCGCTCTTTTTACGGCCAGACCCTTCAGGCAACAAAACGGAAAGACGCCTTTCTATCTCCGAGGTATCCTCGGTGTATACAGAACCATCCATACGCTGGGTAATCATTGCCTTGATAATATCAATAGCCGCGAGGAGGGTATCCACCACATCCTCATTTATGGTGACTGCATCGGACCGAATAGCATCCAATACATCCTCAACTAGATGGGTAAAATGGGACAATTCCATCATTTCTACGGTAGCCGCTCCCCCTTTTAGGGTATGAGCTGCCCGGAAAATCTCATCCACCGCATCCCGGTTTCCGCCCTCATTTTCAAGAACCAGGATATTTTGTTCCAGGGTATCCACCTGCATTTGGGCTTCGCTGAAAAAGTCTTTAAGCAATTCTTCGTTATTAGGATCCAGATAGTCACTCATATAGGATTAATTTTATACACAATTACAATTACGTCAAGATGGTTTAGCCCATTTTACTCGGGAACTCGGTATTTTTTATCATGTGAGCTTGCTCCAAAACCCGGTTAGTTTTGGACAAGCTCTTGGGAAAACCGGGCTTGAGACTGGTTTTCCCGCTACATCTAAGGAAGCTGTTCCAAAAACTGAAGTTTTGGAACAGCCGCATTTATGGACATTGCTCTATTTATGCGAGCACTGATTGGTACCGGCTGCTCATTCGCTTACAAATACCATATCCGTTTCAGGGATCCTCACTGAAGAAAGGGTGAGCGGGACCGGTTCATTCGGTTCTCGATCCCCTTTAACCGCTACCTGGGTCTCTAAGCCAAGGGCAGGGATCATGACCAGAGAACGGTTGCCTCGTTTTTCCAATAGCACCCCTTCCCAGGAGGAGCCTTTTTTATCCGATAAATACACCGCGATCCAGTGGGCCCGGGAGGCTCGTTCAGCCTGTACCGTGGCGAGGGTCGCGGCTTCCCCTGCGCCAAGCCGGAGGATGAGTTCTTCTTCTCCCAAAGGGGCGGTTTGCCGTAGAAAAGCCCGGATCTGCTGGTGGGCCAAGAGGTCCGTATACCGGCGCAAGGGACTGGTAACTTGGGTATATACATCAAGCCCCAAGCCCCAGTGGATTCCCGGTTTAACCGAAAGGGTTCGCGGGCGCATACACCGGCGAAGCTGGTAGGAACCGGCTATACCCCGGAGCGGGACATTGGGGAGGTCCCCGGTTTCCTGGCTTACATAGGGGAAGGGAAGCCGCCGTCGCAGGGCCCAGTGCGCGGCTCCTTCCCCGGCAAGGAGCATACATTCCCGGACCATATCCGCAGATTCATGGGCTGCTACGGGTTCAATTGCTACCTGTCCCTCAGAAACCTTGATATGCACTTCGGGGAATTCCATGAACACGGCCCCGGCGGTACGCCGGCGGGCCAGGTTCTTTTCCGCTATCTTGAAGAGGGCGCTTAATTCCGGGACTTCAGCGCCTTCCTGCTGGAGTAATGCGTCAGCCTCTTCGTAGGTCAAACGGCGTACCTTAACCCAAGAACGAAAGATATCGGTTTCCATTATGGTCCCTGCTTCATTGAGGACCATCTTGAAAGACAGCGCCGGGGAGACCGCTTCCATGCCCAAGGCATACAAAGAGAGGGCTTCTTCAGCTATCATCAAAGACGCGCCTTCAGGAAGGTAGAGCGTGGCCCCTCGGTTCCGGGCCTCCCCATCTACCGGGCTTCCAGGTAGGATCGAGGCCCCAGGGTCTGCTACGTGGACCCAGAGACACGGGCCCTCCACTGAAATCGCATCATCCGGATCATTACTCCAGGAGTTGTCAATGGCAAAGGCTTTAAGATGGGTCAGATCCACCCGGTCCTCATCCCCCGGAGGAGGATTTACCGGAATTTTTGCCGATACAGGAGAAAGTCCAAACCGCAGGGGGTGGGGATTGACCCAGGGGGTCCAGCATCCTGCGCTAAGCAGTACCCTATGGGCTTCCTGGGGAGATTCAGGCAGCTTCAGGTCTTTGAGGGTACGGCTTTTATCGGTTTTACCATAGGCCAGGGCTTCCACATCATGGAGAAACCGGCGATCCTCAGGGAACTGCAGGGTCCGAGCCTTGAGGCGTTCCAAAAAAGCCTCCCGTTCCGCCACATCCCGCTGTTTCTCAGTCCGTTTCTGGGTTTCCGCTTCCAGTGCTTCCAGAGGCCGGCTCTGTATCTCCTGGAGGGTCCCTGAGAAATACAGGCCATCCTTGAAGATCCGATACACGGCCCAGGCAGTGTTCCCGGTGTACTCACCGTAAACCAATTCAGTCAGTTCCTGAAAGGAAACCCTATTCCCTTCCAGTAATTCCCAGGCAGCGCGGACATCTGCCGGGGGGAGTTCCTGTTCAAGGCTTCCCAGGGTACAAGGCCCTGGATGGAGTAGCTCAATATCCTTTTCCCGAACCCGGAAGGATTCGCCTCCCGCCAGGGTTATGCCTATCTTTTCCCCGATGTCGTTTACCAAAGCAGGGCGGTTTTTATACGCCACCAGACTTTTTTCCAGTATCATCAGGGTAAGTCTACCATAGTACTGTAAAACCTGAGAAGTAGGCAGTGCTATAAGGTCAGGGTAAACCCATTGAAGCAGGTGAACTGGTGGAGGTGAAGGGGTCTCATCTTTTTCTTGAGAAGCATGATCCCGCAAAAAAGGGGGCTTATTCCCCGAAACGAAAGGATCAGTTGGCGTATCAGGCTGAAACGTCCCGGGCTAGAGGGCTGTTCCTGCAGAACGAGCTGAACCCTTGCAGGGCGCGTCCATGTATCCTTCTGTAAAAGTATAGAGGCATCCTAAGTCCCCAAAAAGTTTTCTGGAGAACCGCCCCTGAGCAGACGAAGTTACGGGTTAAAGCCGCGGCCTCAGGGGCTAAGGCCGCGGCCTCAGGGGCTAAAGCCGCGGCCTCAGGGGCTAAAGCCGCGGCCTCAGGGGCTAAAGCCGCGGCCTCAGGGGCTAAGG
>JAISOX010000141.1 GCA_031275325.1 Treponema sp.
GTACCGGACGATGGACAGTATCGTAGCGGAATATGGGGTTTGCAAGGGTACGGTCTGCCTGTCCATCCAATGGGTGGAAAATACGTTAATTAAAGACGGTACGTTTGCCCTGCCCGGGAAAAAAGTGCTTAAGAGAAAATCAGAGTCAATTCAATCTCTCGTGGTCGACGTCACGGAAAGTCCAATAAACCGCCCGAAAGAAGGTCAAAAAGCGTATTATTCGGAAAAAAAAACGCCATACGCTGAAGACCCAGGTCATCATCGAGCGAAACACTATGGAGATACTGGATGTTCAGGAGGCCAAAGGCGGTGAGCATGACTTCACGGTGGATAAGGACAGCATCGGGAGTTCCGTCAGCAATTCGACATCGCTTGATGCGGATCGGGGATACCTTGGGATAGAAGCATGCCATGCAAACAGTTTCATACCGATCAAGTCAAGTAAAAACCATCAACTGACCAAAAAGGAAAAAGCATATCATAAAAAGCTTGCGAGGAGACGGGTTGTCATTGAACATATCAATTGCAAAATAAAAACATTCAAGAGCATGGCATATCCTTATCGGGGTCATTGCTGTAATCGGCATTCACTGAGAATGACTTTGATTTGCGGTATCATAAATTATGAGAGACGCGTTTAGATGGTTATTAAACAAGTCTAGTATATTAGACTTGTTTAATAACCATCTAAAGATGACATGGGAAAAGAAAACAAGGCGGCAAATGCCAAAGCGGTTCTTTTTAAGCGGTTGTACGGGGTAAAACCCGGCACGTTTCATACCATGCTCTCGATGCTCCAAAAGGAGTTCGACGCCCTGCATAAAAACGGGGGTAAACCTCCAAAACTGACCGTCGAAGACAAGCTGCATATTGTCTTAAAATACTTACGGCAGTACCGAACGATGGACCGTATTGCGGCAGAATAGGGTGTCTGGAAAGGAACGGTTTGTCTGTCCATCCAGTGGGTGAAAGATACCCTGATTAAAGACTGCACATATGCCCTGCCCGGAAAAAAGACGATCAGGCGAAAATCGACCTCAAAATAATTGAGCGAAACACCACGGAGATACGGATGTTCAGGAGGCCAAAGGCAGTGAATATGACTTCAAGGTATATAAAGACACCATAGGAACAAACATCAGCAATTCGATACTCCTTGATGCTGATCGTGGATACCTAAGAATAAAACAATACCATGCAAACCGCTTCATACCGGTAAAGGCAAGTAAAAACCATCAACTGGCCGCAGAGGAAAAAGCATATACTAAAGAGCTATTGAGGAGGCGTGTGGTCATTGAACATATCAATGCCAAAATAAAAACATACAAGAGGATGGCATATCCTTACCGTGGACATTGCTGTAACCAGCATTCACTAAGAATGACCTCGATTTGTGGTTTTATAAATTATGAAGGCTGGTTTAAGAGGTTGTTAAACAGGTCTATTGTTTGCCATACAAAAATCATACCCTGGTATGGTGTAGGTTATTTTATTTTTCATGTTACCTTGCTTTGAAAATGTATGTACTGCTAATGCAATAAATTCAAATACCACGTTACTTGAATAATACATAGCTATTCGAGGAACATAACATAAATAATAACATTCCCGTAAGGAGTTTTATAGCGTTTGTATTCATAGCACTAATCTTTTTCATTCTTCAGGGATTTTTGAAATGTCAATAGCTTTAGAGCTAATTACAGGGCAAGATCATTAAAAGTACCATTGACCTGCATGGTATCTGTGGGAACCTATTGCCCCTATTTGACCGATGAAATCACATCACCGCCCTGTCCTAATTGCACATACTTCCCTGGTGTGCTACCATGACTCTATGAATAAGGAACAGCTTAATGCCATAGCCTCACAAAGGATCCTCATTTTGGATGGGGCTATGGGTTCTCTGATCCAGAGATACCACTTAAGGGAGGCGGATTTTCGAGGAAACCGGTTCGCAGCTCATGGAACCGATTTGGCCGGATGTAACGATCTCCTCTGTCTTACCAAGCCGGAACTTATTTCCGCCATTCATACTGCCTACCTGCAAGCAGGGGCAGACATTATCGAGACCTGTAGCTTTAACGCGACCTCCATATCTTTGGCGGATTATGGGATAGGAGGTCTGGCCTACGAGATAAGCGCTGCCGCGGCTTCTTTAGCCCGGAAAGCTGCGGATACAATTGCTACTCCGGATAAACCCCGGTTTGTAGCGGGGAGCATGGGACCAACCGCAAAAAGCGCCAGCCTCTCCCCTGATATAAACGATCCCGGTAAACGGGGCATTTCCTGGGACGAATTGGAAGCCGCCTATTACGATAATGCCCGAGGGCTGGTGGATGGGGGCGCAGATATCATCATCATCGAAACCATCTTCGATACCCTCAACGCCAAAGCTGCTGTTTTCGCGGTCTCCCGGCTCATGGAAGAACGGGGCCTGGACCTGCCCCTGATGATCTCCGCTACCATCTCCGATACGGCAGGAAGGCTCCTTTCAGGTCAGACCCTTAAAGCCTTTTGCATCTCCCTGGTCCACGCCAAGCCCTGGTCTATTGGATTGAACTGTTCTTTTGGCGCAGAGCGGCTCAAGGTGTACAGTAAGGAATTGGCCGGGATCGCTCCCTGCCTTACCAGCGTGCACCCTAATGCAGGGATGCCTAATGCATTCGGCGTATATGATGCAAGCCCTGAATCCATGGCCGCGTGTCTCGAAACCTATATGCAAGAGGGGCTCCTGAACATTCTAGGCGGCTGTTGCGGTACTACCCCCGAGCATATTGCTGCTATGGCTGCCAAGGCCCAAGGATACCCGCCCCGGACCATTCCGGCCATACCCTGGAAAACGGTTTTTGCCGGTCTTGAGCCTTTGGAAGTAGACCCCAAGGGACTCACTAAAATAGGAGAACGGACCAATGTATCCGGGAGCCGTCAATTTCTCAAGCTCATTCAACAGGAAGCCTACCCCCAAGCCTTAGGTATAGCCCGGTCAATGATCGCCCAAGGCGCCCAGAGCATCAATGTCAGTATGGACGACCCCCTGTTAGACGCAAAAACCGCCTTGACCCGCTTTCTCGGTCTTGCCCTTGCAGACCCCGGCATCGCCCGGGTACCCATTATGGTGGATAGTTCCCGTTGGGAGGTTCTGGAGGCCGGACTCAAGCTGATCCAGGGAAAGGGCCTGGTGAATTCGCTGAGTCTTAAAGACGGGGAAGGGGAATTCCTCCGCAAAAGCCGTCTCGTCCGGCGTTATGGGGCAGCAGTGGTGGTGATGCTTTTTGATGAGCAAGGTCAGGCCGCAACCTATGAACGAAAGATCGCCGTAGCCCAGCGGGCCTATGATCTCTTGGTTCAGGATGGTTTTCCTCCAGAGGATATTATTTTTGATGGGGTGGTCCTTACCATTGCCACAGGTATTCCTGAACATGACCGGTATGCGGTGGACTTTATTCAAGCCTGTGCCTGGATCCATGCCCACTGCCCTTATGCCCAGGTTTCCGGGGGTATTGCAAACCTTTCTTTCTGTTTTCAAGGCAATGATCCGGTCAGAAATGCCCTGCATGGGGTCTTACTCAAACACGCTATGGCCGCAGGTCTTTCCATGGCCATTGTGAATCCTGGGACCATGGTTTCCTATGAGGACATAGAGCCGGAACTCCGGGATGCTGCGGAAGGGGCGATCCTCTGCAAGCAGCCGGATGCGACAGAGACCCTGCTCCGCTTGGCCTTGGAGCGAAAGGGGACAAAGACCGGAAAAGCCCGGGATGCCGGGGAATCGGGTGAATCTTGGCGTTCCTGGGGTACGGAAGCCCAGATTCTCCATGCCATGCTGACCGGTATTGATGACTACATTGAAGGGGATGTACTGACGCTCAGAGCCAAATACCCCCGTGCTTTGGACATCCTTGAAGGGCCGCTGATGAAAGGTATGCAGGAGGTGGGGGATCGTTTTGGCGCTGGCCAGATGTTCCTCCCCCAGGTCATCCGCAGCGCTCGAGTACTCAAAAAGGCGGTTGCCGCCTTGGAACCTTTTATGGAGCAAGAGAAACTCAAGGAAACGGAACAGGCCGGGCCTTCTGGAGCCAGGGGCAACGGTAAGATCCTCCTGGCCACGGTCAAAGGGGATGTGCACGATATTGGGAAGAATATCGTCGGGGTGGTGCTGGGCTGTAACGGCTATGAGATCCTGGACCTTGGGGTGATGGTTCCGGCTGAACAGATCATTGAAACCGCCTTACAGGAACAAGCCGGAATCATCGGCCTTTCAGGGCTCATTACTCCTTCGCTAGACGAAATGATCCGTACTGCCCAGGAAATGGAGAAACGCGGGCTGACCATTCCCCTGCTCATCGGAGGAGCCACCACCAACCTCGCGCATACCGCGCTTAGGATTGCCCCGGAGTATTCTGGACCGGTGGTGTATGTGCCTGATGCAAGCCGCTCGGCAGAGACGGTCCGGGCCTTGCTTTCTGAAGCTGAACGCCCCGGTTTTCTTGAATCCCTGGAAAAGGCTTACCGGACTGCAGCGGAACGGCATACCGCGATCCAGGCCCAGCGAAGGCTGATCCCTCTGGAAGAAGCCCGGGCCAACAAGGTGCAGCTTCCCTGGTCCTCCCTGCCGCCAGAACCTAAAACCAAGGGCATTCTGGAATGTTATGATTATCCCCTCAGTTGGGTTACTCCCTACATTGACTGGAAAGGCTTCCTCCATGCCTGGGATATGACCGGGGCAAATACCCTGGGGCTGAAACAAGGGGCCAAGGAAACATTGCTGGAAGATGCCCAGGCCCTCCTGGATCCGATTGTCGCGAAAGGCTTACTGAAACTCCGGGGGGTCCTGGGTTTGTTTCCTGCCCTGTCTGAGGGGGATGATGTACTCCTATACGATCCTGAGGATCCGCAACGGGAAATCGCCCGGTTTGCGTTCCTGCGGAATCAGGAGCAAAAGCGCTCAGGCGGGTTTAATCCCTGTCTCGCGGACTTCATCCTTCCCAAGGAACAGGCTGCCCAGGGCGCTACCGACTGGATCGGGCTTTTCATCCTGAGCGCCGGCTTCGGCCTCCCTGAGTTGCAGCGCCCATACCAGGAACGGCAGGATGCCTATGAAAGCCTCCTTTTGGCAAGCCTGGCCAATAGCCTGGCAGAGGCCTTTGCGGAAGAACTGCACTTCCGGGTCCGGCGGGAATGGTGGGCTTATGCGCCGGAAGAGGAAAAGGTTTCGCTGAAAGACGGTTCACCTAGGACCTATACGGGTCTGCGCCCTGCCTTTGGGTATCCTATTTGTCCGGATCATGGGGATAAACGAATCGTCTGTGATCTTTTGGAAGCCCGGGAGCGCTGCGGATTTGCATTAACCGAATCCGCCATGATCATCCCTGCGGCCTCGGTATGCGGTATGTACCTGGGCCATCCCAGCGCGTATTATTTCAGTCTCGGCGCTATCGGAGAGGATCAAGTGGCGGATTGGGCGGCGCGAAAAGGAATCAGCCCTGAGGAAGCACGAAAGCGGATAGGGAGACTATAGGCCGCCTCAGACCCCCGGCAAGAGCATTGAGCCGCTTTTGAATACCAGGGCTTATTGCCTCAGGTCATTGGCTGACAAGCAGTTTCCATAAGCCGACAGGAAGTCTCTGCGGTTCAAAAAAATCTTTATGACTTAAAAGGAAATCTTTACGGCTTAAAGGGATTAGGCTTGAATCTCCAGGGGTGCGGCTTGCAGCCCTGGAGATTGGACTTGCATCGCTGGAGATTGAACTTGCAGCGCTGGAGATTAGACTTGAATCGCTAGAGATTGGACTTGAATCGCTAGAGATTGGACTTGCAGCGCTGGAGATTAGACTTGTAGCGCTGGAGATTGGACTTGAATCGCTGGAGATTGGACTTGAATCGCTGGAGATTGGACTTGCAACCCTGGGGGCGCGGCTTCAATCCCTAAAGAAGTCTTTATGAACCAGTACGCAGCCTTTGCAACTCACCAGAAAATACCGGCGAATCGGTTCCTCTTGGCGAGACCTTTACTGCGGGGATTTTCCTCGTCTTTTTTGAAGCTTTTCCGCCATCTAACCTCGCGAAAAAGCCGCGGTTAGGGGAGCTTGTCCAAAACCCGGTTAGTTTGGGAACAGCCTCAGTTTTTTTTCCCTGCGGCCCGCCGTTCTTGTATAACCTGCTTAAAAATCGCATTGGCGTCAAGTTTGTCATCGACCCCGAACTGCGGCACCGTCCCTTCACCATTCACGCTCCTGAAAAGGGGTTCCTCATTAGACCCGTATGCCCAACTGTTGTAGTTATTAATCAGATGATCCAGCACTGTGGCAACCGCTAAGGTAAAGTATACCAAGGACGCGTTGTTTCTCTTCTTCGCCCCCAAGAGCATATTAAGCCGCATGGAGAGGGGATTAGATACCTGGAACACATAGGGAGCCCAGGGGTTCTCGATCCCTTCGCAGACGCCCTGGCCGCCCCCCCCTTCCTGCTTGCTTATCCCCTCGATTTTAGCCGCTACGGTGCTAAGGCAATGACGCAATTTTCTAACCTCAGGATACACCGGGGTTATGCTGCTTTTCTTAAAAGGGGAGGAGGAGAAGTTTTCAATTTTATAATAGGGAAGATAATACAGCCGCTTAATCCATTGCAATTCATTGTATATCCGTTTCGCATAGGGTGATGTTCTGGATTCCGTAGAGGTATCTAAAAGACGGCAATACTCCTGTAAACGGCCCAGGTATTCCTGGTTAAAGGTAGCGTCAAAATTACGCCAATTCTCCAAGATATCTTCCATGGTTTCCCCAAGCGGCACTGCAGACTCACCGGATTCAAAAATCGTGCTAAAAGATACATACCTAAGCCCTGAAAATAACTCCTCCAAAATACGCATTAATATCACCACCTGCAGGAGCGGATCCGTAGGGGCAATCAGCTCATACCCTCTCCCTAAATCAAAGATTTTCGCGAAATACCTGTAGAGATCCGGGTAGGTTGCGAGTCTATCCCAACCAGCCTTGGGAAACAGGGATTCCAGGATTCTCAGGCCCCGCTCAAGGGCTTTTCGTTCCCCTTCATCCTCCGCTTGCCGGGCTGCAGCTTTACGCTCGGTTTCCTGGGCATTTTCCGGCTCCGGCTCTTGTTTATCTTCAGCGCTGTTTCCGTCAGCGCTGTTTCCGCCAACGGGCTGAACATTGGGAGAAATACGATCCTCCTCCTTCACCCCAAGAAAAGCCATGATGCGGTTTTTTCGCGCTGAAAAGAAATGCTCATAAGGTATCCATTTATCGGAGACTAATTTTAGAAAGAGGGGGTATAAGAGGTACTGGATCTCCTTGCGTATGATCGTATACGCGTCCAGGGCGGAACGGATAAGTTTCTGATACTTCTCCTTCGCTTCTATAGGATTTTCTATGTATAAAAACTTATACAACAACTTATACGCTTCGGTAATATGAAAGTCTATGGATAATTTTTCTAAGATAAAGAGGGGCCTATAAATATCCCGCACAAGGTCTGCACAATCAATGGTTCTAACCTGCCGTGGATGGCTCTGTATTCTGGCCATGACATTGGTAATCCGTTCAATATTCCAATACCGGATGGTATCCAGCACGGAGAAGACAAATAAGGACATTTTCTTGAGCTGTTCGTTCCGGCGGAGATTATTCCGGGGAAACATGGTCCGGGTAGAAATCACCAGGAGCTCTATCTGTTTATAATATTCGTTCAGCCTTTGGGTAACAAACAGGGGGCTTACCAAATCAGGAGCCTCCTTAAAGAAGCTAAACATGGACGCTAAAACCAGTCTGATGGATTTTATATCAAATTCCGCCTGCGCAGCGTACCGGTCCATCTTGAGCCGCTCACTATAGCTTACCTTAACCGGCACCTGGGGATCGTCCCCGGTATCTACGGGTTTATTTTTAACCTTCTTTTTTCTGGCGCTTTCGGCCTGCCCCCCCCGGGGAGCGGAAACCGATGATCCCCGGGTTTGGGAAGGATCGCTCCGGGTATTCGGTGCTCCCGATTGAGTCCGGGGCGCCGCGGGCCTTCTCGGGACGCTTACCTTTGGGGCCGGGGACTTCTCGATCCCCACTTCTCCGCCCAACAGTTTAGCCATCCGTTTGGCTTCCTGTTCATCAATAGTCCCCAACTTCTCCCGGATCCGCCCTAATTCGCCTGGAGCGTATACTGCTTTGTTCTGCTTTGACATATTTCTAATTATACTACTTTCTTTGCATTTTGAGAATGCTTTATATAGGATTGCCCGGAAACTTCAGGTTCAGGCGAACCGCAGATTTGTTGGCGGGAAATTGCATGACCGGACTAAAGTCCGGGACCAGCAGCTGGGTTGCCGAACCCGTCTCATACCATGTACCGCTGCCTATACCCGCAGGTATAGGTGCTCTCCTAAACCCCAGAGATTCCGCACCTGGATCGCTTTCCCTTCACGGTCCAGTATCATGCCGTTATAATACCCCAAAGGAGTATCATATTCGGCCTTGGTTATCAATAGATTAAGGCCGCTATGGATCGGTTCCTGGGGGGTAAAAACCAGATCCACCATCCCCTCCATATCCTGGATTATCCAATCCGATTGGCTCACTTCCTGCATGGTAATATGCACCGGCGGCAACGGGGTTAACCGTCCATCCACCCAGAGGGCATTTTCATTATGCTTAAAGGTTTCTTTGGTCTGATTTTCCGCCAGGCTGAAGCCAAAGCGGTGCTGTTCCGCATCCAAACCAAAGCCGGTACACCACACTGAACGCATTCGGTAGGGATAATACCCCTTAAAATCACCAAAAAACCCCAGGGTTTTGGCAGGATCCAGCGCGATATGCCGGCCTCCGAATACCATGTCTCCTCTGACAGGGGCAAGAACCTTATACGCATACATACAGCGCCGTTCAGCAAACAGGAGATTTACCCCCATAGGGGTAACCTTGTTCCTATCCACATCATACTCCACATGGGCAGTAAAGGAAGGCCGTTTACGGGTCGCCTCAATATCCATATCTACCTTGATGGTCCCTGCGTCAAGCCAGTCATGGATACGGAAAAAAAAACCATAAGACCGGCTGTCAATAGAAGCATTGGAAAGGGTTCGGGGCATCCGCCACCCGCTCAAGGGCATGATCTTTCTGAACCGCAACCGTTCCCTGGTGTTTTTATCATAGAGAAAAACCTGGGCCCACCGGTACCATTTAACATTGCACAGCATCGCCTCAAGATAAAACCGATCATCCTGAATTACAAAGGACTCCCATTCTTTGATTCGAGCATCCAGCATCCATCGAGGGAGGGGCCATGAAAAAGGCCGTTGTATGGCCATGAGATCTACCTCATCAAATGCCTCGGTCCAGGTTCCCTGAAGGGGTTTTCCCCCGTCAATGGGACTTGTCCTTTTGGGCTGTATTTCCCTTGTATACATACTATTCCCTCGAAAGTATGATACCCTATCATACTCTTTTTACCAAGTATACCTGTCTGGCCAGGACCGATAGAGCAGGATTTTGCAAAGACCCGGCATAAACCCATAGAACAGGTTAGGATGGTGATGGCCGCAATCCTTCCTGGATTAGGGTTTCAATCCTTACCGGATTAGAGCCGCAATCCTTCCTAGATTAGGGATTCAATCCTTCCTGGATTAGAACCGCAATCCTTACCCGCGCGGTGAGGGTATTCCCCGGACCGGCCTATTGGCTTTATCAGGCTGAAACCCCCCGGGTTTATCCTGCAGAGCGCACGCGTCTATGATGAGACGGACTTCCTCTTCTTCTCAATACTGCAGGATAGGGTATAGAGGACTAAGGCGAGGGCTGCAGGGACGCCCAAGAGAGCCGTGGCGGGAAGTCCTCCCCAGCCTTGAATACCCAACCCAATATGTTCGGCTAAGGCAAATACCAAGGCAGCCAGCATGGTTCCTCCCACGCAGCGGAACCCCAGGTATACCCCGGCTAAGGCTATCCAGCCCCGCCCAGCTACGCCCCCCGGGGCATAGACCCCTACCCTAAAAGTCAGGGCCGCGCCGGCTAAGGCGGCAAGAAAAGCCGCGGCAGCCCAGGCTCCTGCCTGGTATCGATCCGGGCGAATACCCCGTTCCCGCGCAGCCTCCGGGGAAGCCCCAGAAGCCCGCAAACGCAGCCCTAGGGAACTTCGGCTGATGATGGCGCTGGCGATGAGGCTGCTTACCCAGGCGGCATACACAAAAGGAAGCTGCCCTGAAAGCAGATCGCCCAAAATGGGGATAGCTTCTACCAGGGGAAGAGATACCGGACCCGGTATGGATATGCCCGGATTCCGTAAGACCCCTTTGGTACCAAACCAGGTAATAGAAAGCGCATCGGTGATACCTCCCGCGGCCAGATTCAGGGCAAGCCCTACAATGAAGGGATTGGCTCCGGTAAACGTAACAAACCGGGCCAAGGCCCAACCGCAGAGGGCCGCGGTCAAGGCGGTGATGACGGAACCCAAGAAAACGGACCCGGTCTGGATCGCCATAATCCAGGCAAAAAAAGCCCCCAGGCTCATAAACCCCTCAATGAATATCCCCAAGGCCCCGGCTAACTCGGTAAACAAGGCCCCCAGGCTTGCCAGCATGAGCGGGGCAGCTGCAGTACATATACTGGAAATCATACCTAAGTCCTGCGCTTTACCAGGGGAGCGGCAACATGCACCGTGGCCAGGAGCAGTACCGCGGCCTGAATGAATGCGGCGGTTTCAAAGTTGAGTCCCGTAGCCAACAGGGCTGCATCAGAACCAGCCTTGAGCGCGCCGTAGACCAAGGCCGCGGGGAGCAAAGCCAAGGGACGGTTCCGGGCAATGAGGGCCACTGCGATGGATGACCAGCCCAGGCCGCCGGAAAAGCCCAGGTGGCAACGTCCGTAGGTTCCCGCCACGGCAAAAAAACCGGTAAGGCCCCCTAAAGCTCCTGCGGCGCTCATGGCCGGCGTCCAGTAGGTCGCTGGTTCGATACCTCCATACCGGGCAAAACCCGGGGCCGCGCCGGCGATGTTAAACCGGTATCCCCAGACGGTCCTATTGATAAAAAGATGCCCGGCCATGACGAGGATCACCGCGAAGATGAAGGAAACCGACAGGCTTGAGGGAGGCAAGATGCGAAGGAGCAGCCCCTGTTCAGCCATGGGCGCCATGGCCAAAAGATTTCCCCGGGGATCCCGTAAGGGGCCTGCAATGAGGTAATCCGCCACGGGCATGAGGGCCTGGGTAAGCAGGAAGGAGCTGATAAGCTCATGCGCGCCAAAACCCTTCTTGAGGAGCCCTGCCAGAGCCCCCAAGGCGCCTCCCGTGGCCAAAGCCGTAAGCCCTGCAAGTCCCAGGGCTCCCCATCCCAGGAAAGGTTCCCCCTTGAGCAGTACCACTGATGCGGCTAAACCCCCTAGGTAAATCTGACCTTCCCCGCCCAGATTGAAACAGCCCCCCCGGAATGCCATGGTCATGCCCAGGGACGCGGTGAGCAACAGCCCTATATAATCCAGGGTATTTCCCAGAAACCAAGGGGATGACCAGGGACCCAGGAAAAAGACCAGGATGGTTTTGGCGGGAGCCGGTGCATTGAACCCCATGATGAGCAGGATCAAGAAGATCGCCCCTCCCAGGGCAATCAAAGCCCCAAAAACCGGTCCTGGGATGAGCAGCCGGTACCCTTTTGGGGTTCGTTTATACCGCTTCAACTGAGCCTTCCTGGGTACTACCCACCATGGCCTGATTGATACGGGTTTTGTATACATCCATCGGCAGGATACCCTTTTTACCGGGATCCAGGGTGAGCTGTGCGGAAAATGCGCCGTTCCGTAATACCAGAACCGTATCTGACAGGGCTGCCAATTCCTCCACATCCGTGGAAAAGAGGAGTACCCCCCTTCCAGGTTTAACATACCGGCGCAGTTCCCCGGTCAGGCGTTCCCGGTTTTTTCGATCCAAACCCCAGCCTGGTTCTGCTAAGATCAGGAGGGAGGTCTTTTCCGCTAATTCCCGGGCCAGCAGGATGCGCTGCAGCATACCCCCGGAAAACGCATCGGCTCTGGTTCTAAAAGACCCCTCCACCTGGGCCTGGCTCATGATGCAGGCAGCCCAAGCATCGAGAAACCCTTGCTCCATGACGCCCCATTTTCCTAAAATTCCCCTTAGGGAACGCTCATGAGCGTGGATGATAATGCTGTCTTGTAAGGGCAGGTGGGGAGCTAGGGCGATGCCGGTTCTGTCTGCACCCAAGTAGGCCCCTCCCGCTTCACGGAAGGTACGGATCCCCTTTCCCGCCAGTTCCCGGCCATGGAGCCTTATGGTTCCCCTGGAGGGGGCAAGAACGCCGCTCAGGGCTAATTCCAGGGTTTCAAGCCCGCTGTCCCGGACTCCCGCAATCCCCAGGATAGTACCGGGGAAGAGTTCTAAGTCGATCTGTCGTATGAAGGGCTGCCCCGGGACCTCTACGGAAAGCCCTTGCACCACAAGCAGGGGCTCTGAGGCTAGTCCCCCAAACGGGGCGGGCAGGGATCGATTACGGGAACTATCCGCACCAAGGGCCCTGTCCTTTACCGGCCTGGTTCTTTTTTTGTGATCCATACCGAACATGAGGGCCTGTAAGGTTTCATTCCCCAGGGACCGGGCGGACCGGCTCGCCCGGTTTTTGCCCTTCCGCAAAACCGTTACCCTATCGGCTATAGCCATCGTTTCTTCCAGTTTATGCGAGATGAGCACCAACCCTTTCCCTTCCCTTTTGAGCAGTCTAAAAAGCTCAAACAGCCCTTGGGTTTCTTTTGGGGTAAGGACCGCGGTAGGTTCGTCGAAGATGAGGTACTGGGCCTGCCGAAGCAAAAGGGCAAGGACCGCGGTTTTCTGTCGCTGGCTCACGGTGAGATCCCTGGTATCCCGCTCAAGGGGCAGATCAAACCCCCAGCGTTCCGAAAGGTTCCGGACCTGATTACGAGCCTTACGAGGGTGCAACAACCCGGGGAATCCTGGTTCCGCGCCGAGTATGCACGCTTCCCAGACCCTAAACCCCGGAGTTAAGCGGGGATGCTGACGGACCATACCAATACCCAAGGCCAAGGCATCTGCAGGGCTTGTAAAATGCTGATCCTCCATATCTACCCGTATCCTGCCGGCAGTGGGGGCCATGTACCCGGCCATGATATGCATCAGGGTGGATTTCCCCGCGCCGTTTTCTCCGAGCAACGCGTGTATTTCAGCCCTGCGGAGATCAAAGTCGGTATTCTCCAGGGCGTGAACCCCATTAGCAGGAAAATATTTCTGTATACCCTGTAACTGCACACCCTTTGACCGTACCGCTGGTACGGGGGTCCCCCTTGCGCTTACCATAGGAGCCTCATTCCTCCAACCGCAAGACCCCTGAACGGATCTGCTCTATCAATATCCCCTGCTTTTCCCGGACCGGGGCGCTTACAGAAGCCTGATAATCCGGATCCGTCTCAATAAAATCAACGTATCCTTCCGCGACGCCTAAAAGCTCCGCCTTGCCAAAGGGGAGGGTCCCCTCCAAGAACCGGATGGTTTGTTCATAAGCAGCCTTATCCTGATAAACGACCGAGCTTCCTACCACTGTACCAGGCCGTACTCCATAACCATTGGTGTCAAACCAGACTACCTTGGCCCCTGCTTCAAAAGCCGCTTGAACCACTCCCTCGTTGGCTCCTCCGGCAATAGTGAGGATTACCTTCGCCCCCCCCCGTATCATGTCCGCGGCAAGCTCTGCGCCTTTACCCGCATCAAACCAGTTCCCCACTACCCGAAAATCCACGGTACTATTTGGATCTACCTGCTGCGCTCCTTCCCGGTAAGCGGGCAGTATCACCTCGTTCATGGCAGGGTATTCCTGACCTGCCACTAAGCCAATCCTGACGGCTTGACTCCCGGGGTCCCCGGCTTCCCCTGCCACCAGGGCCGCGATATGCCCTGCCATATACGCCTGTTCCCGTTGGTTATACCGCAGGGTGTAGATCCGGGGGTTTCCTGCCAAGGCTCCATCCAAAAGGAGAAACCGCTGTTTCGGAAATTTGGCGGATACTGAAGCGGCAATGGCAGGCAGGGATGGATTAGAAGACACGATAAGATCGTAGGTCTCTGAGGCTGCCAAGGCAGTGATCCGGCCTTCCCATTCGGCCTGGTTAAAACCGCCCTCAATAACCGTAACCGTAACCTCCCGTTGAGCGTTACTGTGTTCTGCAGCCGCCTGTTTGACCCCTGCCGCCAACATCTCATAGATGGGACTTCCAGACATGACTCCAGGAATGAATACCACGATGGAAACATGGAGCCCCTGGTCTCCTGATCCTTTGCGGGGTTCCTCTTTGCTTCCCAGACCAAAACCCTTGATGCCGCCGACCCATAGAAGCAACGAAAGCATGAGGGTGATTCGCTGCATACGCCGGTGTTTCTGTTCTTGCTGTTTCATAGAAACCTCCTCTGGTTACCTGCGGGGTAATAAAAAAATAAAAAACCCCGGATGAAATCCAGGGTAGAGGTGAAGAGGCAAGGCTTCCGAAATCTTCTCAGGTTCCTGGGAATCACGAAAGCGCAATTTTCTTCCATCCGGACTATACCGTCGGCACCGGAATCTCACCGGTTCAGTTTAGGGCTTCGCTTGTTTCTTACACCCTAAAGTCGCGGGCTCTACCGCCGGTTGGGAATGGCACTCTACCATCACAATGGTATGTACGCACCCGACCCTGAAAATCGTATCTTAAAGATACGCGATTTATAGGGTGAAGTCAAGGGCCGCGTTGCCTCATAAAAAATCTAACCGAAAAAAGGTCATGCCTCATAATAGAAATCTAACCCAACTATGCTTACCCGAAGGAGGGTTCGGGAAGCATCATGGGGTTACCACTGAACATG
>JAISOX010000042.1 GCA_031275325.1 Treponema sp.
GGATAGAAGGGAACAATTGCCGGTTACGGCATCGGATAAGGCGGGCATTTCGAAGGACTTGTTGTTTTTCTAAGAAACTGTTCAACCATTGGAAAGCGTTTGAGATGGCTTTCTTTTACATCAACTATGGTTCCGGTTGAGGCATATCATACTTTGTGGATCACCTCCCAAAAATTATTGTATCAAACAGACTCTCCCCAAAAACCAGACGTTTATTATCAAGCCGACAACGATCTTGTGCATCTGTTCCGTTTTTGAGAAACGAATGCCTTTCCTCACTAACCGTCCACACCTCCTCAACCACAGATGTTTCCTTTCTATCTTTTGCGTGTTATTCTTCCTTGTCGCGATCAGGCCGGAACGCCCCGCAGGTTCCAGGACTTATACGAACAGAGGTTTTTAGCTAATTCCAGACTCAGGGTAGAGTTCCTGGATATGTTCGATGTGGGGGAGGCTCTCAAAGAAAATCTCTACCAGTTCAGGATCAAATTTGGTGCCTGCTAAGTGACGAATCTCAGTTAAAGCCGCCTCTCTAGACCAGGGGTCTTTATACACCCGTTTAGAACACAGAGCATCAAAAACATCCGCAATGGCCACGATACGGCCGGTTAAGGGAATCTCCTCCCCCTTCTTGCCCAACAGCTTCCCCCGGTGATTTCTCATAGGTTCCTTACTGACAGGATCCAACCAACCGGGATAGCCGGTGCCGTCCCAATTCTCATGGTGATTAAGGGCCACATCCCGGGCAATAATATCCAGGGAAGACTGGGGGTCTCCAAACAGATCCGCCCCATAGAGGGTATGCCGCTGCATAATGTCGTATTCTTCAGGGGTAAAGCGAGACGGTTTCTTGAGAATTAAATCAGAGATTGCTACCTTTCCCACATCATGAAACATGGCCCCGATCTTAAAGGCGTCCTTAAATTTCTCCCGTTCCTGATCCCCTACCTTATGATGATAGGCCCAGCGATCATACATTTCGGCTGCATAACCTGCAACCCGGTTTACATGGGGGCCCGTCTCCTTGGGATCCCGCAGCTCGGATAATTTAATCATTCTCAGTATCATAACCCGGTTCATATACGCCCGCTGGAGCACTATAGCGGCATTGATGGCAAAATGGTTTATGAGAAATTCGTCTTCTTTGGAAAAAGGGCCCCAATTACCCGCTTCGTCAGTGGCATTAATCATCTGAATGACCCCTAACAGCTTGTCTTCGGTCGTTTTCAGGGGAATCGCCAAGGTGGAGGTGGTCTTATAACCCGACAACATATCATAGGAAGCGTTATAAGAATAGGGAGCATCCCGGGCTATACGGTACACATCCGGCACATTTACCATTTTGCCGGTCAACGCGCAGTACCCGGATATGGATTTCTCATTTATAGGAATCGAAAAAATGGAATAGATCAGCTTTTGCCCGGGAGGAAGTTTATTTTGCTGGGTATCATTCTGGGCGTATTTAATTGCCAGCCGTCCACCTTCTGCACCATCTTCTTTGACATAAATTGAACCTGCATCCGCATGGACCACCTTTCTCGCTTCTAGTAGTATCCGTTCAAGAAGCAGATCAAAGTCTTGAATCTGATTCATCTCAAAGTCAAGCCGGAAAAGAGCTTCTAGATTGGTAATGGCATCTGCCATGAGACTCCTCCACGTAGGATGACTGGGAGACGGCGCGGTATGTTCATATAAACATCCATACAAGACCGCATCTCGGTCCCTGGGGATGCCATAGGGGGCATAAAAATATCAAGATTATCTAGCTCCTCGGTTCATAAGCGCCTAAACCGCTCATTTCTACAACTTCGGCGTAACCGGGCTTTCAGCGACTCTCGCTTAGAAACAAAGCCCGAGGCTTAGTCTTTACGTCCCGTACATTTGATAATATGATAACCAAATTGGGTCTGCACTACATCCCCCACCGAACCAGGGGAAAGCCGCTTAACCGCGGATTCAAAGGGAGCCGCCATTTTCCCTGGTCCAAACCAGCCGAGATCTCCCCCGGAAGATTTAGATGGACACGCAGAGAATTCCCGTGCCAGGGATTCAAAGGATGCTCCCTGTTTAACCCGTTTCAAAAGATCTGTTGCCAAACCTTTATCCTTAACCAGAATATGACTGGCCCGCCATTCCATAGCCGCCTCCTGAACACGATACTCCCAAGGATACGCTAAGATCCTCTCAAATACGCATAAGATGATAAAGTATTTATGAATTATGGTAAATAAGGAAACCTCCCCTTTACCGGGTAAAAGCGAAGCTTCCCTCCATTCCCCAGAATACCCTCAGGGAGGGCTTACCCTATGATACGGATTCGCCGGAAAAACTTTAGTCTTCTTCCTTGATAATTTCGATCTTAATACCATCGTGTTGATCCGGCTCATCCTTGGGAGGAATGGTTACTTTGAGAATACCGTTTTTATAGAGGGCTTTCACTTTTTCCTGGGCATATTTATCTAACGGGACATAATACTTTTGTTTCTCAATATCCTTAAGCTTAAGACGGCGTTTGAAATACCGTACATTATCCTCCCCTTGGGCTTCCAAGGCTTCGGAGTAGGCTTCCCCGATTTTTGCAGAAAAGACCATGTAGTCTCCCTGAAAAGAGAGGTAGATGTCCTTTTCATCAAACCCAGCCAGGGCGAACTCGAAGATCATACTCCTGTCCCCGGTCATATAGACATTCATCGGCGGATAGGAATAGTTCGGATAATAATCGATATTTTCATCAAAAGGACTCTTGGATCCGAAAGGGCCCCTGGATCCGTACTGAGGATCGTAATGATTGAAGTTACGGTGCAATTCATCGCTGAAATTCTGAGCAGCCTCAAAAATTTCATCAAATATCGTACCCATATCAATGTACCCTTTACCTTTCATGCTAGGCTCCTTTGCACCGTTTATCAGTGCCTGCCGGCCCTTAGGCCCGGTTAAATTGACCCTCTTAAGAGCGGTCATGAGGGATAATACCCTTTCTTAGAATATAAACGTATCTACCTAATCAAGGCAAGCGTACCATGAACCGGGGTTGCAGGATTTCACCCTTTTATAGAGAACCGTATAGGGAAAGCAGAAAAGCCCGGGTCCCCAAAAATCCTGTTCAGGATACTATCTCCACCACCTGGAGGGCCATTTCTGCAGGATGTTTTTTACGGATTAGATAGGTGAGATATGCCAAAATGAAAAGACCCAGGACTCCTCCTGCTGCCCGGGCAGGATCTCCTGAAGCCGGAACGAGGAGTCCGGTCAGCATAAACCCTGCTATGAAACCCACCATGGGAGGGAACAAAGCGGTAAAACCTTGCCCCAGGAGCGTTGCCTTGGGAGTCTCGATTTTTACCGCCTGGCCTATCGCCAAAGGAAAGTGGAAGGGATTGTTCGCTTTAAGAAACCGCGTCCTGGTCTTACATTCCTGCTGCATACACCCAAAACAGGAGGAACTGGTTCCCAGGCGTATGGTAACGGTAGTTTCCGACAGGGCATGAACCTGGCCGGTCATGCTAAACCCTCCCGGGTTTCTTCCTGAACACTTTGCAGAGGCATATCTGGAACCCTATGACGGATCCGTTCTATGGAACAGGCCTTGCCCGCTCCATCTAGTTCGATCAACACCCCCTGCAATTCAGGTTTATCCACTGCCTCTTTGGTCCATTCAGGAATACCGGTGAGATATTCCTGTATCCGCTTTTCCTTATTGACCCCGCCCACGGATTCAGCGCTGCCCGTACGCCCTGCATCGGTAATCACCGCAGTACCCCCCGGCAGGATCCGTTCATCCGCGGTCTGAACCCGGGTATGGGAACCAATCACCGCAGAACAACACCCCGCAGCTAAGGCAAAGAGCGTACCCTTTTCCGCACTTGCTTCTGCATGAAAATCAATGATGACATAGGGGGTTTCTTGACGAAGCCGTTCCAGCAAAACCGGGAGTACGGAAAAAGGATTATTCCCATGAAGCCGCGAGAAACCGCTTTGCCCTAACAAGACCCCTATGGCAATCTTAGGATCCCCGGGATTAGTTCCGGTCTTGAATATCCGGGAACCAATCCCCGGCGCCTCCCGGTTGAGGTTATCAGGCCTGAGCACATAGGGAATTTTAGCAAAATTTTCGACCAGATCCTTTTTGTAAAAACAACATTCCCCGGTGGTAAGCACCTGGGCTCCTAGCTTGCGGAACAATCCCGCATGGTTTCTTCCAAGGCCGTTCCCTCCGGTAGCTCCGTCTGCACAGGCAATAACAAAATCAACGGCCTTCTCTTGCTTGAGCGCTGATAAGCCTTTCTTAAAGGCGTAGATCCCAGCCTTTCCAACTATTTCCGCAATGTAGAGAATCCGCATACTCGAAGGTTTACCATCCTACCTATTGCCCTGGTAAATATGATAACCGAGATTTTTGGACAGACCAGCAAGGATCCGTTCAAATTCCGCGGCTGCCCGGTAATCCTCCAATTCTCGACAGGTATCTCGCAGGTTATACAAGGCTTCAGCATACAAGGGCGCTAAACTGACGGCTTCTTCAAAACAGTGCCGGGCTTCCTCATAGCTGCCTTCGGTAAAATAAAGCACCCCCAAATTATTCCAGGTCTTGGGAGCATTTTCATTTCGTTCTAACGCCGAATGATAACAGTCTTCCGAAAGATCGAACTGTTCAAGTTCATAATAGATCAAACCCATGGAGACCCACGCATCCGCCAAGGTATCTTCTATATAAACCGCCCGTTGAAAACTATGTAACGCATCCTCATAGCCCCCGGTTCGCTGCTGGGCAATACCTAAATTTAACCATAGCAATGGATTTTCAGGCTCCATAATCAGGGCCTTACGAAACAGGGAGATCGCCTCGTCGGGCCTATTTGCTTCAGTTAACGCTATACCAGAATCGTTTAAAAATGCCGCTGTTTCCATAATACCCCCTTTATTAACTATACTAACTTATAGAGGAGCGTACAAGGCAAATGCCCAAAAAACAAAAGAAACTTATACGGAAGGGTAAACCATAGTTCAATGGGCTTGTTCGAGAATCAACTGGGTTTTCACGTAAGGATCATGCTTTCAGGGACGCATACTACCGGAAAGTCCCGCCCCTATGGCAGTGGTGTATTCTGCATGCTGGGGATATTCAAAGGCTACCCCATACATTCCGGTGATGGCGGATAAGATATGTTTGCCTATGGGATTCCTGCTCCCGTTTCCGGTAACCATGACCCGATCAATATGCTTACTTCTCGCGGCGAAGACCGAAATTATCCCGATCACCTGATAGACCAGATTCAGGATCCCCATAGCCAGGTCCTCATGCCGGGCAGTATCCAGCATCTTGCCAAAGTTGGAAGCAGTGGCCTCCTTATCCAGGAAACTTATATCCGTCTCCATGATGTCTTCCAAGAGCAGGTCCACCTGGTTCAGATTCCCTGATTTCGCTAGTTCCATGATACCGTTGAAGTTTGAGGTCAAAAGCAGCTTCTTTGCCAAGCCCAAGATAGTACCCCCTCCCACCCCGGAGCCTCCCAGGTGAAAGATTCCCTCTCGCTTTGCCTCAATGATCGCCGTACCGGTGCCTATGTTGGTGATGATGATATTATCCTGTTTAGAAAGGAACATACCTCCAATACCGATAGCGGTGATTTCATCAATGTGTTCCGTGGGGATACCGAAAAGGTCGTTTTTTATTTTGGTTGCCCCTGCCCCGGTGATCATGATTTGCTCGATTTCCGCCATCTTAATATCGTTTTCCAGGATCATTTTCCCAAAGGCCCCGGCAGCAGAGGTTACCGCATCCGCTGCCTTGGTCTTGATCTTTCTCGTCATATTCCCATCTTCAATGGATACGGCCTTGGTGATGGTACTGCCTATGTCTATACCGATGATCATTTTTTATATCCTTCACCAATCAGAAAAGACAGGAATCAAAAATCCTGCGCCTCATGCTGCGAGGCTGTTCCGGGTTTTTAGGTTGCCCTGATGATGTAGCCTTCTTTACGGGCAGCGGGTTTGGGCGCTTCCTTTGCCGCATATCCCAGGATACAGAAGCCAACCCCTATATAGTTTTCTGAGAGCCCCCATCTTTTGAGCAGGGCCTGACCTGCATCAAACTCAAACACCTGCTTTGCCCGGTGAATCCAACAGGAACCCACGCCGATAGCATGGGCCGCAATCATAAGGTTGCCTAAAACCAAACTTCCATCTTCCACCGGCGTGGGTTTGGTCTTATCCACCAGGACCGCCAGGACCGTGGGAGCCCCGTAGAAAGGTTTTGCCCCAGGGCTATTGAGCACCCGGGCATTCAATTCTTCAATTCGGGTAATCAAGGCCTTATCCTGCACCACCACGATTACCGCAGCTTGCGCCCCCGCGCCGCTTGCAGCCCAAGTACCGGCGGTCAGTATCGCGTCCAGTTCTTCATCCTTAATCTGGTCCGGTTTATATGCCCGGATACTCCGCCTGTTTTGTAGATCTTCAAGAGTACTTTTCATTGTACGTCTCCCTGCTTAAGTATGATTGTTAAAAATCAGCATAGTACAAAACCGCTGCCCTGACAATACATTAAGAAACCTCTGGAAAGCGTCAAGGCGCCGCTTAACCGGCCTTACAATTCCAGATCCCGGGCAGCGACCTTGCCCGCTATATAGGCGGCAAACGCCGCCAGGGGCATGGGAGCGTTTCCTAGTTGTCTCCCATCCCGGAGGCGTACAGAAACCGTAGCCTCCTCCCTTTCCCGTTCACCCACTACCAGCATATAGGGGATCTTGCGGTTCTGGCACAAGCGGATCTTCGCGTTCATACGGTTATCCTCCAGTTCAACCGTAACCCGGAGGTCCCGGCGTTTGAGTTCCGCGGCCACCTGTTTCGCATAGTCATAGAAACCGGGGGCTACGGGAATCACCGCGGCCTGTTCCGGGGCAATCCACACCGGAAAAGCGCCGCCGAAATGTTCGATGAGCACGCCAAAGAACCGTTCCAGGGAACCCAGCAAGGCCCGGTGTATCATGTAGGGCCGCTTATGCTGACCATCTGAGTCCACGTAGGTCATATCAAACCGTTCAGGCTCGTTGAAGTCAAACTGGATGGTGGTCATCTGCCATTCTCTACCCAAGGCGTCCTTGATCTTGAGATCTATCTTGGGGCCGTAAAAAGCCCCTCCTCCCTCATCCAGTTCATAGGGCAAACCTTCGGCTTCCACGGCCTTGCGGAGCGATTCCAGGGCCGCATCCCAACGGCTCGGTTCCCCCACGGCCTCCGCCGGTTTGGTAGCCAGGTATGCCTTGATGTCCTTGAAACCAAAGACCTTCCATATTTTGAGGCTGAACCGGAGAACTTCGAGGATTTCCCCCTCCATTTGTTCGGGAGTACAGAAGATATGCGCGTCGTCCTGGGTAAAACCCCGGACCCGCAGGAGGCCGTGGAGCACCCCGGAACGCTCATACCGGTACACCGTACCCAGTTCAGCCCAGCGCAGCGGCAGATCCCGGTAACTACGGCCCTTGTTCTTGTAGATCATGATGTGGAAGGGGCAGTTCATGGGTTTGATGAGGTAATCCTGCTGGTCGATTTCCATGGGGGAATACATATTCGACTTGTAGAAGCCCAGATGTCCTGAGGTTTCCCAGAGCCAGGATTTACCGATATGGGGGGTGTAGAGGATTTCGTAACCATTCCTGAAATGTTCGGCGCGCCAGAAATCTTCGATAGCCGCCCGTATACGGCCTCCCTTGGGATGCCAGTAGATAAGCCCGGCTCCGGCCTCTTCATGGATAGAGTAAAGGTCCAGTTCTTTTCCCAGCCGGCGGTGATCCCGTTTTTCCACTTCGTCCAGGAAAGCCAGGTATGCCTTGAGGTCTTTGGGGGTTTCCCAGGCAGTACCGTAGATCCGGGTGAGCATAGGCCGCTTTTCATCGCCCCGCCAATAGGATCCCGCGATGCTTTGGAGCTTAAAGGCCCTGGAGTTGATCTCCCGGGTATTTGCCACATGAGGTCCCCGGCAGAGATCCGCCCAGACCATTGCTCCTGCGGCGTTTCGCTGCTCATAGATCGTGATGGGGGCGTCCTCAGGCACATCAGCCAGCAACTCCAACTTAAAAGGTTCTTCCGCAAAACGCCGCTTCGCTTCTTCCCGGCTTAGGGCGATCCGGACAAAATCCTGATGTTCCGCAATAATACGCTGCATTTCCGCTTCAATCCGGGGCAGATCTTCCATCCCCAGGGGCTGGGGAAACTGAAAATCATAATAAAAGCCGTTTTCCACTGATGGACCGATGGCAACCCGGGTTCCCGGAAAGAGCCGGGTTACTGCCTGGGCCATAACATGGCTCACCGAATGCCGGATAAGGGCAAGCCTTTGCCCGGCGTCGGGTTTTTCGTTCTTGGGGGGGTCTTCTTGTATATCCGACATGGTACGTTTCATCTCCATCAAAACTCGTGCCTTCAGTATCTATTTTTTTCTAACCTAGCGTCAAGCAGCGGATTCCCTGGCCCCCAGGGGTCTTTCCGTCCCCGTTTCTCCATCTGCGCCGCGTGCGGTGAGCCTATCTCACTGCACCGGTGTTTATGGCCTCCTCAATGTCCGCGGCTTTTGCGGCTGGACATGGTTTTACCCGGCCCGGCCCCTTGCGGTTATGGGCTTTTTTCATTGAATAGCCCATTTGCTCTTTGATGTGCGCTATCCAGCACGGTTGGGCCGTATAGCCCTTGTTCGTTTTTATCCACTCAATTATTGCATTGTACGTGGGCGGCTGCCGTAGGGTTTTCTCCGCCATACATATCCTTATCATAGTCAATACTCCTTTTACCATATATGCGGCCTTTCCTGCCGCGGGTCTAATACCCCCGCGCCTCCCGCGCCATTTCAAGATAAGCCTCGGCGAAGCCATGATTGGGGTTTATCCGCAGGGCCGCGGTGCAGTCCTCTATCGCCCGGTCGTACATCCTTTTGTAGTAATACGCACGGCCCCGGTTGCTATAGGCGGCGGCATAATTGGGGTCAATCCGCAGGGCCGCGTTGAAGTCCTCTATCGCCCGG
>JAISOX010000054.1 GCA_031275325.1 Treponema sp.
ATTCTATAATAATATCCATAATTTTCTCCAAAATATTTTTCAATGATTATTATATCATATTTTCTTATGCGCCGCAAGGATGCGGCGCATTTTATTTGAAAAATTATTGCGCATAACGTTTCGGCTGTTTACGACGTTTGGGAGGCACTATAAAGAAACCCGTAGGGTTTCGTGCCGCCCAAATGTGCCGGAGTGAGCCGTGGGAAGGAGCGTAGCGACTGACCTAGGCGAATGGAGGCCGAGCCGCCTACCGGCGGCGAAGCGTAAACAGTCCTGTTATGTGCAGTAAAAATTGCCGCGAAGCGCCCGCCATGGACGGCGGGCGACCTGTTGTTTATTCATTCATTTTTTATAAATACCATTCTGTTTCTTTTTCATAATGCTTTTTTCCATATCTTATCCTTTCTTTTAATGTTGAAAAGTGTATTTCCAGTTTGTTTCCACTGTCATCTAATATATACAATGATTCTCCTTCCGTCTCATTCTTTTGCCATTCTTTTATATTATTCTTCCTTGTCTCTTCAACAAATTTATTATAATATTTTTTCGGTACATTAAAACATATATGCGCGTAATTTTCCGATGAATTATATGTTCCCCTTTGATCTAAGGCTATCCATATTTTCCCCGCGTGAAAATATGCGCTGCGGTTTGATTTCATCACGGGTTTTAATTTTAATATATCCTTATAAAAATAAAAGGCCGTATCAATATTTTTTACAGAGATTGTAATATGATTTATTCCGTTTATCATTTTATCCTCCGATTGTTTTACTATATTTTATTTTTTATTCTCATGTCAATAACGCCGAAGGCGCTTTGGTATGATTTTTGCATTAATCTCTTTCCGTGCCGCATGGATGCGGCGTATTCTTCATAAATTTTTGATGCACATAATCACGTTAAATACGAACTTGCAGTTTAACGGCGTTTTGCAAACCCGCATACGAGTTATGCAGCATCATTCCCCTATTTTCTTAGGGTGATAGAGTTTTGACGTGGAAAAGGATCAAGCGGAACGCCGCAGAGGTAAAACCGGATACTGATCCTCCTCGTGGGACTATAATCCGGTAGTACCTGCAGAAGCATCGAAATCATCCTGAGCGCTGGCGAACTCCCTATTTCCGTTTTTTCCAGCGGATATATATCTGCCGGCCTGTACTGTTCTCCTGGGGCCGCTCTTCGGTCTCAAACTGGCTTATAGCCCGGAAAAGATCCCCCAGCTTTTTGAAGCCGTAGTTTCGAGGGTCAAATTCACTGGACCGGAGGGAGATCTTCTGGCCCACGCCTCCGAGATAAGCCCAGCCCGATTCATCTGCCAGATCATCCACCGCGTCTCTGAGCAGTTTGAGCAGCCGGCGATCCACCTTGAAATCCTTACGGGCCGGAGCAGGGTGTTTCGCGTCATCATCATCAGCTTCCTCTTGTACCCCTCGAAGAATCTCGGTGTAGATGAATTTATCACAGACCGAAACAAAAGCCCGGGGGGTCTTCTTTTCTCCGAATCCGTAAACCATACGGCCGCTTTCCCGCAACCGCGCAGCCAGACGGGTAAAATCCGAATCACTGGAAACAATACAAAAACCGTCAAGTTTTTCGCTGTAGAGCAGGTCCATAGCATCAATGATCATGGCGGAATCAGTGGCGTTCTTACCGCTGGTATAAGAGAATTGCTGAATGGGCTGGATGGCGTATTCCAGGAGCCGATCCTTCCAGGAACGGAGATTCGTACTGGTCCAGTCGCCGTAGATCCGTTTCACGCTGGCCACTCCGTATTTAGCTACCTCATCTAAAAGGCCCTCAATAATAGCAGGCTGCGTATTGTCCGCATCAATAAGAACCGCGAGTTTAGCTTGACTAATTTCGACTTGCTGACTTGAAAAGGGCAACAATGGCATATAATTTTCCACCTTAAACAAATTCTTAACATCCATAAAATGAAACCTTTTTCCCCATTCCTTTAGGGCGGACTCAGGGTCCCATGAAAAAGGCTCTGAAAAAACAGCCAAAAGAGGCTGTTCCAAAACTTCAGTTTTGGAACAAGCTCAAAAGACTGATTTTCCCTTGAAAGCTCAAAATGCTTTTGCAAAAGCTAAGCCTTTGAAAAAACATCAATTTTCTCAAGACCTGTTCGACAACCCGGTTGGTTGACGCGGACCTTAGTCCGGCACAAGTCAGTTTCCGAACAACCTTACGGTATAAACAACTATCTTCTCCAAGGTTTACAAAAGACCATGCCCCCTCAAGACGTTGATACGCCAACAGGGCTATTCTCCAAAAAAAGACGATTTAATCCGCCGGATGAGGCTGATCTTGCCCAGAGGCACGGGGATGGTTTCCTGTGGGGCTTTAGTCTTACCGGTTCCGGCCTCACTGCTGGGGCCCTGCGCTTGCCTGCTGCTTTTGGCGCTTTCACCCTGGAATAAGGGCTTGATGAAAAGAACCGTCTCACCTCCCCGTTTTTTAAGGGCTTCTGGAATACCCACAGTATGGTTACTGCCCCCCGCGGGATGAGGCCACAGGACTTCAAGTAAGGACTTGGCGGCTACGGCCTGTTTTGCAATACTGGCCTTTCCCACATAGTCAAGTCCCTGAGCCTCATGCTTTTCGGAACGAATAGCAGCTCCTAAAAGCCGGGACTCATCAAGGATCACCCGCCGTTCTATCCGCGCCTGTAATGCCTCCTGAACCGCCACACGCAAGGGCAGCTCCTGTAAGGCCCGATGGAACCGTTTTTTTATCGCGGTACGAGCCGCGGCACGAATTTCCTGGTTTTCTGGAGTTTGCCTCCCAGAAATCCGCTTGGGAAACGGCACGTCTTCCAGGGCTGGGTATCCTTGGAATTCCCCGGAGGCCGCAGCCTTCCCCGGAGAGGAAGCGCAGGGTTGAGGAGCACCCTGCTGGGCTATGATATCAACCCCCGCTTTTTGGAGCGCCTCTACTGCCTCGGACCGTTGTGGCACTGATAATAAATACACCCCCGGCCCTAAGATCCGGGTTATCAGCGAGGCCACTGGGCCCGTCTCTGCCAGATACTGCCGATCCTCCGCCAAGGTCAGGACCACCCCCTTATAGAGGGAGACTTCGGTATAGCGATGCTCCCAATCCTTCAGGGTCCACCGGAGGTTCTGGTCTAGCCGGTTTCCTGAAAGGCGGTTCAGCAGATCCAGCATGGTCTGGGCATCCATACCCTGGTCAAAACCCCGAATCACTGATGATTTGGTCAGTTCAAACCCTAGAACCGCCCCGGCTATGCCGGCCCCAGGATTCCGGGGTACAGAAAAGAAGGCCACAGACAGGGCGTCTTCAAAGGTAATTTCAGGATACAACACAAACGAAAAAGCCCTATCCATGACAAGCGCCGGACCTGCTGTCTTGGAGGGAGTTCTAGGTTCAGGGATAAGCCGCCAGCAGCCTGAGGCAGATGGTTCCAACAGGCCCAGGAGTTCCAATGCCTCAAAGAGGAGGTCCCATCTATAACCGCTATCCCTGGCTCGAATGGGTTCGATCCCCTTCTGGATCAGGAACTCCCCAAACCGCTGGAGGCTTACCTTAGGGTATTGCCGGGAAGGTTCAAGCAAGCCAAGAAACCGGTGGATGAAACCCGCGCAGGTTTGGACCTGCTCCTGAAGGGTGCGGCTTGCCTCTTGACCTTGAAACCACACAAAACAACAGAACCCTGCCGCGCCATATACAAGCCGTTCCCGGGAGGAAAGTTGCTGAAAAGCCCGGAATCTCCTTTCATCAGGGTACAAGCGGGCTGCGCGCCTATCGGCTGAACGGTAAAACAGACCAAGACCCCGGAAGGCATCTATGAGGGATGGCGCTTTAAGCCCTGGAAACAGCTGGTCCAGGGTATGCAGGACCTTCTTACGAATACCCCCGTTGGCTCTAAAATAGTCCTCTTCTCGTACCACGGCAATCAAGCTCGCTAAGATCCGGTCATCCACTCGCAGTCTCCCAGCAGAACCAGCTCGTTCCCCTTCCCAAGGTGTCGAAGGGAATAGGGGGCTTGTATCTGCTATGAAGGGGCTTAAGATCGGTTCCAACAGGGGATTAAGGGCAAGATGAGGGGATCCTTCCTGGGAGAAACGGTAGAGGATGAACCGTTCTTCCAGATTGATGAGGAGTTCATGGAATTCTGGGTAACTAAAGTCCCCGGCGAAAAACCGCCAGAGTTCTTGGGCGGTGGGTTCTTCTAAAAGGGCCACCCCAGCCAGGATCTTATGGTCCCTCTCGTCCATATAGGCCGCGATGGTTTGCTGGATGTCTTTTCGGGAAAGGAAGCTCGCTGCATCTGCCAGAAGCTGTTCTTTGCAGAAAGGGGTTTTAATGGTTCCCAAGAGGTTCTCAAGCAGTTCAACGTAGGGATCATCCGGGAGGCTCAATAATGCTGCCTTCCATGTATCAGGAGATCTAAAGGGACCTCGCTTCATCTAGCCTGCCCACTCCTGAATTGTATAGGTATAGCCTTGTTCCACCAGAAACTGTTGACGATTTGCGGCAAAACGCTCCTCTACCGTACTCCGGGATACCAGCGTATAAAAGTAGGCCTTATTACGGCCTTGGGGATAGGGGTCCTGGGATGGACTTCCTCCCCTTCCCTTTGGCCGGAGGATCCTGCCGAGGCGCTGGGCTTCTTCCTGCCGGGATCCGAAAGACCCGGAGACTTGGATCGCCATGGAAGCATCCGGGAGGTCTATAGCGTAGTTGGCTACTTTGGATACCACGATGAGCCGGAACTGGGACTTTCTAAAAGCATCGTAGAGGGTTTCCCGTTGCCCCTGGGGGGTTTTTCCGGTTATGAGGGGCGCTTTGAGGAGTTTTGCCAGGGACGCAAGTTGATCCAGGTATTGGCCGATGACCAGGATCTGCTCTGCTCTATGGGTATCCACCAGGTATTGCACGATCCCGGCTTTAAGGGGGTTCTCGCTGGCAATACGGTATTTTTCCCGGGAGGACGCCACTGCATAGGGTATTTTGAGGGGTTTAGGCAGATCCAGCCGTATTTCCGTACACATAGCCTGGGCAATCCAGCCCTTGATCTCCAGGTCCTTCCAGGGAACATCGTAGCGTTTAGGCCCTATCAGGCTGAATACGGCATCCTCTGCCCCGTCTTCCCGGACTAGGGTGGCGGTCAGTCCCAAGCGCCGCACTGCCTGCAGTTCCGCGGTGATCCGGAACACCGGCGCGGGGAGGAGCTGCACCTCATCGTAGATGATCAGTCCCCAGGATCGCTCCCGGAACAAGCGGAAGTGGGGAAAATCCCCGGTTTTATGAGGCCGCCAGGTGAGGATCTGGTAGGTAGCCACGGTAACCGGGGCCACGGATTTAACGTCTCCTGTGTATTCCGCGATCTGCTCTTGGGTAAGATCGGTTTTATCCAGCAGTTCCCGTATCCATTGGCGGACTGCCGCAATGGAGGCGGTGAGTATCAGGGTATGGGTTTTTAACCTGGACATGAGGATGATACCCACCAGGGTTTTTCCTGAACCGCAGGGAAGCGCCGCCACCCCGTAGCCGGTACCAGGACCATAGTTCCCCAAGACCGCCTGAGCAGCCTCATCCTGGTAAGGCCGGGGCGCGAAGGGTATGCCTGCAGCGCTGATACGCCGGATCCCTATATCCAAAGGCTCCCCTGGTACAAAGGGAGCCTCGTCTTTCACGGGCCAGCCCAGTTTGATGAGTTCCCACTTGATCTTTCCCCGATCCCTGAGATGGAGAGAAAAGCCTTGGGGCGTTTTATGCGCATACTGAGCCAAGCCATGGGCTGCCTCGATCTCCATGAGCGCTGCCGGGTCATCAGAAACCAGCAGCAGTTCTTCGGGAAGCCCTGGAACCGGTTCCGTATCAAGGGGCGCAGCTATCAGCCGTATTTTCCCATACCGGGCCATGGTGTGGAAGAATACGGCTCCAATCCCCGGAGGGACCTCGTAGCGGGTATAGGCCCTGAGGACCGTGATGATGTCTTGAGGAGAAAACCCCGCGCTCGCGGCATTCCACAGGGACAAGGGGGTGATACGATAGGTATGGATATGGTCCGGCGATTTTTCCAGTTCCGCAAAAGGTATGATGGCAGCCCTGGCCGCTTCCGCCTTGGGGACATGCACATCCAAGAGTAAGGTATGGTCATTTTGGACAATGAGAGGATTGAGGGGATCAAGCGCCATAGCTTAACCAGTATAGCCTATGCAGCGGACCTTGTGAAGGGAATGGGCTGGCTCATCCAAGATTCGTACTGAAACCCCCCAGGTCTCTATAGAAAAGGGTACCCCCTTATACTGAGGACGCTGCATGGAAGACCTCCCTAGAAGCATGAAAGAAAAACCCGGAGTAAGGAAGGGCCATACCAGGCTTATCAAAAGACAGGGAAAAAAGGGGAAGCCCGGTTTCCTCAACCCCTGCACCCGCGGGCTCGTCCTAGAAATCCCCTGCTCCCCCTTCAGGCATCGGGCTGGGCTAAACCCGCCCCGCGGTCAATACCCAGCTCCCGCAGCAGTTTAAGGTTATTCCACGCGCCGATATCGTTGGGGTTAAGCTGCAAAGCCTTCTCCCAGTCCGCGCGGGAGCGGGCATAGTCCCTTTTTCTACTATAGGCCACGCCCCGGTTATTGTAGGCCTTCGCATAATTGGGGTTGAGCCTGATTGCCTGGCCATAGTCCGCAATCGCCTGGTCTAGCTCCCCTTTATCACCGTAGGCCACGCCCCGGTTATAGTAGACTTCCGCATCATTGGGGGTAAGCCGTAACGCGTGGGTGTAGTCCGCAATCGCCTGGTCATACTCCCCTTTTCCATTGTAGGCATTCCCCCGGTTATAGTACGCTTCCGCAAGACTGGGGTTGAGCCGTAACGCCTCACGGCAGTCTGCAATCGCCTGGTCATACTCCCTTTTTCCATTGTAGGCATTCCCCCGGTTATTGTAGGCTGCCGCAAAATTGGGGTTGAGCCGTAACGCCTCATGGCAGTCTGCAATCGCCTGGTCATACTTCCTTTTTCCATTGTAGGCGTTCCCCCGGTTATTGTAGGCCTCCGCAAGATTGGGATTGAGCCTGATTACCTGAGTGTAGTCCGCAATCGCTTGGTCTAGCGCTCCTGCTCTACTATAGGCATTCCCCCGATTAAAGTACGCCCCCACAAGATTGGGGTTGAGCCGTAACGCGTGGGTGTAGTCCGCGATCGCCTGGTCTAGCTCCCCTGCTCTACTATGGACATTCCCCCGGTTAAAGTACTCCCCGGCAAGATTGGGGTTGAGCCGTAACGCGTGGCCATAGTCCGCGTTCGTCTTGTCATGCTCCCTTTTTCCATTGTAGGGGTTCTCCCGGTTATGGTACGCTTCCGCAAGATTGGGGTTGAGCCTGATTACCTGGGTGTAGTCCGCAATCGCCTGGTCTAGCTCCCCTTTGCCAATATAGGCCACGCACCGGATAAGATACTGTTCTCCGTTGCCCGGCTGCATCCGTATCAAACAGTTCATGTCCGCAACCGCCCCGTCGTAGTTTTTGAGGTTGTAATACGCATACGCCCGGTAGCGCAGAGCCGCTCTATCATCCTCTCGGATCTCCAATACCCGGGTAAAGTCCTCAGCCGCTTCCCCATACTGCCCCGCTTCGTAGCAGGCAAAGCCCCGGTTAAAGTACCGCGGGGCCAACGCGGGGTCAGGCTTCGCCGGAACCTGGGACGGCAGCGCTCCAGGGGTCTCTTGGGGCAGCAGATAGGCGACCGTGCTGTCCTTCCGTAGGGTAACCGCAGGGGAGGCCAGCCGCACCCCCTGCTCTACGTGGATGGCGTTGAAACCGCAGCGGTACGCCCCGCCTATGCCGGTCAGCCCGCCGGTAAGGATTATCTGCACGCCCAAGGCATGGCCAATAGATAGGGCGCGCTCGTCGCTCATTTCCCTGGATAACTGGAAGCTGGTTTCCTTCCGTACTAGTTCCAGATTGGCCCGTTCGATTACCGTTTGGCCTTTGTGGTTCACCAGAATCCTTTGCAGCTCCTCAAGCACATAGTCGCTGAACCGCGCTGAGGGGGATTCAAAGTTCACCGCCGCGATGCGGGCCTGCTCCGGCAAACCCGCTTCAAGGGCCTGGGCTATCTGGGCTATGCCCTCGTCCAAGGGCAGGCCGTCCTCCGCGGATAAACCCGCGCCTGTCTTCTTCATACTGCTCATGGTTTTTTCTTCATTTTCCTTGCTCCTTCTGAAGGGAGTTTTACCGGGTTTACGCCCGCAGGTTTTGTATGGGCCCCCGGGCGCAGCGCCCGCCGCATTTCCTCATTACGAAATCACCACGCTCTCTATTCCGCTGGGCCTGCCCATAAGGTCGCGGTTCTGCCAGCAGGCGGTGATTGACAGCACGGAACCGGAGGCTTCCGGCGGGAGGTCCAGGGTGTAGGGAAAGCGCGTTATCAGCTTGCTCAATGTGAGGGCGTCGCGGTCGGTGATTGGATCCTTGCCCCAGGCGTATTTCAGCACACAGCCGTTGTAGCCGTAGGGAATGGCGCGGCTGTCCGGCGTGTTTTCGTCGTGGGCGCGGATTTCCACGCGGGCGTTGCCCAGGGACTTCAGTTCCTCAAGGACAGGGACGGTGGAAGGTTCGCCGGAGGGGGTTTTTACCGTGTCCCGTGGATGCAACCCGCACCGCACCCGGTCGGCATTTGAAATTATGGGGTTTTCAAACCGGAACTTTACCATGGCCCGGACTTTTGCCTTGAACGCGTCCCGGGCCTCGTTCTTTTCCTCCACAATCACGCGGCTCCGCTCCGGGCTGGCCGCCTGCGCGTGGAGGGTCTTGAACGCGGCCAGGGCCGTGGTAACGCCTGAAACTTCCGCGGCGGGAATTTCCCATTCCGTGCCGTGAGCCGTAATCTCCGCGACAAAATTG
The DNA here is from genome assembly GCA_031275325.1 of Treponema sp. Classification (GTDB taxonomy): domain Bacteria; phylum Spirochaetota; class Spirochaetia; order Treponematales; family Breznakiellaceae; genus JAIRLU01. The sequence continues at coordinate 8,880 of JAISOX010000054.1, forward strand.
TCCCCCCAGTCTATCAGGGAACGCTCTTGTCCGGGCAAATAATCGCCCTGTTTTGACATCATAGTCTCCTTACCGTGTTATGGGTTCTCTACCGGCGGCAAAGGGCTCACTGCCGGTAACAAGGGCCATTATACCAGTAATAAACGCCTTTCTACCAGTAGGGAGCGGCTCTCTACGGGTAGAATGTTCCCCGCTACCAGTAGAAAGGTTCTTATTACCGGTAGAAAGGTCCTCGCTACTGGTAGAGAGTTTTTTTCTACTGGTAGAAAACTCTTCGCTACTGGTAATGAGCGGCTTATTACCGGTAGAAAACTTCTTGCTACCGGTAGCGCGCGCCTTGACGCGGCACGAAAAACAGGGCCAGGCGCATTTGCGTTACTATTCTATTACGTTAGCCGCTGGCATATTTATAGTTTTTAACCCAGCCTCCTTCATGGTTTTATTCACAAAAAACGGCAATCCCAAAATAAGTATAACCAGGCCGGTCAATTTCAGTAATGTATTCAGACTTACCACATCAGACATAGGACCAAAGATGAGCATACTTACAGTACCCAGTGCGCCCGACAACATTCCGAATACAGAAAAAACTCTTCCCATATACGCCTGGTCTACTTTTTCCTGCACCAGCGACATTTCCGCCACATTAAACATGGGGAATACCAGCCCGACAAGACCCATTAAAATAATATAACCCCAAAAGTGCGGAACAAAACCTATGGCTATTGTCCCAAGCCCGATAAGAATATTTCCTGTGCCCATCGAAAAGGAGCGGTTCTTAAAACCTCCCCATGCGCTCATAATCGCGCCGCCTGAAATTATCCCCAATGAAAAGGCAAGTTCATGAGCGGTAAGCCGCCATACTTCATTCCCGTAATCACGCACTACTTTAAGGTTAGTAAGAAATGCCAATGGAGCTACGAACAGGAAAAATACCGTTGTGCCAATTATGAGACCCATAAGCCACGGTTGATTGCGAATATAACGCAGACCCTCTTTGATGTCTCTAAAATAATTGATGACGCTTTGCGTTTCATGTTCTTTTTGTTCAGGTATACGCACCAAAAAAAATACAATCGAAATTGCAAGAACCGCTGTAAACACATCAATAAAAAAAACGGAAGTTATTGCCATAAAAGAAAGAATTACCCCCGCAAGCATGGGAGCGAGCAGGTTGCCCAAAGACTGAATGGTGGTATTTATGCCGTTAATACGGACATAGTGTTCCTGCGGCACTATCAGAGGGATAAGTGAGTTTACAGCCGGAGTTTGCAGTCCTTGCCCTACTGAACGAATCGCCGCGCACATTAAAAGAAGCCATATTTTCTCATAACCCGCCATACAGCAGAGCGCGGCAATTAAAGTGGTGATTGCAATAAGGGCATCCGCTATATTGATGATATATTTGCGATTAAATCGGTCTGCCCACACACCAGCGAAAGGGCTGATAAAAAACATAGGCATAAAACCGATGACTACGAAAGCGGTCAGCATCATTCCCGAACCGGTTTTTAACGTGATATACCAAGTTATTGCATATTGCACCAATGCAGAGCCAAAGAGTGAAATGTTTTGGCCGCCAAGAAAAAGAAGCGTATTTATTTTCCAGTTAAACATTTTCATAAAATCAACTCCTAAACCAATTTTTTATTATATACACTTCATTATCCATATGCAAGGGATCGCGGCGGCAAGGATGCCGCCGCTCCTATTGTTTTCCGAGATGTTTAGAAAGTAATGGCACATAACGTTCCGGCTGTATATGACGTTTTGGCGGCCCGGATAAGCGTTTGCGTAGCAAACGCAGGGCCGACAAAATGTGGCGGAGGTTTTGCGTGGGAATGGAGCGAAGCGA
>JAISOX010000059.1 GCA_031275325.1 Treponema sp.
TAAAGAGTTACAAAGAAGTTAAAAGGCCATCAAAAAACCCCAATAGACCTATGTTAAGTCTAAGTCTATACAAGAATTAGACTTGCGTATGGTTACTTTTTGAAATGAGGCATTTCGGAACCCGCAGGACCTCATACATATCTAAGCGAATCTCTTGGGTTTTAAAGTGAGCCGGTACCGGTGTTTTCCAGTTCTAGCCAAGGTCAGGACAATATACATCCATATAGTACCATTTTGCTTTGATTAGACTGGTTCAACAATCGGTTACCGCGGACTAAAGTCCCTTTCAACCCCTATTGATTTTTATAGCTGCGCTTTTTTCAAAAAACGGTTAGTTTTGAAAAAAAGCAAGGATGCCCTGTCCTTTAGGGCGGTTCTTGCGGGGGGATCCTACCGCCGCACTTCAGAGACGAGGTTCAGGAGTTCCTTGGATTTATAGAACAGGGTGTGGAGTTCCTCATCCACCTGGGTAACCAATTGGTCATTGTTTTGGGCAATACCGCTCACGTCATTAACCAAAGAAACTACTGCTTTACTGGAAGCGGACTGCTGGTATACCAATGCCGCAATGGACTGGACCTGTATCATGGAGTCCTTCACGATGGTCTGAGCATCCTTCAGGGAGCCGGCGCTTTTTTCAGCCAGCTTACTCACCTGGGTTACGTAAGCCGTTACGTTGCCCATACTGGACATATTGAGGCCCACCAGTTTCTGCATGTCCGTAATGGAATTGTTCACATCCTGGGCAGCCCCCTGGGTCTTTTCCGCCAGTTTACGGACTTCCCCGGCTACTACGGTGAATCCTCTGCCCGCTTCCCCGGCATGGGCCGCCTCAATGGAAGCGTTCATGGCCAGGATGTTTATTTGATCCGCTATATCGGTAATGATCTTCATAATACTCCCAATTGTGGCGGATCGTTCTCCCAGCCGGTTGATGTTTTCCGTCAAGGTTCCGGTGATGCTGCGTAATTGCTCCATGGCGCTTCCTGTTTCCAGGGCCATGTCCATACCGGCCTCTACCTTTTTATGGGATTGCTGGGATTGATCCGCTGCGGTTTCAGCAGTTTGGGCCATCTGCAACACATCGGTATTGAACTGTTCTATAGTGGTTAATATGGCATGGATCCGCTCGCTCTGGATAGCGCTTCCGGTTTTTACCCGATCCGCGCTTTGGGAAATACGGCCCACCGTGGTTTCCAGATCCTGCACGGCCTGCTCAACTTCCCCGGTAACCTGCAGCATCTTATGCGTAACCTTCTGGGATGTTTCCGCCTGGAACAGGGCCTCCGCTTCCTTGGCCTGGACCGCGGCAAAACTGGAACGAAGATTTTCAGACATTTTGAGGAAGGCATGCTGCAAAACCGTAATTTCATCATTTCCAGAAACCGACAGGGAAATATTCATATCCCCTGTAGCGAGCTGTTCCGCAGCATGGACCGTCTCTTGCAGCGGTTTGGAGATGGAATGGAGGGTGAGCAAGGAGAGGGGCGTTAAGATCAAAAGCAACAGGACCAGCAGGCAGCCGATAATAATGACAAGCTGCTGCCGCAAGGATGCGTCTATGTGTTTTTCCATAACCCCTTTATGAGCCTCGATATTGTCTATATAAATACCCGTGGAAATCCAGATGTCCGTACCGGGAATGTACTCCACATAGGCCAGCTTGGGAGCATAGTTCATAGACGGCGGTTTGGGAAACACAAAGGAAACAAAACCGCCGCCCTTTTGGGCCTTGGCATAGAGTTCCCGGACATAATAGACCCCATTGATGTCCGCGGTTTGTCCCATATCCTCTCCTTCCTGCTGGGCCAGGGTAGGGTGCATGAAGATCCCCGTACCGATGTAGGTATAGTAATAACCGGATTGGTCCGCTTCAAACCGGTAGTTCTTGATATAGGCGCTGATAATAGCATACTGCCCCTGCCGGTCGCGTATCCCGGCCAGGGCTTTGCCCAAAGCAACCGCCATGGTCTGGGTTCCAAGGCGTATCTTTTCCTTTTGCCCTTCCAACATCACCGTTTCCACTTCGGCGACAGCGGCATCTTTAATCCGGCTGGCAGTACCATAAACCACCCGGATGAGCGCGATGATTGACAAGGTCAATATAAACATGAGGCCAAGAATGCGTACATTTATAGCTATGCGGCGTAACAAAAACTGTTCTCCTTAAAGAAAAAAAAGAAAAAACCTGTAGATTGAGCGTTTTTTAGGTGAGCAGCGCGGCTAAGCCTTCAAACACTTCGCCCAGATCAGTAAAGCGAAGGGATGCATGCCTATCCAGGGGAGTTTCCATATTGTTCACGATAACAATACGCCCCCCCGCCCGCAGGGTAATGTGAGGAATGGACGCCGCAGGGTATACCGTAAGGCTTGTCCCTAAAACCAGCATAAGATCCGCTTGTCTTGCTTCGGATTCAGCATCCGAGAGCGCCTTAACCGGAAGGCTTTCGCCAAAAAAGGTAATCCCCGGCTTTAATACTTGGCTGCATTGAGGGCATCGCGGTACGTCGCCGGCCTTTACCAGGGCGGCGACCCTATCAAAGTCCATCAGGCTGTTCGATGGATCCCCGCAATGCCGGCAATAATGAATCCCCGGGGAACCGTGGATCTCAATAACCCGCCGGCTTCCCCCTTTTTGGTGGAGCAGATCGATATTTTGGGTGATTAAGGCCTTGAGAAACCCCTTGTTTTCCAGGGTTCCCAAAACAGTATGCACCACGGAAGCGGCTTTTTCATGAATATTGTAGATAAAAGCCCGTGCGGCCTGGTAGTAAAAAGTAGGATCCTTATCAAAATAGTCTATGTCGAATATTTTTTCCGCATCCATGTCTTTATAGAGGCCGTTCTTCCCCCGGAAATCCCGGATACCTGACAGCGTGCTTACCCCCGCTCCGGTTAGGGCAATACAATGCCGAGCGGAAACAATCTGATTAAAAAGTTCATCTATATCGTTTTTCATCGTAACGTTCGTTGAGATGCCCAAAGCATCCAACTCCCTCAATTCTTAATGCATCCGGATCAGGGTTACAGCATAGTGCCTATCCGTATAGGTCTATAATGCCCTCTAGCAGCGAAAAAGTCAAGTCCTGGGGAGTTCCTTCATGAACCCTGCAGGACGCGCCTTGAGGGGCTGCGGTTCCTCAAGCCTCCCCAGGGGTTTTCCTCAATGATACGGATCATGGGGGAAAATCATGAGGATCATTTTTAAAAATGATACGGATCATTTTCCCAAATAACGGGACGGATGCAGGGAGATGATCTGAAGGTTTTGTGTATCTGTGGGCATCCGCCTTCGTGATCGGGCCGCGGCTATGGTCTCTCGCCCCGTATTCCGCTTCTCCCGCCGCGCCCCGGAGATCCGCGCTTTTTCCGGCGTTCCCCTGGTTCAGGCGCTCCCTGGGTATGCCTGTTTTCGCAGGAAATCCAGGACTTCCACAGCCCCAGGAGGACAGCCGGGGACAGATGCGGTGAATCCTCTGGTACAGTTCCCGGCCCCGAGGTTCCCCCTTTTCCCCTTGAACCCTTGGCCTATACCAATAAGTCCAGGAAGGCGCCGGCGTTCACCTTCGCTCATGCGGGAAAGGGCAAAGATCAGCGCCGCATAACAGGCGCTGCAGGCTTGATCCTCCTGGATGAAAGCGGCAAGCCCCTTGACCTTCAGTCCCGGCTGGAAGCGGGGCCCTGCGGCAGGGGCGGGCGCGGAAAGCTCCCGAATCGTTGCGCAGCTGAGATCTGCCGTTCCAACCCCCAGTTGTTCCGCCATACCCAGGTAGGGTATCTGCCCTGGAGTATACCCCAGTTGAGCCGCGGCCCACGCGTCAATGAGCACCGGGTCAAAGGCCGCGGCCATACGCCCTGCGGGAACCGGATTGCCCCCTTCCTCAAAATCCAGATCCCCGCAGATGCCGTCCACCAGGATAAAATCATTGCGGAGCCGGGTGTTGAGGTGGGCTATGGGCTTGTGGAGACCCAAGGTATGAAACCGCCGCTTCTCTTGGTTGGGGATGAGGCCCTTGTTGTTTTTCAGGGCGCAGGTGAGGAGGGTCTGGCAATGGCCCTTCAAGACCGGCAGGTTAATCATAAAATCCACGGCCAAGGCGCTGTCGCAGATGGCCAGGTCCATTCCCTGGCAATCATAGGTTCGGCTGCGGTCCCGCTGGGTATCCCTGAGAACCACCCCGGTATCGGCGGCGAGCTTCCGGTACCCGCATCGGACAAAAGCCTCCTCGGTTCGTTCTCCCACCCAAGCGCCTTCCAGGATCGAAAGGCGGGTAAAGCCCTGCTCCTGCAAATACCTGATAAGCCCCCGGACTATCTCAGGGTGGGTGGTGGCCCCTTCAGATGCAGGCCGGGCAAGCACCAGGTTCGGCTTGAGCCCCACTGATTTGTGCGGATCCCCGATCCGTTCCGCCAACCCCGCGGCTTTTGCCAGGCGAAACGCCATAGCTTCCGGGTTATCCCCATAGATCACCAGGATTTCACGGGTTGTTCTTTTTTCCGGCTGTACTGGATGCTCCATCCCTTCCATAAGCCCCCTCCTCTGGTTGTACTGGTTCCGGCAGGGTAACGGTCAGCTCCAGGACCCGGTGATGCACTACTTTTGAAACCGTGATGAGCATATCCTGCACCCGGCAGCACTCCCCTTCCCGGGGGACCCCTCCGAGTTGTTCCATGACCCAGTTGCCCACCGTGGTATGCCGGTGATAGGGATCATCCCCAGCAGGTTTGGGGTTTTCATCCCCTTCCTGAGGCTGGAACGCCCCGGGGCCAGTAAGGGCAAAGAAGTCAAACAGCGCTTCCAGGCTCGTATTGCCCAATACCGTATAGGTCCGGGAATTCACCGGGCTTATGGGTTTGACCACCTCGTCGTGCTCGTCCCAAATCTCACCGACTAATTCTTCAATAATATCCTCTATGGTAACAATCCCCATGGTTCCCCCAAATTCGTCCACCAATACCGCCATGTGGGATTTTTTCGCTTGTAAGGTTTTAAGGAGCTTTGAAATCTTTATGGACTGGGTAACAAAGACCACGGGCTTGATGATGCTTTCCAGCGGCTGTTTTTGGCCTATAACCTGGTGATGAAAATCCTTTAAGAGCATAACCCCGATGATGTTATCAATCGAATCCTTATACACCGGCAGCCGGGAATAGCCGGTATCGCAGAATTTCCGGTCCACATCCTCCACTGATTCGGATAAGGATAGGGCGGCCATATCAACCCGGGGCGTAAAAATATCATGAGCCGTAATATTATCGAACTCAATGGCCTGGCGGATCATATCTTCTTCCCCCGCATTGATACCCCCTTCCTGGCGCACCTCCTCCACAAAAGTTAAGAGCTCCGCTTCGGTAACCCCTCGATTCCCCTGGATTTTGAATAACCTGAGAATGCCTCTTTTCCAGGCGCTGGTCAGCCGATTGACCGGAGAGAGGATGAAGATCAAGGCGCTCAAAAGAGGAGCGGCAAACATAGCGAACCTTTCAGGGGCTTCCTTGGCAAGGGTCTTGGGGGATATTTCTCCCACGATAAGCACCGCCAAGGTCATCACCACCGTAGCCAGACTTACCCCCAGATTACCGAAAAAACCGACAAACAAGAGGGTTGCCAGAGCCGAAGAGGTAATGTTGACGATGTTATTTCCAATAAGCACCGTGGACAGAAGTTTATCGTACTGTTCCGTCAAGGTAAGGGCCAGGGCAGCCCGTTTATGCCCCTGAGCAGCCAGGTTTTTCAGTTTAATCCGGTTTACTGAAGAAAAGGCGGTTTCACTGGCAGAGAAAAACGCCGAACAGAGGAGCAAGCCGCCCAGCCCCAGGATACTCCCCACCGTAGAGGTCATGGTTTCCTTTACAGCTTCCGGGGCATCGCCCGGTAGATTTGCCGCGGAGGGTCAGGTAAGACGTTTGCCCAGGACCCTGATTTTGCCCATAGTTTCACCATAACTTATGAGCATACTCTGGGGGAACGGCTTAAATCAAGTCAGCGCGTTGCCTCATTGAAAATGTTACCGAAAAATGCCCATGCCTCACATTGAAAATGTTACCCCAATTATAATGGGGATGCCGAATGGAGGGCATCTCCATGGGGTTAACCATGCAACAAAAACAAGCGGTAACAAGGGAATACCAATGCCTTTATCACAAGGCACCGAAAAAAGCGAAGGCGGCCTTGCTCGACGAATGCATACGGCTCACCGGAAATCCGCGGTTCGTCTCTTAAACGCCCTGCCGGTCAAACCGGTCATGATGTATGCGGGCGGGAAGATTGACACGGTTCACCATTACGGACAGGCCACGTTCGGCCCGTATGTCCATACCTTGACCGCCACCGACGTTGCCTCTGGCTGGGTGGAGCTCCGTTCCCTCCTCAATAATGCCCATTCCCATTCATGGACCTTTACGGCCCTCTCGGAC
>JAISOX010000152.1 GCA_031275325.1 Treponema sp.
CGCCCCCCCCCCTCCCCCCCCTGCCCCCCCCGCCCCCCCCCCCCGCCCCCCCCCCCCCCCCCCCCCCCAACTAAAATTGCAATACGAACAACGACAAAATAGAACAATAAACTAAGCAGTGAAAAGATAGCGGTTATAAAAAATACGTGCCCAAAATTAATGAATTCCCTGTTTTTGGTATACAAATAAAGCATAATAATCCAGGGGGGCAATACGGAACTATACTTATAGAGCCAATGGCGTTTCATGTTATGGATCAACCTCCTAAGCAATTATACCGGACTGCTTTAGAAAGTCAAGTCAAGCGGTGGACAGAACAAGTCAGGCGGTGGACAGAACAAGCCGGGCGGTGGACAGAACAAGTCAAGCGGTGGACAGAACACGTCAGCCGGCGGACAGAACAAGTCATCAGCTGGACAGAACAAGCCATCCGCTGGACAGAACAAGCCATCAGCTGGACAGAACAAGCCAGCCGGTGGACAGAACAAGCCGGACGGGAGACAGAACAAGTCATCCGGCGGACAGAACAAGCCATCCGCTGGACAGAACAAGTCAGGCGGGAGACAGAACAAGCCGGACGGGAGACAGAACAAGCCATCCGCTGGACAGAACACGTCAAGCGGTGGACAGAACAAGCAGGGCAGGAGATAGAACAAGCCGGACGGGAGACAGAACACGTCATCCCGCGGCAAGATCCCAGGTCAGGCTATATCCGCAGTTCCGCCCGGAAAACAACCTGCCCCCTATCCTGGCGCCGGCCCTCAAAGGCGAACCCTGAACCGTTTAAGGGAGCGGACCATAATTCGGTGATTTCCCCCCCCGTAATTTCACTGAGGTAATTAATATCCAGCCGCATCTGCGGCGCCTGTTCCAGGACTTCCGGGTCAATCATATCTTGAATCCATTGAATATACCGGGTGTTATTGACGTGCCGGTTATAGTCGATATCCGAATAAGCGGCTCGACGTTCTCCCGCCTTGGTAAGCATATCCCTGCTATTGAGCCCTGGCGCTCCTCCGGGCAGCGCGTCTAAGCCGTGGTTCAGCGGAAGCCTTTCCACTACTTCCCGGGGCCGGAGGGGCCGGCGTTTTTCCCTATCCAGGATGAGCCAGCCGCTCCTGCCCCGGACCAGGGGCGTATCTGATGCATCCCGGATATCGTAGTCCCGCAGGGCAAAGAGCTTTTCCGTCCCCCTGGGCCAAGACCGCAGGGTAAGGGTTTCTCCATACCGGGGCCGCCGGTCAACCACGACGGATATGCGGGAGAGAATCCATACCTGTCCGGCTTGAGCCATAGGCGCCCTGCCTACTCCTAGCTGCTCTGCATGATTAATGGACGCCTCCTGAAAATAATCGAACACCGCCCCTAGGGTGAGCCGATCCGAAGGGTCTATATCTCTGAACCCCAGGGAGAAGGTTTCTTGCCATATATCCATAGTATATCCTTTATATAGGTGCGATTCCCCTCCAGCAGGGTCTTCTCAGGATAATCCTGATGTGAGCTTACCTGCAGGTCTTGGAACAGTCATCACCACCACAGCCGCAGGGGGACGTGCCTTTGCGGTAGTTGCGAATGGTCCGCACCAGGGCAAAACCGATGAGCCCCAAGACCACCGCGCCGACAATAATGGTAGAAAGGTTTTCCGAAATAAAGCGCATCATCCCATTTCCTTGAACCTACGGGGTAATCCCTGGGGATCCGGGAAGGGAGTTCCCCTCAGCGGGTTTCCGGACCAGAAGGTAGATGAGCAGCGCCAGAGCCGCAAAGCCGAATACCGTACCTATACCAAAGCCGCCCCCGGAAAAGAGGTTTCCCAGTTGGTAGATGATGAGGGCGATGCTATACGCGTAGGCAGTCTGATACCCCAGGGCGAACCAGGTCCATCGGGGGTTGTTCATCTCCCGTTTGATGGCGCCGATAGCGGCAAAACAGGGAGCGCATAAGAGGTTGAAGGCGAGGAAGGCATAGGCGGAAACCACCGTAAAGTTGACCGCGAAGGCATCCCAGATTTCCGAGCCGTCCTCAGCAACTTCCGCGTATCCGTAGAGAACCCCCAGGGTGCCTACCACGTTTTCCTTGGCCACAAGCCCGGTGATGGTGGCTACCGTAGCGCTCCAGGTTCCAAACCCGAGGGGCGCGAAGATCCATGCAATGGCCTGTGCCGCCTTGGCCAAAAGCCCGTCGTTCAGGTCTTCCACGATACCAAAGCCCTCATGGGTAATACCAAAACTCGAAAGGAACCAGATCGCCACTGCGGAGATGAGGATCACCGTCCCCGCCTTCTTGATAAACGACCAGGCCCGTTCCCCCATACTCCGTAAGACATTGGTGATGGTGGGAAGGTGGTAGGCGGGAAGCTCCATCACAAAAGGGGAAGGATCTCCGGCGAACAGCCTGGTTTTCTTGAGGATGATCCCTGACACAATGACCGAGAAGATTCCGAGGAAGTAAGCGCTGGGCGCAACCCACCACACCCCGCCCAAGACCGCGCCGGAGATGAGGGCAATAATGGGGAGCTTTGCCCCGCAGGGCATGAAGGTGGCGGTCATCACGGTCATGCGGCGGTCCTGTTCACGCTCAATGGTTCGGGATGCCATGACCCCGGGGATGCCGCAGCCCGTACTTATCAGCATGGGGATAAAGCTCCGTCCTGAAAGGCCGAAGCGCCGGAATATCCGATCCAGAATAAAGGCGATCCGGGCCATGTAACCGCAGGCTTCCAGGGCGGCTAAAAACAAGAAAAGGACCAGCATCTGAGGCACAAAGCCCAAGACTGCGCCCACACCTCCGATGATCCCGTCCAGAATAAGGCCGTTGAGCCATTCCGCGGTCCCTGCAGCCTCAAGCCAGCCGGCTACCACCACGGGGATCCCCGGCGCCCAGAGGCCGAAGTCTTCCGGCGCAGGTTCTTCCTCCAGGGCTCCCGCTTCAAAGGCTTCTACCGCTTCTGCATAAGCCCCGCCCCCGGTTAGATGCCAGCCGTCGCCGAAAAGGCCGTCATTAGTCCAGTCCGTTACCCAGGTTCCCACGGTGGTTACGGAGACAAAATAGATGAGGAAGATCACCGCCGCAAAGATAGGCAGCGCGGCAACGCGGTTGGTTACTACCTGGTCGATCTTGTCGGAAAGGCTCAATTGCTCCCGGGATTTCTTCTTGAGTACCCTGGGGAGGATCCCCGCGATGTACCGGTACCGTTCCTCGGTAATGATGGTTTCCGCATCATCTCCCAGGGCTTTTTCCACGCTTTTGATGAGGGGTTCCGCCCCGGGAACGCGCGCCTTTTCAGCAAACTTGGGGTCCCGTTCAAAGATCTTGAGGGCCCCAAAACGCCGCTGGCTCTGGGGGACCTGATCCTCCAGCAGGAGCATAATCTGGTCTAAGGTTTTCTCCACCAGGGGAGAAAAACGGCAAGGCGCAACAGGCTCCTGCTTTTTCTCTGCAGCCCTGACCGCCGCATCCCCTACTTCCCGAACTCCCGTGCCTTTTAAAGCGGACATAGGGAGGACTTCACAGCCCAGGATCTTCCTAAGCTCCTCCAGGTACAGCTTGTCCCCGGTCTTCTCTACCACGTCAATCATGTTTACCGCTGCCACTACTGGAATTCCCATATCCAGAAGCTGGGTGGTCAGAAAGAGGTTCCGTTCCAGGTTGGTCCCGTCGATGATATTGAGGATCACCTCGGGTTTTTCTTCCAAGAGGTAGTTCCGGGAGATAACCTCCTCCAGAGAGTAAGGAGACAGGGAATAAATCCCCGGAAGGTCAATGATGCGCACCTCTTTATACCCCTTGAGACGTCCCTCTTTTTTCTCTACCGTAACTCCCGGCCAGTTTCCCACAAACTGGTTTGCCCCGGTGAGGGCATTAAACAAGGTGGTTTTACCGCAGTTCGGGTTACCGGCTAAGGCGATTTTTACAGCCATACTTGCGCTCCTTATTGCACCATACTACACAAACAACACCATTTTCATTGGACTTCGATAATATCAATGTCCCCTTTACGGAGGCTCAATGCATAACCCCGGACATGCACCTCAACGGGATCTCCCAGGGGAGCGACCTTGCGTACCAATATCTCCGCATCCCGGGTTATCCCCATATCCATGATCCGGCGTTTTACCGCACCCTGACCGTGGAGCTTAACCACCCGGACGGTTTCCCCAGGCCGTACATCCTTTAAGGTTCGCATAGGATTCTCCTTATACCATGATTTTATTCGCCATTTCCCGGCTGATAGCAATGCGGGAATCCTTGACATGAACAATCATATTTCCGTTTATTTCGGAAACCACCGTAACAACGCCGCCCACGATAAAACCCAGGGTTTCCAGCCGTTTTTTTATATCATCCCGGCCGCCAATTTTCTTGATTGCATTGACCTCACCAGCTTTAACTAATGCTAAAGGCATCAGAACATACCTCCCTCATAAAAATCTGTTATTTATTTCTAATAATGTTATTTTAAGGTAACTAGTAATGCCTGAAAAGTCAATAATTGTCTCCTTGATGATCCAGGGAGGGAGGCTGCTCTAATACTAGGTCATGCCCTAAGGTCAGTCCCTTTGAACGCTACTATTCCTGATAGCCATAGGGCACCGCTCATCGGCTTGGACATGGCCTTGCCCAGGGGGAGACAAAATCCGTATGCTTAGAGGGTATCTTAAAGGATAAGGGAGTATAGGCTATGGAAAGAGCGGCAACCATAGAGGATGTAATGGCCATCATCGACCGGATGTCTCAAGAGATTAAAGCTATGGCTCAGGAGACTGACAAGCAAATCAAAGAGACGGACAAACAAATCAAAGAGACGGACAAGCAAATCAAAGAAACAAACCGGCAGATAAAAGAGACCAACAAAAAAATAGGCGAATTAGGGGGACGCCTCGGCGAAATCGTGGAGTATATAAGTTCACCCCACCTGGAAAAAAAGTTCAAGCGGTTCGGTATTGTCCTGGATACCTTCATCATAGGACACATCCTTGAAGAACCGGGAAAGGGCATCATCGCGGAAGTGGATATATTCTTGTCCAATGGGGAATACGTGGTGGCGGTAGAGGCAAAGTCCAAACCAAAAATCGAAGACATAGACAACCATGTGGAACGGATGAAGAAACTGAGAGCCTATGCGAACCGGCATAATGATCCGAGGAAATACATCGGGGCCATAGCGGGGCTGGTGGTAAGCGAGGCGGTGAAGGGGTATGCGTTCAAGCAGGGATTTCCGGTGCTTGTGCCGTCAGGGGAGAGTATAGAGTTGGAATGTCCTTCAGGGTTTGTCCCCAAGGAATGGTGAACTGGTACGCAGCATCCCCCTTGCTGCTCCTGGCGGCAGGGAAACAAAACACTCCACCTCCTCCCTAGTCTAAGGGGAGGAGGCTGCCCTAAGGCTGGGTGAGCTTCTTCACCGGGACTGGGTGAGACGCTTCACCGGGACTAGGTGAGACGCTTCACCGGGACTGGGTAGGGGATAAAAACCGGATGGTTCTGCTTTGGCGCAGCGGAACCATCCAATAAGAGGTTTTTTACCTGGGTGCAGCTTAATTGTAATTGGGAATATCAACCTCCCACTAAGGCAGGTGTGAACCTCCCCCACGGGCAGGATCGAGCCTCGATCCTGGGAAGGATCGTACCTCGATCCTGGGAAGGATCGTACCTCGATCCTGGGAAGGATCGAGCCTCCCCCTAAGGCAGGTGAATATACGCGGTTCTGAATCTTCTTGGATAACTATAAAACTGCTGGACTTCATAACCCACGGAGAAGGCTAGTACGTGAAGGAACGGGGGAGGTATCGCAAGAGATACTCCTGGCCCTTCCCCCAAAACCACTTAATCCGCTTGAGAAGGACCGTGGAGTATTTCCTGAACCGCCTTTTCCTGGGCCGCAATGACCCTATCGCACCACGCGTCGAATTCAGGGTCATCCTTCTGCTGTTCCTTGTGGGATAGCACATAGGCTATGGTTTCCCGGATTCCCTGGTCAAAACGGACCGTGGCGGTAAACCCAGGGACCAAGCGTTTCAGTTTAGTCGTATCGAACACCACTGAATGGGCCTTGTCCCCCAGAAGCCCGCCCCGGAAATTGTAAGGACCGCTCTGAGCCAGCAATTCACTGGCCACATGCACCGCTTTAAGCGGTACGCCCAGGACCCGGGCAATGGTTTCGTATATCTGGTTCCAGGTGAGGGTTTCATCAGAGGTGATCTGCACGGCCTCCCCAATGGCATGGATATTCCCCATAAGACCGGTGAAGCCCTGGGCAAAATCACTAGCATGGGTGAGGGTCCATAGGCTCGTGCCGTCCCCATGGATGATCACCGGTTTCCCCTCCAGGAACCGTTTTATCACCTGCCAACTGCCGTGTTTACCATGGACCCCCAGGGGAACGCTCCGTTCATCATAGGTGTGACTGGGACGGACAATGGTGATAGGGAAGCCATAGTCCCGGTACAAGGCAAGGAGGACCTGTTCACACGCGATCTTGTTCCGGGCGTATTCCCAGAAGGGATTGACCAAAGGGGTACTTTCGTTTATCCGATAGTCTGCCAGGGGCTTTTGATAGGCCGAAGCAGAACTGATGGCTATGTATTGTCTGGTTTTGTCCTTAAAAAGCCGGAAGTCCCGTTCAATCTGAGCAGGCCCAAAGGTAATAAAATCCGCTACCACATCGAATTGCAATCCCCTTATCTTTTCCGCCACCTCTGCCTCTTGGTTAATATCCCCGCGAATCTCCGTAGCCTTCCCCGAAAAGAGATGGTTCCGGCTGCCCCGGTTGAGGAGGTAGAGTTCCCAACCCTGGGCGAGGATGTTCCGTGAAATAGCGGTACTGATGGTTCCAGTACCGCCGATAAATAGAGCCTTCATAGCTTCTCCTTACCATAAACTATACGCGCGATATGTTTCTCTGTATACATAACTGAGGCTATTCCAAAACTAACCGGGTTTTGGAACAAGCTCAACGATAGGGATCAGGGCCGTAAGCGGGGATCCTTCCGGAGCAGTTTTTTTATCGTGAAGATGATGGCGATGGTGAGCGGAATGCAGGCCCCTATATAGGCCAAAGGTCCGGCAAAGCAAATGCCTATAAACCCGAAATGCCCGGAAAGGATGACCGCGGCAAAGGTACGCATCAGCAGTTCCATAATCCCGGCAACGGTGGGAATCAGGTTGTTTCCCAAGCCCTGCAGGGTCTGCCGGAAGATAAAAAGGCAGGCCAAGAATAGATAAAAGCTGCCGTTGATCTGGAGGTACCTATGGGCCAGGGTTAAGGCCGCTGGTTCTTTCCCGATAAAAAGAGCCGCTAAATGACGGCCTGCAAAAAAGTAGACCACCCCCATAAGGAGACTGAACGCGCAGGACATGAGGGAGCACTGGATAAGGCCTTTACGGATCCGGTCTATCTTCCGTGCCCCGTAATTCTGGGCCGCGTAGGTGGTCATGGCCGCGCCAAAGGAAGCCATAGGCATGGTAGCGAACTGGTCTATTTTCTGGGACGCGGTATACGCGGCCACTGCCAGGATCCCCAACTGGTTTAAGGCAAATTGAACGGTTACAATACCTATGGCGATGATGCTCATCTGGAAACCCATGGGGAGGGCTCCTTTGATATGGGTAAGCAGTTCCGCCCGGGTGACGCCCCGCCAGTCTTCCCGGGTGATCCGGAGCAGGGGTATCTTGGTTGTGAGTACGGGGATACACAAGAGCCCTGAAAGCAGTTGGGCAATCACCGTGGCATAGGCTGCGCCGGCAACCCCCATACGAAAAATCAGGATAAACAGAAAATCCAAGATAATATTGATGATACAGGCAAGGGCCAGGAATATGAGGGGAGTCCGGCTGTCTCCCACGGCCCGCATGATATTGGAACAGAGGTTAAACAGGACCGCGGCTCCGATCCCCCCATAAATCACCACGATATAAGAATAAGCCCCCTCAAGAATTGCCCCCGGGGTCTTGAGGAACCGTAACAGAGCACGGGCAGAGGGGATGCTTATCAGCATCAATACCACGGTAAGCCCCGCTCCTAAAAGGATGCTGGCGGCAAAACTCCGGCGTATCCCTAGGGCGTCTCCTGCGCCGAAACGCTGGGACGTGATGATCGACGCTCCTTGGGTAAACCCAATCACAAAACCCAAGACGAGGAAGTTGATGCTTCCGGTACAGCCTACTGCGGCGAGGGCTTCCACCCCGATGGTCCTGCCCACGATAATAGTATCCGCCATGTTATACCATTGCTGGAACAGGTTCCCCGCAAACAAAGGGGCTGCAAAAGATAAGATCAAGATGGCAGGATTTCCCACCGTAAGATTTTTAGTCATGCGTATTAAGCTAAGGATACTACTCCATTGAAAATGATATTACAAGAGCCTGGCAGATCCGGTTTCTGCAGGGGGGCCGGAATGGTTACGGAACGTCCCAGGGGCCCGCAAAGAAACCAGGGGAGAGAACCAGCCCCTCCGCCTCTCCGCCTGTTTCTCTGCAGCATCCTCCGATAGTACAAGGCCTTATTTCACTTCAACCCGCTCTATTACCCGATCCGTCAGTTTCACGCCCCCTGCTTTAATCCCTTTAACCGGATAATCCTGAGCCTTAAAACTTCCCTTAGCGGTTCTAATCCGGGACTTAGGGGCATAATACGCGGTGAAGGCGAATTGCTGCCGGGTATCCACATGGAGCACCGTAGCTCCTTCAGGGACCAAGGAATACTCCTTGTTCATGATCCACCCTTCGATGATACAGCGCTTGATCCAGGGATACCCGGTCTTTCCGTCCTTATAAATTACGGTGAACACCAGCGCGGCCAGGGCAT
>JAISOX010000167.1 GCA_031275325.1 Treponema sp.
TGCGAACGGGTCGGGGCGAAGAAAAAAAGAACCTATGACCAGGGGAAAACACCCTTCCAACGGCTTTTGGAACAGCCCTTTGAGGATCGGCTCGAGGAACGGCGGGTCAAGATGGCTGCCCTGGCCCTGAAAGATAGTACGGCGCTGGTAGAACAGAAAGTGAAGATGGACCGGGCGGTTGACAGCCTGCTCACCTGCGCCCATGAGGTACCGGTGCTTCCGCGTAGCGGAACAGGACGCCATGGTTAGAATTTACCGTGGCGCATCGGCCCGCCTATGGTTCGTTTTTTACGTGGCGCAACACGGGGTAAACAAAATTACCGTTGCAAAAACGGTGGCCGTCACTTTATAAGTGATCATGAACGCACCTATAAAGGAACACTTTCATGGGTTAAAAACACGATAAAAATCATGCGGGTCAGAGGAGTTGGCATAGGGGACATCGGGGCAATACTCAAAATAAGCAGAGGGAAGGTCTTGAAAGTCCTCAAAGTGGCCACATATCAGATAAAGCCGAAATAACGTCATTATGACTGCCTTGAGATAGACGAGTTTTGGACGTATGTAGGGAACAAGAATAACCAAGTAAGGCTTATATAGGCATATCACCGGGGGAGCGGGGAACTAGTGGCATATGGGTGGGGGAAAGGGGATTTTAGAACGGCACAAAAGCTGAGGAAGAGGATACAAGGGCTGGGAATAAGCTATGACATGATAGCAACGGATGATGGGGACCATTGCCGATTGCTGCATCGGATAAGGCGGGCATTTCGGATGACTTGTTTTTTTTCCAAGAAACTGTTCAAGCACTGGAAAGCTTTTGACCTGGCCTTCTTTTACCTCAATTACGGCTTCGTTTGATGCCTATCATACTTTGTGGATCACCTCCCAGGAATCGCCATAACCCCGCGGTATTGGGATCTCCCAAAATTTACAGTAAAAGAGCCGCCTTTAAGGCTCAATCGTAAATCCTGTAACCTATCTTATCAACCCAACCGGGATGTCCCTTGTTTGTTATATGCTTTTCCCAAAACTGAACAGCATAATCTATCCAGCCTTCGGCAGTAGCGCCAATCCCACGTCCAAACCCATGACCGGCATTGGGGTATTTATGAAATTACAGGCTGTTCCCTTGTTGCGGGGTTTTGGATGCCGGCTTTGTGGATAGACACTAGATAATGAAGTATCATCACCTGATGCAATAAAAAGCGATTTCATGTGGATGTTAGAGGCGGGTATTCTGAAAGTAAAGAATATTTATACGAAAATAGGCGATATTATCCGTAATTTATGTATAAATATTTATAATATCCCTTGACAGACTCCAAGATTTGTTTTTATACTGATTTTATTGCGTTTATTTTAAGCAGGAGTGTTACCAATGAAGAAACTGTCTTTTTTTCTTTCTCTCATGGTAGGAGGGTTCTTGTGTGTAGCCCTATCTGGTTGCAGCAAAAAAGCAAGCCCAGGACAACTCCCTCAACAGACCCAAGCTAGTCAGGCTTCAGGGACTGCTAAGGTAGTCAAGATTGCTTTGATTATCGAAAACACCATAGATGACAAGGGGTGGTGTCAATCCATGTATGATGGTTTGATCCAGGCCCAGAATCAGCTTCCTGGTCGTATCGAGTTCAGCTACAGTGAGAAGATGCTGCCGGTTGACGCGGGGTCTGCGGCCCGCCAATACGCTGCCCAGGGCTATGATGTGATCATCGGCCACGGCGCCCAATATAAAAATCTGATTCTTGAAATGGCTGAAGAATATCCCCACATCACCTTCGCTTTTGGGACCAGCGCGGAAATTGGACCGGATAATGTATTTACCTATATGCCGGAGAGTGAGGAGACTGGGTATCTCAACGGTATCCTCGCGGGTCTGCTTACGAAGACCAACAATATCGGGTATATTGGTCCGGTAGACGGAGGGGACGCTGCCCGGTATGGCCGGGGTTTTGTCCTGGGTGTCCAAAAGGTCAACCCCACGGCGAAAATCATGGTGGCCCATACCGGTTCTTTTTCGGACTTTGTTAAAGCAGGGGAGGTTGCCCATTCCCAGATCCGGGCTGGGGCGGATATCCTAAGCGGCGCATCTCAGCAGGCCATTGGCGCGTTGCGGGCAGTGAGCGACGATACCTACAGCGGTCGAAATATCTTTTGGTTGGGGCAGGATTTGGCCCAGTTAAATACCCCTGAGGGGAAGGCTAAATGTATTGCCGCTTCTTCATACAACTACGCTGCGGTGATTCAGGGCATTGTGGAGAAGCATGACGCGGGAATCCGAGGAGGCGCTTGTCTTCCCATGAATTTTTCCAATGATGGTTTTGTATTTAAATATAACCGGGACCTCCTTTCCGGCATATCCCAGGATGTCCGGGATCAGGTTGAGGAAGCTCTGGAAGGGTTCCGTAAAGCTCCAAACACGATTAACTGGAATGGGGTTGATTATTCTACCTTATAATCCCGCTGTATGAAGTGCCTTTGAGGGGTTTGGAATAGCTCCCTGGAAGAACTTCATACAGTACTTTGTGGTTCTATGCAACGTATCATCGAAATGATTTTGAGCGAAAACAGCGCTCATTCCCAGCGGCTTTTTGTATTTCCCTCGGAAATCGCATCTTCCCGCTGGGTAGATCGGGTGTTACAAGATTCCTCCTGCGGTACCCGGGCCATGGATCAATTCATTACGTGGGATACGTTTAAGCAGGAAGCCCTGAGATCCCAGCAGCAGGATAAAGAACCGGTTCCCCCGGTATTACGGAAAATCTTTGTAACCCGTCTCATTGCGGAAAATGCTGCCCAGGTAACTAGGGGGGAGGCCCCCTGGTTTTCGTCTCTGATACCCCAGGAATACGCCTCTATCGCAGGGCGCTTGGCGTCCTGGTTTACCGCTATGCTCCCTGAGTTGGGAGCATGGTTTGCAAAAAAGACCGGTACGCCCCTGGGACAGCATAGGGGTACTAAGCCCCGCTCTGAACCGTGGGATAGCATTGACGATGATTTATATACGCTTACGATCCAGTACCGGCAATTTCTTAATGATCACCGGTGTTTTGAACCAGCTTGGGAAACACCGCCCTTTGATACCCAAGGGAATCAGTGCTTTATTTTTTTCCCTGAGATCCTGTCTGATTTTAAGCGCTACCAGGAATTGCTCGAAAACACCGGACAGATTACCCTCGTAAGGATCCCCGATTCTGTTCCTGAACGCCAGGAGCCCAAGACCTTCTTTTACACCAACTCCCGGAACGAGATTACCGAAGCGGCCTTGTTTATCCGTGCCTTGGTAGAAACCGAAGGGGTGCCCTGGGAATCCATTGCGGTGAGCGTTCCCGATATGGAACACTACGAACCATACCTGCTGCGGGAGTTTACAAACCGGAATATTCCTGTAGTATCCGGTATGGGGAAACCGGTGGCCTCTTATCCGGGGGGGCAGCTTTTTCCGGCAATTGAGGCCTGTGTTTCCAGGGGGTTTTCCTTTGATGCCCTGGCTAACCTGCTCTTGAACAGCCATCTTCCCTGGAAGGATCCTGAAACCATTGCCCAGCTTATGGATTTTGGTATCAAGAACAACTGTATTTGTTCTTGGGAAGAAGAGGAAGAAGGGGAAGAAGGGCCCAAGACCATCATTGATGCGTGGGAAGATGCATTTGCCGCTTTTTCCGCCAGCCGGGAAGAACGGGCCCGTTTATGGTACTATGGTCTTAAAAAGGGGATCCTCGCCTTGTATAGGGCCTCCTCTTTTGGGGAACTGCTCCAGGAGTATTATCGCTTCCGGGAACGTTTTTTCGATATGGAACAGTGTCTTCCTAAAACAAACGCCCTGTTGGCGCGGTGTGTGACTGAACTTCTCTCCATAGCGACCTTGGAAAAGACCTTTCCTGATGTCCCGGTGGCCAATCCCTTTTGTTTTTTTGTGAAACACCTCAAAGAAACCTGGTATCTAGCCCAGGAAAGGGACTCAGGGCTCAGGGTGTTTCCCTACCGGAGTGCTGCTGCAGCGCCTTTTGACTGGCATATCGTGATCGGAGCCACCCAAAAGGATCTGAGTATCCTTTTCTCACATTTTGGGTTTTTACCTGCAGGCAAGCGTGTCCAGCTTGGGATCACCGATCAGGACGCCTCTGAGGCATTTATCCGCCTGTATACTTTAAACGGCCGTAAAGGCACGGCTTTTTTTTGCGCCCAGCATACCTTTTCCGGGTATGCCCTGCCCCATAGCAGCCTCAAGGTTCCTAAAGAACCCAAGATCGGGTATGGGGCCAGTCCCCCAGGGAGGGGGGATCTGTTCCGGGAAGAACAGGAGTTTTATCATGCCCAGCAGGGTTCCCCGGATAAAGCCCGCTTCCCCCAGTACCTGTATACCGTCCAGAAAGAGGGGTTTGACGCATGGTACGCCCGGAGATTCCCCCTCAGGAAACCGGAGTCCTTAGAAACCATGCAGCGTCCTACGCTCCAAGGGCTGATTCAGGAGCGTTATTGCCAGTCCCTGGATGGTTCCCGGGTATTGCGGGTTTCTGCTTCGGTCCTGGAATCGTATTACCGGTGCGCTCTGTACTGGCTCTTTGATCGGGTACTCGGTCTCGCCCGGGTCCGTATGGAGACCACCCTTATGGCGGAACATATACTTGGTACGGTGTATCATCAGGTGCTGGACGGTTTCTTTAAGCGGGTGAAAACCACGGGAGGGGTCCTGGCTCCTTTGGTCCAGGGGAAGCTCCCCGAAGCATACCAGCGTTTCCTTGAGCAAAGCGTCGGAGAGGTCTTTTGTTTTTCGAGGGAAGCTGATTTTTTCTCCGGGGCGGCCATGAGCGCCTTGACCCGCCGGCTTCTTCAGGCGCAGCAAAGGGTGGTCCAGGAACAGGCCGCCTGTTTCTTAACCAGCTTTCTCCGGTATTTTACGGGTTTTCGGGTGTTAGGGAGTGAAAAGCAGTTGAACTACCGCACAGGAATAGACCCGTACTTATTGACCGGTACCATTGACTGTATACTGGAGGATCTTCGGGATGATGGGGTATCCGCAGGATCCGGGGATGCGGCAGACACCGGGGTTATTGTAGACTTTAAATTACGGAACCCTCCCCATCGAAATCGGTGTACCGGGAAAGGCCCCCAGGGATTGGAAAATTTTCAGCTTCCCTTGTACCTCACCTTAGCGGAAAAAAATGGTATCCCCCCCATACACCGGGCCCTCTTCTTCAGCATGATACCTCCTAAACCCCAGGTGATCTTCGGGATGATTCAAGACCAAACCGTACCAGAGGGGAAAAAAATCCCCTATCGCCAGGGGGATAGGATTGAGCGTACCGATACACCGGAGGATACCTTTCACCAGATCCTGCATGAGTTTGACTGCAAGGTACGCCAGTATGCCTCTGAAGCGGTGTCAGGGAATTTTTCTACCTTCAGTACCAGTGAAACAAAATGTTTCTCCTGTCCCTGGCATACCCTCTGCCGGACCGGATATATAGTTGCCGGGACCAAGTGCCCGATTATCCAGGGGATCCCCCAGGAACAGGGAGCATAAATGGAAGCGTCAACGAGCCATACGCCCGGTACTATAGAGCGCCTTCCAGAAAGCGCCTTTATCGGCAAACTTAACCAGGAACAACAGGAGGCGGTTTTTTGCGAATCCAACGCAGTGGTTGCCGCAGGAGCTGGTTCTGGTAAAACCGCGGTACTGGCCAGCCGCTTTGCCTATCTCGTGGTTGAAAAAGCCTATCAGGTAACGGAGATCCTTACCCTCACCTTTACCAAAAAAGCAGCCACAGAAATGTACCAGCGGATCTATGCTACCCTTTCCCAGCTTGCAGATGAGGGATCAGGAATCCTCCAGGAACGGGCACAGCGCGCAAAGAAGGATTTTTTTCATGCCCCTATCTATACCCTGGACGCCTACAGCGCTTCCCTGGTCAGGCAAGGGGCCGCCCGTTATGGCATCCCGCCGGACTTTACCGTGGATCAATCCCGGTGCCGGGAACTGGTCCTGGAAGAGGCCCTTCCCTTTGTAATTACCCACCGCCGGCATCCGGCCTTGGAAGCCTTGTACTATCAAAAACAGCCCCTGGGGATAGCCCAGGATCTGTTTGCGGAACCAGTACTCGCGTACACGCATATAGATGAGCCTTCGGATTTTATGGAAATGGTCCAGGATCAGATCCGTATTATAGGCGACGAATGGGAAAAAAGGACCCAGGAAATTACCGGAATCTTACAGCAGTTGGAAGGCTTCCTTGCAGAGACGCCTCGGGCAGATCGATTTCGGCTTGCCCTGGGATCGGTCCTCGCTCCTTTTACCAGGGGGGATCTGAGGTTCCCGGGGGCAGAGGATATTCGCGGGTATTTTGATTTCCTGCAGGCCCTCCCAGATAGAGAGCGGATCCCAGGGGCCAAGGCGCATCCGGTCCAGGCTCAGGTAGCCGCCTGTTTTGAATTTTTGTATGATTTTCATACTATCAATCTCAGTCCGGGAAAACGCGGGGATCCGGCAAAAGAACTGGTTAAAGGGCTCCGGGAGCAGGCGCTGGAATTTTCATCCCTGGGGGTGTTTTGTATGCAAGGGGGGCTTATCCTGTCCTTCATGGCCCTTTTGCAGGAATTTCAGAACCGGGTCCTGGCAAAGAAACGCAGTGAAGGGGTACTTACCTTTTCCGATGTGGCCCGGCTTGCCCGCCGCATCCTCCTGGATCATCCTGATATACGGGACAGTGAAAAAGCGGCCTTTAAAGCCATCATGATCGACGAATTTCAGGATAATAACGAACTGCAAAAGGATATCCTGTTTCTTCTCGCAGAACAGCCGGAACGGAAAGCGCGGAGTATTCCCCCCGCGTCGGATCTATGTCCAGGAAAACTCTTTTTTGTGGGGGACGAAAAACAGTCGATTTACCGTTTCCGGGGCGCGGATGTGTCGGTGTTCCAGCGCTTACGGAATGAACTGGAGGGCGTTTCCTTAAGCTTGAGAAAAAATTACCGTTCTGACCCTGGGTTAATCGGCGGGTTTAACGCGCTCTTTGGGGGCAGCGGCTTTGACCCGCAGGGGGAACAAGCCCCTGGGAATTTTGCCTCAGTGTTTGCTCCCGATACCCAGCAGCTTCCGGCCTATGAAGCAGCCTACAGGCCGGTATGCGCCGGGAAAGCGGTATTGGGAACGAGCCCTGGGCATCCCCGGATAGGTATCGCGATTCTCCCCAAAACAAAGGCTGAAGATGAAGAAGCGGAAGGGTCTGCGGTTTCTGATGAGTTCTTGGACCTCCATGAAAACGAAGCCTGCTTTGTGGCGGAACAGATTCAAGAACTCCTAAAACAGTATCGGCCCGATGACATAGTCTTACTCTTCCGGGCCCACACCCATCAAAAATGTTATGAGAACCAGCTCCGCTTACGGAACATTCCCTATACCAGCGGGGGTATGGGAGGTTTTTTTACCGACGGTCCCGTCCACGATCTTATGGCAGTGCTCAGGCTGGTCGCCTATCCCAGGGACACCGAAGCCTACGGGGTGATGCTCCGTTCTCCCTGGGCGTCTCTTTCCCTGGGGGGCTTACTCGAATGTCTGGCAGCGAAGGAAGAGCCCTTTGCCGACGCCTTGGTCCCGTTGCTCTCAGCAGAAGACCAGATTCAGTTTCTCCAAGGCCAAGGCTTGTACCGGCGTATCCGTGAAAAAGCGGCCCGTATGTCTTGCGCGGAGTTGCTCAGTGAACTGTGGTATACTGAAGGGTACCGGTATGAAACCGAATGGCATCCCCGGACCACGGTATACCGGGTGTTATACGACTATTTGTTTAATTTGGCGGTGAAGGCTGATGCAGGGGGCCTCAGTCTCGCAGGTTTTACCGATAGGCTCCGGGCCCTGCAGGATGGGGAGGAACGCCTGGATGACCAAGATATGGACATCCCCTTAGAACGATCCGGCGCGGTCCAGCTTATGACCATTCACAAAAGCAAAGGCCTGGAATTCCCGGTGGTCTTCATCTGCTGCTGCGGCAATCAGGGAAGACGGGCGCGCAATGCCGAAGGGGTGTATTGGAGCGAGGAAGGGGGAATTTCCTTTAACCCGCCCTTACCTCAGGAATGGGCCGGTATGGATAAGGGAGCGGAACAAAAGGTGAAGCGTAACTTTTTTTATGAACGGGCTTCCCAGGAAGAGCGGCGGAAAAGGACCGCGGAACTGCGCCGGCTGCTCTACGTGGCCATGACCCGGGCAGAACAGGCGGTATACCTGGTGGGCAGCCTTTCCCTGGGAGACGCGGAAACCGGGGAAGCCTTTTCAATCCAGGTACGGAATGCAATCAAAGAAAAAATAGAGACCCAAACTAAAAAAGAGATCCCCTCTATTGCGGGAGATCCTATCATTGATGATGACACCTTGTTTGGCCTGCTCCTCCCCGCGGCCTTGGATCACCTCCCCGATGCCGCTTCTGGCGAGCCGGATCCGATCAAGGGGGGGCCTCGTTTTTTTGACCTTACAGCCATTCCCCGGTATCGGAAAAGCCAGGTTTTTTCTGATACAAGCCAGACCCGTAAACCTCCGGAGTATGCCCAGGATTCCCCAGGGCTTACCCGGTTCCTTACAAGCCTGCGGCCTTACTATGAAAAAGCGCAGCTTATGATCACTCCCCAGGTCTTGCCTCAGCATCGGAGCGCTACTGCCTCAAGCGGCTCTGGGGCTGCTCAGGGGAGCTATCACTTATCCCCGGCATATACCGGGGAAGGGGGAGCGGACCTCTTTGAACCGGTAGACGCCCTGCTCGACCGCTTTGTCGCAGGAACTGCTGATACCGGGTACGAGGGGAAAGACCGGTTTACCCCGGCGGATTTTGGCACCTTGGCCCATGCTTGTACCGAAGCGTTGCTCAACGGCAAGGAGGCTCGTATCCCCCTTCCTCTAGCAGGCTATCTAGCGCCAGCAGAGGCCCAGACCCTCCTTTCAGCAGGAAAAGCCCTGGCAGCACGGTTTATCGCATCCCCTTTGGGAGTCATTGCCGGTACTGCGGGTTTCCGTAAGAGTGAATACCGGTTTAGGAGTCTGACCGCGGAAGGTATCTTTATTGATGGAACCATTGACCTGCTATTTGAGACTCCAGAGGCGGTCTATGTGGTGGACTTCAAAACTGACCGCCAGGAAAACCCCCGGGAACATCTCCTGCAAATGACCTGGTATTATCACGCTGCCCGGGCATTACGAAAGAAACCTTGCGAAATATACCTCTATTACCTCCGGAGCGGCCATTCTTTCTCTATACAGTGCAAAAGCGTATAACCTTCTGATTGTATAGGGAGCCGCCGACAAAAGACAGTGTCTTCGCTAAACCCGTTATCGCCCGCGCTAAGGTCGTTATCCCCGGCGCTAAGGCCGCTATCGTCTTCGTTAAGACCGTTATCGTCCGCGTTAAGCCCGCTATCGCCCGCGCTAAGGCCGTTATCGCCTACGCTAACCCCGCTAGGGGACTGCTTGCAAAAGACG
Source organism: Treponema sp. (assembly GCA_031275325.1). Classification (GTDB taxonomy): domain Bacteria; phylum Spirochaetota; class Spirochaetia; order Treponematales; family Breznakiellaceae; genus JAIRLU01. The sequence continues at coordinate 9,467 of JAISOX010000167.1, forward strand.
GGGAATTGATGACAAGAGAAGGGAAGCCGCTGGCAATAAATAACGTGAGTTCGACGAAGAGAGAAAAGTCCGCAATTATGTGAATTAACCCTAATTGATACGAATAATTCGTGGAAATGAGCGTTCCTTCGCGGACCTTTAGATTTCATCGAACGTTCCGGCTGTTTACGAGATGTGCCATGTTGCACATTTTACCTATATGAAAACATGAGAAAACGGTGGTATTTCTTTACCCTATAAGGAATTAGCGTTGCTGGTTCCGCGGATTTATACAACTACAAATTTGTGGGATTGCGGCTGTGATTGCAATATCCGCAAAAGGGGTATATGTATGAGGGTAAAGGATGCTTTTTCAGTGTTTCCCCGGAAACTTGCCTCGGGGAAAGTGGTCTTCTACTA
>JAISOX010000175.1 GCA_031275325.1 Treponema sp.
GAACAAGCGCGCTCAAAGGGTTTGAACAGACGCGTTCAAAGGGTTTGAACAAGCGCGCTCAAGGGGTTTGAACCGGCGCGCTCAAGGGGTTTGAACCGGCGCGCTCAAGGGGTTTGAACCGGCGCGTTCAAGGGGTCTGAACCGGCGCGTTCAAAGCGCGTCATCCGCGCGGGGTGAAGGATGGGGAACAGGGCCCATGTGCGTTTACTTAGGATTTTTTACCGTTTTGGCGCAACAGACAACCTATGGTTCAGCTTAGGGACAGACGGGGTAATCGCAAACAACACCGCGCCGGATCTGCCTGACCACAACTTTATATTTGATTAAGCGGCAGATCCCCGCTCAGGGACCCGGCAGGATTAATCGCTCCGCTGTACCAGGGAACCGGGACATACCGCCCGGTCCCCTGGTACAGGCAAGCATGAAAAAAGGTTCAATTATACCTGAGGGGGGCTTACGAAAAAAAGCGATGAACCATAAGCCGGGTTCTGTGCAGTACCTGCTCATTAGCGCAGGTACTGGCTGTCATCTATCTGGCAGGATCCTCTCAGACCCTATCCACGCAGTCTACCCGCGGCGTAAAACGGGCCGTTTTGCCGCTGTTTGACTTTGCTCCTGATGAGGCTTGCCGTGCCGGAATCGTTACCGATCCCGCGGTGGGCTCTTACCCCGCCCTTTCACCCTTACTGTATTCCCCTGCCGACCGGTCAGGGGAATGGCAGCGGTTTACTTTCTGTTGCGCTCTCTGTCGGAAGCTTCTGGAAGCTCCCGCCCGGGAATTACCCGGCATCACGCCCTGCGGAGCCCGGACTTTCCTCGCCCTATACGGTTAAACCGCCTATGACGCGACAGCATGGTTCATCGCTATAACAACCAACCGAGTTTTGGACAAGCTCAACCATATCCTTTGCGCGGCTGAACCATCCGCGTGGTGCCTGCCCTGCATTCTAGTCCGGGAAGAAACGTGCTAGTCATCATAGTCGACGTTAATTTTTTCTTCTTCCTCGTCTTCATCTTCTTCGTATTCCTCTTCTTCCATATCATCCAGGTCCGCAAGGCTGCCTGCGTCTTCAATATCGAAAAAGTCCTCTTCCCCTTGCCCGGCTTCTTCATAGAAGAGAATCCGGGAGCAATAAGGGCAAAAAACGATCTCCTCTCCTTGGTGAACCGTATTGGCAAACTGGGCGGGAAGTATCATGTGGCAGCCCATACAGACCCCTCCCTTGATGGGCACGATGCCCCGGCCCATCTTGTTTCGGATGATCCGTTCAAACTTAAAGAGGATCTCCGAATCAATATCCGGGGTTACCGCCCGTTCTTGTTCCACCAACTGTTCAACCTGGGCTTTCTTTTCCGCGATTTCCATTTCAATACTGGCCCGGCGTTCCGCTAATTCCGCTTCTTGCTGCTGGATTAACCCGGCGTTTTGCCGCATCTGCTCGTCCAAATCCAGTAAGATCCGTTCCTGGTTCTGCAGATCTTTCCGATACTGCTGTTCTTTGTCCGAAGCGTCTCTAATTTCTTTATCCAGAGCCTCATATTCCCGCTGGGTATTGATGGAATCCATGTTTTTTTCGGCGTGTTCCCGAGACTGTTCCGCTTCCATCAAAAGGTTGCGGTATTCCGCTTCTGCCAGCCGCGCCCGTTCATACTCTTGATTCTTCTCAATAAAGGTCTTCTTGAGCCGGGCTAACAGTTCCTCTTGAGCATTGAGGATCTTAGGCGTCTCCTGAATATCGTGTTCTAAGGTGATTTTTTGAGAGAGGATATCCTGTAAGGTCCGTAGGTTCTCAAAAATTGTCTCCATTGTCATCGTGTATCCCCTTTAATATGGTTTATACTGCTTCTTGGGTCACAGGGTAATGCGGCAAAAGCGCGTTGATTTGGCAGACCCCTTTCCTTGTGCAGCCCGTGCGGACCGTAACGCATGCTTTAGTGATCTAAATAATCTTTTAAACGCCGGCTCCGTTTGGGATGCCGTAACCGGCGCAGGGCCTTTGCCTCGATCTGCCGGATCCGTTCCCGGGTAACGTTGAAGTACAGCCCCACCTCTTCCAGGGTAAGGGAATACCCGTCATCCAGGCCGAAACGCATCTTGAGCACCTCCTGTTCCCTGACGGGCAGGGTGGCAAGCACCCCGGAAAGCTGTTCCTGCAACAAGGTAAAGGCCGTGAGATTGGCGGGATTTTCCACTTCCTTGTCTTCAATAAAATCGCCTAACAGAGAATCTTCTTCTTCTCCGATAGGGGTTTCCAATGATATAGGCTCCCGGGCGACATTCTTCACGGATTTCACCCGTTGGGTGGTCCAGCCGAGCCGTTCGGCGATCTCTTCATCCGTAGGCTCCCGCCCCAGGACTTGCATGAGCTGCCGGGATTCCCGGACCACCTTGTTGATCTGTTCTATCATATGCACCGGGACCCGGATGGTCCGGGCCTGATCTGAAATGGACCGGGTTATGGCCTGCCGGATCCACCAGGTGGCGTAGGTGGAAAACTTAAAGCCTTTTTGGTATTCAAATTTCTCCACCGCCTTGATAAGCCCGATGTTTCCTTCCTGGACCAGATCAAAAAAATGGAGTCCCCGGTTGGTATACTTCTTGGCAATGGAAACCACCAGCCGCAAATTCGCCTTGATGAGCCTATCCTTGGCGTTTTTCATCATGTTCCGGCCCCGGCTTATTTCTTTTGCCATAAGGTTGATGCTTTCGATGGATTCTTCAAATTCAGCTTCCATCTGGCGGAGCTTCTTTTCAGTTACCTGGATAAGCCGGATCTTCTCTTTGATTTCATCCGAGGAGAGACCCAGTTCTTCCTCAAGCCGTTCCCGTTCCTCTTTAATAGTGAGTCCTCTGCCTAAAACCCGCAGTTCTTTCAAAGACCGCACCCGCAGGTGTTTTTCTATCCGTTCCTGTTCTTTCTTATACCGTTTAATGCGCCGGGCAGCCTGAATGAATTTCTCGGAAAACCCGGATATTTCATCCGGGTGTATTTCAGCCACCTCAATGACGTGCATGATATGGTCTCTGACTTCCTTTAGTTCAGGGTCTTCAAAAATATTTATTCCCCGGGAGATAAGCCGCCGCTTTATTTCCAGGTAATTTTTGAGATCCCCCAGAATAACCCGCAAGGTTTCCTTGTAAAATTGATTAAGCCTGCGGCGCTCGGTCATGTATTCGGTAATTTCTTTTTTGGAGAGGTTCAATTCCCGCAGATCTTTCTTGGAAAAAGCCTTTTGCGCGATATGGTAAAATTCGGGGATGATCATGCCGGACTTTTTTATCACCCCTTTGATGATATTCTCCCCATTCTCCATCTGTTTGGAAAGTTCTACTTCCTGTTCTGCAGTGAGGAGATTTTCCCTGCCGATTTCCCTGAGATAGAGCCGGATCGGATCATCTACGGATGCTTCCTTCTCTATAGCAACCAGCCGTTTCTTTTCACCTCGGGAAGTTTTCCGCGCTTCCGGTTCCCCTTCTTCATCCCCCGGGGACTCTTCCTGAAAGATATGGACATTATTGGCCTCAAGTAATGCAAAGACCTGTTCAATCTTATCGGAATTGGCAATATGCTCAGGTAAATAATCAGCCAGTTCCTCGTAAGAGAGGGACTTCTTTTCCTTAGCATATTCAATCAACTTCAAAACAGCAGGATCAAGCTGCAAATCCGTCATTGCTTATCTTCCTTCATTCGGCGTAATTCAGCATCAATATGCATCTTCTCAGCAAGGAGTTCCTCTGGATGCACATCAGCGGTTCCGCTCGCTGCAAGACGAAGCTCCATTACAATTTCATGTAACCGCTTTTCAAGTCGCCGCTGCTTAACCCGTTTAATACCATCCGAAACGAGTTGGTCCGGATTTGAAGAAAATTCCCTCGATGCAGCCTGCTTAATAACAAAATTCCGCAACCCCTCTGTACTGATACGAGATAAAAGAGCGTCCATACTGGATTCATCGTATATAAAACACTCTTCCAAAGCGATAAAGAGCTCTTTTGCAAAAGGGTCTTCCATCTCCTTAATCAAAAGACTGGCGCGCAATTTTGGATATAATCTATAATGTACCGACACCGCGATAAGCACGTACAACTCATCGTTCATGCGGATCGATCCTTCTGTCTGAGGGTTTTCCTCTTCCTTTCCCCTCCTTGATACATACCTTTGAGTGGAAGTACTATAACTGGTATAGTCATGGAATACCGCCATCCGATCCACTCCAAAAGCATCAGCCATATGATCAATAGAGGCCCTTCTTGAAACCTCCGAGTCCAGCGTTGCTAAATAAGGAAACATGAAAGTACAGGCTTTCGCTTTCCCTTCAGAACTGGATAGATCAAAAAAAGACCTGCTGCGGATTATAAGATACTCAAGATCAATTATAACATTTTTTGCCCGTTTTTGCAATGCTTCTGGGCCGGCTTCTTTTAAAATATCCGCTGGATCTTTATATGCCCCTTCTGTTCCAAGGCCGCTCAGAGGAGCCACCACTTCTGCGATAAGGCCGTTTCTCCTACAGGTGAGGATGGCTTTAAGCGCCGCTTGATGTCCTGCCGAATCTGCATCAAAAAAAAGGTTCACCCGTTCTGCCCAGCGGCGCAGGAGCTGGGCCTGCTCATCGGTAAAGGCGGTCCCCAAAGGGGCCACTGCGTTCGGGATACCCGCCTGGTGCAGGGCAATCACATCCATATACCCTTCCGCTATATAGACCGCCTTGGTTTGCCGAATGACCTTGAGGGCCTGATCCAGGGCAAACAGGGTCTGTCCTTTCTTGTACAGATCCGATTCTGGTGAGTTGAGGTACTTAGGTCCTTCCCCGGATAAGAGCCGTCCTCCAAAGGCGATGGTCCGTCCCTGCGGATCCGCAATGGGAAACATGAGGCGACCGGAAAAGAAACTGGACCGGGGATATTTGGATGAGAAAAGTCCAGAGGAAGCGAGAAATGCCTCTGAATACCCCTTTTTGGAGAGAAATAGAAAAAGCCAACGCCTATCCACTGGAGCATAGCCCAGGCGGAACCGATCCAAGGTCTCGGTACTCAATCCCCGGGATAGAACATAGTGTTTTGCCCTGTTTCCTTCAGAGCCTTGCATCAGCAGGTAGTGAAAACTCCCTGCCACCCGGTGGTAGAGTTCGGTTTTTTCCTCAAATTCCTGGATCCTTGAAAACGCTCCTGGATCCTGCGGCCCCTCATACACCACGGGGACCCCAAAGCGTTTTGCCAGCAGTTCTATTGCTTCAGGAAAGGACAGTTTCTCCATCTCCATGACAAAATGCAGTACCGTGCCTCCCTTGCCGCAGCCAAAACAATGGTACAATTTGAGGTCTGGATTAACCGTGAAGGAAGGGGTCTTTTCGTTGTGAAAGGGACAAAGCCCCACATACCGTCCGCTTCGTTGTTCAAGCCGTACATAATCACCCACCACCGCCAGGGCGTCTATGGTCTGCTGCACCGCTTGTATGGTGGATGGGGCGATATAGCTCATCCCAGATACGCTTCCTGGTTAGTGTGGAGGTTACCTGTCACGAGGAAGAACGGCCTTTAACATAGAGGGCCCCTGCCCGGATATGATCATCCAAGGTACGGGAAAAATAGTGCCGTCCTGCGTTCCCGTCTATCAAACGGAAATAAAGATACTCCTTCCGTATAGGGTTAAACGCCGCATTCAGGGCGACTGCCCCAGGAGCGGAAATCGGCCCTGGAGGGAGTCCGGTTCTCATATAGGTGTTATAGGGATCTTTAATTTCCGTATCCCTGGTATAAAGCACCTCTGGATGAGGCCGCCCCTGGATTTCGGTGATCACGTATTCTACTGTGGCGCAGGATTGAAGGGCCATACCGATATCTAAGCGATTATAAAACACCCCTGCCATGAGGGGAGCCTCTGCATCGACCCGGTATTCCCGTTCCACAATCGAAGCAATGATAACCTTCTGGTATAATTCTTCAGGGCTCAGGGTCTTACCGTATAAATCCGTAGTACCACTCATACCGGGTAATGCAGCAATACGCCTCAAAAAGGTATCTGCCATGGCTTTGACCACCAAGGGCGCAGGATAGTCCCGGGGAAAGAAATAGGTATCTGGGTAGAGAAACCCTTCCATGGTTTCACCAGGTATCTGGTAGGCGGCAAGCATTTCCGGGTCCTCGGTTACCGCCAGAAAGGTATCGGCGTCACAGATTTCCGCAGCCTCAAGAATCTTGGCCATTTTCTTAAGCGTTACCCCTTCAGGGATGGTTACTCTCGTGAGAAACTGCTGTCCGGTTACGAGGATGGAGCGAATGGCCATTTGGCTTGCAGGAAGGTCCAGTCTATAGGTTCCCGCTTTTATATACCCCTTATCAAGCCGGGAAAGGATGTACCAGAAATAATGGCTTCGTATTATCCCCGCATCTTTCAGCCGCCTTCCCACTGCCATGGCGCTTTCACCGGCATAGACTTCAAAGAAACGAGTGTAGTTGGCCTTTGCCGGATGGTTGATTTCACCCGGTACTTCTCGCCCCGGGTCATCCGGCATCGAAAGACCTTCGGGGGGAGCATTAAAATACATAAACCCTCCTACCGCCGCTCCAGAGAATAATACCCCCATACCTATGAGGCAGCCCATACAGAGACCTATCATTTTCAGTACCCGGATCATACCAACTATTGCTACTCCCTTGCTCCAGCAACTGGACGCATCATTTTGATACAGAAGAATTCAAAAGACCTTCCACCTCTTGTATTGAAAGCTGTTTATAGAGGGTCCGCTCTATTTTTAAGAGTACATCCCGTTCTGCAGGCAACAAGGTGTTTTCTCCCCTTTTAAGCCGTGGAAATATGACTTTAAGTTCATTAAAGGTGAAAAACACGCCTCCTTCATGCGGATATTCCATAGGTGATACGCTTTCCTCCTATAAACTTATTTCCAGGCCCTCTGTAGCCAGGGTTACCTTGAGGCCTTGGAAACCCATTCGTTCAATATACCACTGGGCGGATTGTAAAATGGAATACAGCTTCCGGTCATCATAGGTAGGTTCATGGTGGAACAAAACCAAGTGTTTTATCTTCCAGTGAGCGGCAAAATCCACTGCCATACTGAAGGCGCTATGGCCCCAATTGTATTTTTCAATGGCTTCCTTTAAGGTGTATTGAGAATCAATGACTGCCACATCACCATGCGCAAAAAACGCGGTATTTTCTTCATTTTCTATAAAATCCGCTGCAGTTAAGGCCACATCCGTGGCATAGATAAACCGGTGTTTCCCGTCATCAATCCGATAGGAATAGGAATCCCCAGGATGGTTCATGAGTTTATAAGAAATGGTTACCTTATACAAGGCCAGCTCTTGGGACAAACAATGGAAGATTTTTTTGGCGCCCATCATGTCCATGCTTATCGGAAAATAGGGGGACCGCATTTGTTTAGCCAAAATGGTCTCTAAGTCTTGCTTGGGGGAATAAAAATCCACCTGTACTGCAGGATCATAGGCGGGATTAAAAAAAGGCAACCCCATAATATGATCCCAATGGACATGAGAAAAAAATATATGGTAGTGAGGTATCTTCGGCTCTTGTTGGGCTAGGGCAATGCCCAATTCCCGAAGCCCTGAACCAGCATCAAAAATGATGACCTGCCGGGAATCCTCCAAGGTAACCGAAATACAGGAGGTGTTTCCCCCTACCGTACTAACCAACCAGGGGGGTAACTCCGCAAGAAACCGTTCCTTGGCTTCAGAGGTTTCAATATCCGCCGGGCGTATCTGTTCTATGATCGCTGTAACTTTGCTTTGTATATGGGATGATACTAATGGCGCCGGCAAAGAACCACGGACACCCCAAAAATGGATATGCATTTACTCTCCCTCGCTGCTCAGATTTTTCTTGAAATGAGCGGTTCTACCCTTTGCCGGCTTATCCATAGTTCTATTTCACCCTTTGTATGCAACCTACCGGTTCCCATACCCGGACAAGAAGCCGCCATACGGATCCAGGAATCAGGAGAAACGAGGATTGACGGCCAAAATGGAAAGGTCCTACATTGCAACGGGCGTCCTTTATACACCGAACACCCGTCTTGCCAGAAAATACAATCATAAGCAACCGTTTCTTTTAAGGAAAGCCGTTCCTCTCGAATATTGCCTGGAACCCACCGACAATAGGTTTCTATAACCTTATTATATTCCATTTGTAAAGCCGCGGCTAGAACAAGGACATCTTTTTTAGTTAAAAATACAAAACCACTTTCATACCGGCAACAGGCTGAACAGCGGGTACAGGAAAACCGCAACCCCTCGCTATAAAAGGGTTCTTTATAGAGCTCCCCATACGAGGCCGGGGAACCAGGCCGATTCGACATGCTGCCTCCAAAAAAACAGGGGTTGTCCTTTTTTGTGGACAACCCCCATTGGGGAGAGAAGGATTCGAACCTTCGAAGGCTGAGCCAACAGATTTACAGTCTGCCCCCTTTGACCGCTCGGGAATCTCCCCTCGTGTTTACCCGCTTTCATGCTCTTGAACTTCCCCTTCCCTGGAACAACGGCTTTCCCTCTAGGAAAGCCATCTCCCGGAATCGAACCGGGGACCTCATGATTACAAGTCAGGCGCTCTACCCAACTGAGCTAAGATGGCAAAGTAATATGACTTATAATACCCATATTTGCGAAGTCCGTCAAGTTTTTTTACAGGAATTCCAGGATAAACGCATAGAAATTCCCAAGCTGCCTGTAAGGTGATACACGCTTCCCCAGGAGGGGATATGGGGAAAAAGAGCGTCAAAATACAGGAAATCCGGGAATTGATGGATGAATACGGCGTAACCTGTATTGAGAACATCGATATTGAATCGCTGAGGGAGCTTCGAGAGGCATTTGAATCCCTTGAGGACAAGCGGTTTGAGCCGTATGGGGAGCATTTACTGTCGGATATCGTGATGATTACCCTGCTCGGGGTATTAGCAAACGCGAATGAATGGAACGAGACAGCGGCCTTCGCAACGGCGAAAGCGGAATGGCTGAAAAGCTTTCTCGCCTTGCCGAACGGGATACCCTCACATGACAGGATACAACGGGTGATGTCGATGC
>JAISOX010000026.1 GCA_031275325.1 Treponema sp.
AGCAAGGAGCGACCCGCTTTTTTCTCTTACTTCTCATAGCGTTTAGTTTGTAATCGGCTCGTTCTTTTACTTGCTGCTTTCAGGCCGACCTCCGTCTAACGACCCAAAGCGGCAAAGGCGGGAAGCAAGGGGCAACCCGTTCTCTTACTACCACGGCCCTACAGGGGCATTAAACCCGCTGGCGGGTCTGGGGGGAGATATTCCTCCTCATATTCGCGCAGCCGGGAATTATCCGGGGCAAAGCTCAGGGCTTGTTTCAAATAGTAGACCAGCCGGCGCTGGTCATTGCGGCGGTGATACAGTTCCACCATACCTATGAGGGCATGGAGGTTCCGGGGGTCTTCAAAGAGACTGGACCGGAGATCCTGCAATGCCTCATCCTCGGCGCCTCTGATACGGCTTCGCAGGTAATAATATTCCCCCTTTACCGCCCTTTCCGCCTTGGCAAGACGGCTCTCTATGATCCTCCAGGCTTCTTCCTGATCTCCCCGGTCAATCAAGACTGAAACATAGATCAGCGCGCCTGCTTCGTTGGCAGGATTTTGCTCATACAGTTCCTGAGCATAGGCAAAGGCCTCCTCAATGTTTCCAAGACCCTGCTCAACCTTGGATGCCTCCAAAAGGTACTGAGAACGGTCTCTTTCCAAAAGCCGGGACATATAACCTTGAGCCTCTTCCCAGGCTTCCCGCCGGACTGCATCCCGGAAAGCCAAATCCACTATTTCCAGGGCAGGCTTCTCCCCATGCAATAAACCCTGCAGCAGTTCCCGTCCCTCTGCCTGCTCTTCCCCTTCCGGGGATCCCAGGAGCAGCGCCGCGGTATATACCGATACCTCCATATCATCCGGAGCGGTCTTGAGGATAGCCCGCAGATAGTTGAGAGCCGCCTCCCGGTTGTGGTAGCCTTCAGCCTGAATCCTGGCCCGGAGAAACAGATACAGCGTCTTAGTCCCCTGAACAGGCTTGCACTGGTCCAGGGGATCCAGGGCTTTAAAGAATTGCCCCTTTTCTACCAGGGTGTGAGCATACAGGAGAAGAAATTCCGGGTTCTGGCTGTCCTGCTGCAGAATTTCCGCAATGGCTGATTCCGCCCGATACCAGTCCCGGGCAGTATAATAGAGCCGGGCAAGCTGCTGTTTGATCGCTTTATTATCCGGGAACTGAATAAGCGCATCCTGCAGCAGATCCAGGGCCTCCTGTTTTTTCCCGGTTTTATCCAAGACCCGTATCTGCCCCAATACCGCGGGATAACATGTTGATGAAGATACGTCCCAGGCCCGCTTAAACGCGGTGATTGCTCGATTGGGACTATTCAAATGTTCATAGATACGTCCCATGAAATAGGGCGCCAGCACTGAACCGGGATTTAAGGTTTCCCCCCGCCTTAAATCCTGGAGGACCGGCACAAGCTGTTCCCCCGGGTAGGGGGAAAGATCTGAACCAAAGGCTAAAAAAGGCAGGACCAGTTCAAGATAGTCTTGGGTATTCTGCCGCGGAGGCGTATACACCCCTTCCCGTGCATTCCTGAGGATCCGCATGTAGGTATTGGTCTGGGATGCGGACAGGGCAGGAACTTGGACCGAGAGCTGAGGGTATAGGTTTTGGATCAAGCTCAGGATTACCCCGGTCATTATCCGGCCAAATTCAGTGTTGCCCAGCTCCCTGATGCGGATCAACTCCAGGGCCCTCAAAAGGGACGAAGGGGTTCCCTCCTCGGTTAAAGACCGGACGTCATCCCCTATACCCTGGTTAGTTGTCCGCGCCGGACCTGCAGGATCAGCCGTTACAGGGGTACTCGTTATGATAGGTATTTCCTGGACTGGAGGTTTGGTACTGCAGGAAATACCCAGCCCTACCCCTAACAGAACCCCGGCCCCAACAAGATACGCCCCCCCTCTAGACAGGGTTATACGTAAAAAAAAAGAACCCCTTTCAGCATCCGAAATACCCCCTTAATGTTTAGTACCGAGTGAAATGAGGACCAGCATGAGGCCCATAAGCACCACCAAGAGCGGCCACCACCGTATCATAAAATGGGAAAAGGAGAAGGGGACTATATTAAACGAAAAAACAAGCAGCACCGACCCTAAAATGACAAACGCCATGGAAGGAACCACATACCAGCTTCGGAGCGCCCCATACCGGTGCCACCCTGCAGGAAAGAGGGCCAGCCCTGAAAAAACCGATATGAGGGGCCAGGCTTCTGAGAATGCCGCGGGGATGATCTTCAGGGCAGAGAGGAACAGGAAAAAGCCCACCAGCATAAAAAAAGTGGCAAAAAAGAGATACAAGGAACGTTTATTGAGTTTTATCGCTAAAACCGCGCAGAGAGAGCCAAGAATAACAAAAAAGAAGGCTGCTAACACGGATATCCGGGAGGTCCCTGCCAGGTTTCCCATGAGAAAAGCGCTCCCCAGGAACATGAGTAAAAGGCCCATAATAAAAATAAGCCGCGCCATGGTTCGACGGGTTGATAAAGAAACCATGATGCTACTATACCCGCAAGGAGCAGGAAAGCGCAAGTATACGGTTAAAGCCCTTTTTACCGGTAGAAAGCGGCTCTCTACCGGTAGAAAGCGGCTCTCTACCGGTAGCGGGCGGCTCTCTACCGGTAGAAAGCGGTTCTCTACCAGTAGCGGGCGGCTCTCTACCAGTAGCGGGCGGTTCTCTACCAGTAGCGGGCGGTTCTCTATTGTCCTTTCTACTTACTGCAAGCCGGGTTATAATAGAGTTGGCAAACCCAAAAGGTTCGCCAACAACCGCTTAAAAACGATAAAAACGAGGAAACCATGGACACAAAAATCAAGGTAGCCATTTTATTCGGGGGAAAATCCGCAGAACATGAGGTATCCCTTCAGTCCGCGAAAAATGTTTTTGACGCTATTGACCGGGAGAAATACGCCCCTATCCTCATCGGTATCGACAAATCCGGCAGGTGGCTGCTGAACGATGCATCGAAGTTTCTCCTTAACCCGGAGGATCCCCAACGGATTAGGCTTAACCCGTCCGGCGATGCAGTGGCCCTGATCCCCCAGAGCCGCGGGGCCATTTCCAACCTAAGCGCCTGGAAACAGGAACAGTTCATTGATGTGGTGTTTCCCATTCTCCACGGCCCGTTTGGAGAGGATGGAACGGTCCAGGGGCTTTTGAAGCTGGCGGATATCCCCTTTGTAGGCGCGGGGGTACTGGGTTCGGTAATCGGGATGGATAAGGATGTGATGAAACGCCTCCTTAGGGATGCAGGGATCCCTATCGGTAAATTCAGGGTCCTCAAAGCCCACGAGGGAGTACCGGATTTTGCCGGGCTTCGGGATGCCCTGGGACTGCCCCTGTTTGTTAAACCCGCGAATATGGGGTCTTCCGTGGGGGTGAGTAAGATCCATGATGAAACCGAATTTAAACGGAGTATCGAAGAAGCCTTCATGTATGATCACAAGATTATTCTTGAGGAATATATTCAAGCCCGGGAACTGGAATGTTCGGTTTTGGGTAACGAGGAGCCTGCCGCGTCGGTTCCTGGGGAGGTTATTTCTTCCCATGAGTTCTATTCGTATGACGCCAAATATATTGATACCCAGGGCGCGGTTCTGGAAATTCCCGCATCCCTCCCGGACCGTCAGGTGAAGGCAATACAGGCCTTGGCAGTGAAAACCTTTAAGACCCTGGCCGGGGAAGGACTTGCCCGGGTTGATTTCTTTCTTAAACCGGACGGGACCATCCTGGTCAATGAGATCAACACCATGCCGGGGTTTACGAAGATCAGCATGTACCCCAAACTATGGGAGGCAAGCGGCATTTCCTACACCGCGCTGATTGACCGGCTTATTGAACTGGCCCTCCAGCGCTTTGCCCAAGAGAAAAAACTTAAAACCACCTATGGTGAGGGCCTGAACCTTAATCAACCGTAAATACCCGGCGTTTGGTCTTGCGCTCTTCATAGAGCTGAATCCCCGCGTTAAACCGCCGTTCCGTTTCCAGGGAAGAAGGGGGGCCATGACCAGGTAATACCGTAAAATCTCCGGGTAAGGAGAAGAGCTTGTTCCGCAGGGCAGCTATCTGGATTGCAGTGCCGTAACTGCTGGCGGTTCGGCCTATAAGCCCCGCGCTCAGCGCGTCTCCGGTAAAAAGCAGGTTATCGATCTTAAAAACCGCAGAATCCGGGGAATGGCCCGGTATTGAAATCACCTCAAAGCGGAACGGCCCGATTCGGCATATATCCCGGTCCCGTATCAGGATGGTCCTATAGGCTAAAACGGTCTGGTTTACCGCATAGATATCCGGATCGTAGATCCGCATGAGGGTCGGTAAGCCCCGTATATGGTTTTTATGATCATGGGTAATCAGCACGGCCCGCAAGTGATACTCGTTATGTTCGATAAAATTGACTATCCCTTCATCTATATACCCCGGATCGATGAGGACCGCTTCTCTTTCGTGCGGTACTCCCTCCATGGGAAATTCAGTGCCTAACACGTAACAGTTACTAAAACTCAGGGGGCAATACTGAAAAAATAGCTTCATAGCCCTATATCCTTAGGATCAGGAAGACCCTGCTCAGAAGATGTCCGGTTCAAATATCGCCTCCGCAATATTGGATGACTTAAAGGCAAGCCCTGCTTGCCGGGCCTTAATGAAATTGACCCGTTTGGTATTACAGTTAATAAATTCGGAATTTTCTATGGTTGCATTGATAAACCGGCTGTTATAGAGATTGGAATTATTGAAAATACAGTGGGCCGTATGAGTGCCGTTGTAGTTAATATGTATCTGTTCTGAATCTTCAAAGGTGCAATTATGGATGCTCGACCCTGCAAAAGATAAAAATTGCAGGTCGCTTTTCGTAAAATCGCAGTCAAGAAAGCCGGAAAAATCGAAAAAGACCATCCGCATCACCGTTTGGGTAAAGAGGCAACCAGAAAAGGAGGACCCTTTGAAATTGCATCCATAAAAATGGTGTTTGGAGAAGTCCGCGTTCTTAAAATGTAAGCCTGGCGCATTGAGGTCCGTAACGGTTTTTTGCTTGTGAATATGAGCCACAATTCGAGCGGCTTCTATTTCCATATTCGCGGTATGAACCGCACAAACCTGGGATCCGGTAATGGCAGTACGTCCGCACCCTGCAGCACAGGAAATTATGGTAAACATACCGTATTATATAGATTCCCCCGAGGTTTGTCAGGTAAATTCGACGCCGCAGGATGGGAGCAAAGTTCCGGGAAATAAGCCCCCACGCAGGCCGGCGGATTAAAAGCGCAGGAACCCCTCAGTCCTGGGGCTGTCCAGGACTTGCAGTCCGGCCAAGCTATCCGGCGCGTCCTATAACTGTGGGGAAATTTCAGTTTCCCCACAACCTATACCGTTGCATTTATTTCTGTATGCAGCTACTATTTTGTATAGTCATGATTTCCAATGAACTTAAAAACCTGGTGATCCAGACCATTACCTCTTGGCAAGTAATTGGGGTAACCTTAGGGTTGATAGTATATTTTTCTCTTGTTTCTTATGTAGCCCAATTCCATCGTAAGCCTGTAGCGGCTTCTAAATCAAAGCCCAAGCCTAAGAAAGAAAAGAAAGTTCCCCCTAAACCGGAAGATGAAGAACCGGAGGATGCAGGAGAAGCGCGGCGGGCCTGAATCAGCAGGGATCAAACCCGGGCTTCGGGTCTTCCTATCGGTGTTACAACCGGGGGCCTTGCGGCCACATCAGCCGAGGTTTGGGGATGCACGGGAAACCAAGCCCTTTATCCACACCAGCAGGGCTGGTAAGGAACCCCGGCATAGCCCGGCTCGTTCAGTGTTCGATGCCTACGCGGGCAGGTATACCCCGGTCGTAGGGATGTTTAACCTTCTTGATTTCCGAAACATAATCCGCTGCATCCAGGAGCCATGCAGGAGGATTCCGTCCGGTGAGTACCAGTTCCAGCGCTAAGGGTCTGGTTTCCACAAAGGACTGTAAGGCCCCTTCATCAAGCATCCCCGTATTAACCGCATCCAGCGCTTCATCCAGGACCACCAGATCCGGATTTTTGATTCCCCCTCCCCGGGTTTCACCGTATAGGGTCTCCCTGATCCTGTCGAGGATCAGCCCTTGTTCCCCTCTGCACCTGGCCTTAGTCTCCTCATTCATCTGATGGGTGAAGCCCAAGGCCAGGGTGGAACGGATCACCTCGACACCGAGCTTTTCCAGAGCACGAAGTTCCCCGGTAAAGCTGCTCTTTAAAAACTGGGCAAAGAGGACCTGCTTATCCCTTCCTACAGCCCTGACAGATAACCCCACCGCTGCGGTGGTCTTGCCTTTCCCATCACCTATATACAAATGGATTAAACCAGTCATTATCCTTTCCCTATCCTTATATATATGAAAGATGGAGAAAAAGCAATAGGAAAAGCTGCCTCTTTTTCGCGTATCCGGGATTGGTTACGGGGTTTTCATATTTTGACGGGAACGTCAATTCCTACTTGACTTTTATATATGAATTCCATACCATTTTTCAGCCTCTCAGATTGGTTTAAAATCTGATATGGCGAACTAGTCTCACTATAAGGGGTACGAAGCCCTCAAAGGCTATAGAGAATAAAGGAGTTATACCTATGAGGAGTCTTAAAACAAGGTTCTTTTTGGTTTTTGCGGGATTAAGCGTGGTAGCGGCTTTGGGCGTGGGGGTGATGATGTATATCCAATACAGCAATTACATCAAAGCTACCTGCCAAGATACCTTGAAGCGGGTAGTAACCATGCTCGAAAACCAGTACCCGGTTTTAGCGGATCCTGGTTACCTGGAGCGTGAAGCAACGGTCAGGTCGGATGAGTTTTGGAAACTATGCCGGGAATTTAAAAGTATCGGCCAATCGTTTGACGTAACATTTATTTATTATATGCAAAAGATTAATGGTAAATACCAATACCTTTTGTCTTCGGGGTTTTCACCGGACTACTATGAAGACCTGCTCACCCCCCTCTACGACGTTGAAGATGTGGGCCTCCAGGCGGATCTGGCTTACAATACCCAAACCATGCAGATAAGCCCTCCCTATTTGTGGCAAATTGCTGATAACGAATGGGCTCATGTCTTATCCGGGTACCTCCCTATCGTCAAAAACGGGGTTACGGTAGGTATCCTAGGAGCGGACTATGACGTGTCCTTTGTGAAAGCCCTGGAAAGCCGTGCCAAGCTCGCGTTAGGGATAACCCTGGGCATGGTGATACTCTACGCAGGGCTTATCGCCTTTGTCGTTTCTAAGTCCCTGATTAAGCCCATCAAAGAGGTGGAACATATCGCGGATTCCCTGGCGGACCTTGATTTCAATGTGTCCATACCCCGCTTGCGGGAGGATGAATTGGGGGTCATGCAGGAATCCCTGCTCCGCATCCGGGACAGCCTCAAAAAAGCCATAGACAGCTTCCAGGGCCATCTCTTGAACATGACCAACAATGGCAAGAGCCTTAACACCATCATCAACCAATCCTCCGAGGCGCTGGATGGGATCAACGATTCTATGCATACCGTCGAGACCAAGGCGGATTCCCAGCTCCAATCGGTCAAGCAGACCGCAGGGTCTGTCGCGGACATGGCCGGCCATATCCAATCCCTGAACCAGGCAGTCCAGACCCAAAAAGACCATATCACCCAGTCATCTGCTGCCATAGAAGCAATGGTAGCCAACGTCGCCTCTATCCGCACCGTGGCTGCCCGGGCCGGGGAAACCACTGCGGTCCTGAGCGCCTCCTCTGAATCAGGGCATAAGCTCTTGTCCCAGCTTGCCGAGGAATTGGCAGGGATCCAGACCCGGTCCGCGGCCCTGCAGAACGCGAACCAGACCATAGCCAATATCGCGGCCCAAACCAATATTCTGGCCATGAACGCAGCCATAGAAGCAGCTCATGCAGGAGAAGCGGGAAAAGGCTTTGCAGTGGTGGCTGGGGAGATCCGTAAACTGGCGGAGCTTTCCAGTAAAGAGTCTACGGCTATTTACACCGAAATTACCGCTATGGAAGAGGCTATTGACCAGATCCACGCGGTCTCCGGGGAAACCTTGAATACCATGGATAGGATTTTCAAAGAAATAACAGCCATGAACGCGTCTTTCAGTATCATCCGTAACGCCGTGGAGGAACAGGCTGCCGGGGGAAGCCAGATTCTGGAGGACTTAAAAGTCATCCAGGATATAACCGGGCAGGTCCGGGATGGAACCGAGGCTATAGACCAGGGGAGCGGGGTGATCCATCAGGAGGTAGCATCCCTCCAGGGAATCTCCCATGAGGTAACGGAATGGGTCCATGAGGTGCGGCTTGCCAGTCTCCATATAGCCGAATTCATGGATAAGGCGAAAGGACTAGCCAAACAAAACCCTGAAGCATAGGGCGCTGCGGAAGGATTACCCGGACCTTGGGTTCATCGGACTGAAGCGCCCCGTCCCCCTTAGGGGGACATAGTAGAGCTATAGTATAGATACAGGCTATGCCTGTTTAAGGAGGATTTCATGTTAGAATACACCCTGGAAGACAACGAACTCACCGAAAAACCCGGGGACCTGCGGGCCCAAGTGATCAATGTCTCATCCTACACCCAAAACGACCTGGTTGATCGCATCCTCAAGATCGGCGCGGGCCTCACCCGCTCCGATGTGGTCAGCGTGCTTGAGGCGGAGAAACAAGTCATCGCGGACCTCGTCGCGGAAGGCAGCGCAGTCAACACGGATCTGTTCAACGCGTTCCCCAGCATATCCGGCGTGTTCGACTCCCCGGACGCGCCTTTTGACCACGCAAAGCACAAGGTGAACATCAAGCTCAACCCCGGCATCGCGCTGCGCTCCGCAGTTTCCTCGGTTAAGACCAAGCGGGTCGCGGCAACCCTCACCGGAACCGTTATAACCGCGGTAATCGACCTCAAGACCGGCGCGGTCAACGCCGCGCTCACCCCAGGCCGGGACGCGAAAATAACCGGCATGAAGCTGAAGATAGCCGGGACCAAGCCTGAGGCGGGCTTGTACTTTGTATCCTCCACAGGCTCCGAAACCAAGGTAGACCCCTCAGACATAGTAGTGAACAACCCCTCCGAACTCATCGCGGTGATTCCTCCTCTGTCCCCTGGAACCTACCGGGTGAAGATCGTAACCCAATACAGTTCCAGCAAATTGCTCAAAGTCCCCCACACTTACACGTTCGATAAAGATTTAACCGTCAGCTAAAACCGCTCCCCCTTACGCGTGAGAAGGGCTCCCCCTTACGCGTGAGAAGGGCTCCCCCTTACGCGTGAGAAGGGCTCCCCCTTACGCGTGAGAAGGGCTCCCCCTTACGCGTGAGAAGGGCT
>JAISOX010000094.1 GCA_031275325.1 Treponema sp.
CCGCGGTGGTAAGCGAGCGGGTCGCTCCTTGCTTCCCGTCTTTGCCGCTTTGGAGCTAAACCCACGGTATAGGTGAGAACGCTCCTCCCGGTGTAGGAACGAAGGGACGTGCGCCGTACTCCTCCACCCTCCATAACGCCCGCCGCAGGCGCGCTCCTTGCTTCCCGTCTTTGCCGCTCTGGAGCTAAACCCACGGTATAAGTGAGAACGCTCCTTCTGATGGAGGAACGAAGGGACGTGCGCCGTACCGCCGTACTCCTCCGCCCTCCATAACGCCCGCCGCAGGCGCGGCCCCCATGTCCCGACATTCCCTTTCTAGTTTTCGTAAGGGGCGCAAAAATATGCGGTCAATAATGTAATCTTTGTTCAAGGATATGTTGCCTTGCCTCCCGCTGCCTTTAGGGACCGCTTTTTGGTATTTCCTTTTGTGTTATGGGGTATTCCCATGATAAAGCCGTCCCGTGCCTTAGCAAAGCAAGATTCTGCCTTAGCAAAGTAGGAAGCTGCCTTAGTCAAGACCATTTATGCCTTAACAAAGCCATGAGCCGGCTTAATAAGCCATCCCGTGCCTTAGTCAAGCCAGCCTGTACCTTAGGCAAGCTGGAACCCGCCTTTGTCAAGAAAAAACCACCAAAAAGCCCGCCAGCGGGTTTAATGCCCGTGTATGGCCGCGGTGGTAAGCGAGCGGATCGCCCCTTGCTTCGGGCTTTTGGCGCTTTGGAGCTAAACCCACGGTATAGTGAGAACGCTCCTCCTGATGGAGGAACGAAGGGACGTGCGCCGTATCCCCGTACTCCTCCGCCCTCCATAACGCCCGCCGCAGGCGCGCCCCTTGCTTCCCGTCTTTGCCGCTTTGGAGCTAAACCCACGGTAAAGGTGAGAACGCTCCTCCCGATGGAGGAACGAAGGGACGTGCGCCGTACCGCCGAACACCTCTACCTCCCATAACGCCCACGGCAGGTGCGCCCGCCGCAGGCGCACCTGCCGTGGGCGCACCTGCCGTGGGCGCATCCGGCGAAAACCTGACCCGTCATTGCAAGGGCGATAAGGGCTAACACCAAAAAACTTCTTCAATACACGCTACTGCAATTCGTAGCTTTTTTGCATGGCAACTTTGCCGGTTTTCTGGCGCAGCGTTGCGTACAAAAAGAATACACCCACAAGCCCGATAGTTACAAACACGTTGGAACGGGCCATGCTGTTGAAAGAGAGGCCGATGCAGAGCAGCATTACCGCAAGGCTCAATCCCATAAGAAAATAGAAAAAGCCTTTTGACATGCGCTTAAAATAACGGTTTTCCCAGGCGTCAGGCAGCCGGGAGGGCAGCGTCATAACCGCGCAGACTGCAACCACGTCGGCGACACGGCCAATCAGTACCGTGTTTGTCGTTATCATCTGAATCGAAAAACCAAACACAATGGGCGCTATGGCAATCACATAGATTATCGTCAGAATCAGGTATGGCGATCCTGCGCGGTTCGTGCGGGCAAGCCCTTTGGGAAACCAGCCGTCGTCCGTCATCTGGTGGAAAGGACGGGAAAACACGGTGAACGACGAGTTCAGCGTGGTGGCTATCGCCATCAGCGGCCCGCCTATCACGAAGGCGTAATACACAGGCAGCGGCATGATTTCACGGGCAACAGCGGTGAGGGGCTTTCCCGCAACCTCAGCTACAGGAAGCACTCCCGAATCGATCAAGGCTATTGCCGAGTATAGAACGAGCAGAATACCCGCGGTGATTATCATCGCGAACGGAACATCCCGCTTTGGTTTTTCCGCTTCTTTGCTGTAGGCCACCACGAAGGAGTACCCATAGCAGGAGTACACGAGCAGCACGATCGCGGAGAAAAATCCTTTTGCGCCGGCGGAAAAATAGTCCGGTCTGGAAAAATCAAAGGCCTCAGGCTGTAATTTTCCTACGCCGGTAAATACAAACAGCAGCAATCCTAGGATAAGCGTTGTGGACAGGATGTTCTGTATCTTTGACATAAAATTTACGCCTGCCAGGTTAAAGAGAAAGAAAACCGATATGGTGATCACCGCGACAGCCTGTACGCTCGCGCCGGGAAACAGGGCGGCAAAGTACTGTCCAAAGCCGAGGCCTATCATGCCCGTGGCAAATACATTCATCGTAAAGGCCATGCCAAAGAGTCCGCCCATTTTTTCGCCGAGCAGCGTGGCCACAAACGTGTACGATCCGCCCTTTACCCGAATCATGCTGCTTAACACCAGGTAGGGCAGGATGATAAAAAATCCCATCACCACCGCGCCCGCATAGGCAAGCCATACCGCTTGTCCGGTAACCGCAATCGCCGTGCCTACGAGGGTTACCACACCCGCGCCGATAACCTGCCCCGCGGCCAGAGCGACCAGCGATGGAAGCTCCAGCCCTTTTTTATTTTGGATTTCCTTTTCAGCCATTAGTATCCTCCTGATTTATGGTTTTATCGTCTCGATCCGCGCGGTTTTAAGCGCGGAATCCGACAATTCCTGCCCATGACCGGGTATCTCCGGTATATCAATATAGCCGTTTTTCGGCTGGTAATCGTACTTGCATTCCGCGATTGTCGAGGGCAGGGTGTTGCAAAGGTGGTGTTCGTGAATCACAAAGTTCGGAATCGCCGCCTCCAGGTGAAGCGAAATCGCCACGCTTACCGGACTTGAGCAGACGTGCGTTTGTACGCTCACATCGTAAATCGCTGCCATGTCGCAGATCTTCTTCGTTTCTGTTATGCCGCCGCAGTTCCCGATGTCAGGCTGGATGATGTGCAGGCTGTGGTTTTCCAGGAAGGGCAAAAAGCCCCAGCGGGTATAAGTGCGCTCACCTGTGGCAAGGGGAATATCGACCGCATCCGCTATCTTTTTCATCACCGCCGGATTCAGCGGGTGCGTCCCTTCCTCATAGAACATGATCCCGTAATCCCGGGCAAGCCGTCCGATCTGAATCGCCGTGGATGCGTCGGTCATCGCATGATTTTCCATGATGATGTCGACGCCCTCTCCCACAGCCTCCCGGGTCGCCTTGATACGGGCCTCCACTGTCTTCATCATTTCCCGGGAAATATAGCCTGTCGAGGCGGTGTAGGGCAGTATATTGCCATTTTTGTCGAAACGCATGAAGTTTGTTTTAACCGCGTCGTAACCCTGCGCGACAGCCTTGCGGGCCGCTTCCGCGTAAAAGGCGTAGTCGCCGCTGCTTCCCTTGAAGGGCAGGAATGTGTCCACTGCCCAGCCGAACTGGAGTTGGCTCGCGTAACAGCGGAGTTTGTCCCGGTGTTTGCCGCCAAGCAGCTTGTACAGAGGAACGCCCGCGGCCTTTGCCTTTATGTCCCAGATCGCGATGTCTATTGCGCTGATCGCGGCCATCACGATAGCGCCGTTTCCCTGGGCCCAGAAGGATTGCCGGAACATTTTTTCCCAGATAACCTCATGCCAGAGCGGGTCCATCCCGATAACCATCGGGGCCAGGTCTTTTATCTGCTCGAAAGCGGCAGGCGCGCCTGTACCTATCGCGACGCCGGCCTCTCCAAGCCCGGTTATCCCCTCATCCGTGTTTATCCGGCACAGTACAGGCCGCGACAGACAACCGGGATCCTTTTCCAGGGCGATAACTTCAACACTAACGATTTTCATAGTATGCTCCTTAAACACAAATATAGTTGATCTGGCCGTAAATACTTGCCGTCGGCGGCACGGGTTTACCCGGGCCAAGCCTTTCGGCAACCCTCACCGAGGCAAGAACCGCCGCTGCGGTGGACTATCCCGCCAGTACCCCTTCTTTTGCCGCAGGCTCTCAGGCAGAAGACAGGGATTCATCCTTGGGTAATCCTGATTATTGCTTCATAAATATCCGTATCCAGCACTTTTGCCCGCCAGCGGATTTACTGCCCCTATAAGGCCGTGGTAGTAAGAGAACGGGTCGCCCCTTGCCCCCCAGGGGGCTTACTGCCCCTGTAAGGCCGTGATAGTAAGAGAACGGGTCGCCCCTTGCTTCCCGTCTTTGCCGCTAAACCCACGGTATACGTGAGAACGCTCCTCATGATGTAGGAACGAAGGGACGTAAGCCACACTTCCGAACACTTCCGCCCCCCATAACGCCCACCGCAGGTGCGCCCACCGCAGGCGCCAGGCTAAATGCGGTAATCACTCCACACTTCATCCGCGGAATAGATCTTGGCTGCGGAGAACTGAAGATACACAAACTCAGGATTGGCCTGTTTTATGTGGTTCCATTGTTTCTTGTCCAGATCCGCTTCCAGGGCTTTCTCGCCGTTCACGGTTTTGAGGTCAACCCGGACCCGGCTTCCCAGCAGCCTATGGCCGATAACTTTCGCCTGGATCCCGTGGTTGTTCTGGTTTGATAAACTAATCCCCACATCATGGGGCCGGACAAAAAGGGAAACCCCTGCTTTGTCCGTATCCGATGGGACTGGTTCTTTTCCCCCTGGTTCTTCTGTATCTAGCCGCAAGGCCCCCTTTTCCAGCCGGGCATGAAACAGATTCACATTACCGAGAAAGCTGTACACAAAGGGATTCGCCGGATTGTCGTACACTGCTTCGGGAGTACCCACCTGCTCAACCTTCCCCTTATTTAGGATCACGATGGAATCCGAAACTTCCAGGGCCTCTTCCTGGTCATGGGTAACAAACACGCTGGTGATATGGATTTCATCGTGTAAAAACCTGAGCCACCGCCGCAGTTCCTGCCGGACCTTCGCATCCAGGGCGCCGAAAGGTTCGTCCAGGAGCAGGACCTGCGGTTCCACTGCCAGAGCCCGGGCCAAGGCGACCCGCTGTTTTTGGCCGCCGCTTAATTCGTTGGGGAGCCGGTTTGCCATAGACGCCAACTGGACCATAGACAGGAGCTTCATTACCTTGGCCCGGATTTCCTCTTTACTGGGCCTTATGGCTTTGGGCCGGATCTTCAGCCCAAAGGCCACGTTCTCAAACACACTCATGTGCTTAAAAAGAGCATAATGCTGAAATACAAAACCCACCTTCCGGTCCTTGGTCTGTTTATAGGTGGCGTCTTCGCCGAAAAAATGTATGCTTCCGGAATCAGGAGTTTCTAATCCCGCGATAATCCGCAAAAGGGTGGTCTTTCCCGAACCGGAAGGGCCCAGGAGCGCGGTAATTTCCCCACGGGGAATAGACAGGGTAATGTCATCCAAGGCCACAAATTTATCCCTGTCCCCAAAAGTCTTATAAATATGCCCAATCTCAATCATTTTTTCCTCACTTCCAGGGGCTTATCTGAGTAATACCCGCGCCTTATCCACGTCCGGGTGTACCAAACCGTTGTCCGGGTGTACCAAATCCACATCCGGGTATACCAAACCGCCGTCCAGGTATACCAAATCCACGTCCGGGTGTACCAAACCGCCGTCCAGGTGTACCAAACCGCCATCAAGGTGTACCAAATACACATCCGGGTATACCAAACTGCCGTCCGGATGTACCAATTACCGAATCAGGAACCAAACTCCAGCGCCGGGCTGCTGCAGTACTGCCCGGGATGAGATCATGCCCGATCCAAACTCGATTCATGCGGTTCTGCAGGCGTTACGCCGGGTCCCCAAGGGTCAAACCATTTTTTGCTTCCGCTGTTGCGCAATCAGCTGTTCAATGATGGTTTTCACCACCAAGGTTACCAAGGCAAGCAGCGTCAAAAGCGAGGCCACTGCAAAGGCGGCGTTGAACATATATTCCCCGTACAAAATGTCGATGTATAAGGGCATGGTGGTGGTAATCCCCCGGATAAGCCCTGAAACCACTGATACGGCCCCGAATTCTCCCATGGCCCGGGCATTGGTGAGGATGATGCCGTAGAGCAGCCCCCACTTGATATTCGGCAGGGTGATCTTGATGAAGGTCTGAAACCCCGTAGCCCCCAAGGTCAGAGCCGCTTCTTCGTCATCTTTGCCCATTTCCTGCATCAGGGGAATCAGCTCCCGGGCCACAAAGGGAAAGGACACAAAAGCCGTGGCCAGGACAATACCCGGTACGGCAAACACAACCTTGATATTATGAGCCATGAGCCAGGGGCCAAACCAGCCAAAAGAACCGAAGAGGAAAATGAACAAAAGCCCTGCAATGACCGGTGAAACCGCAAAAGGCACCTCGATCAAGGTGATAAGCACGTTTTTCCCCGGGAAATTGAATTTCGTAATAACCCAGGCCAGCATGACCCCAAACACCGTGTTCAGGGGAACGCATATCAGGGCCCCCAACAGGCTAAGCTTGATGGATGCAAACACATCCTGATCTGAAAGGACCTTGAAATACACCTCCACCCCGGACTCAAAAGCCTCGGAAAAAATCGTGATCAGCGGCAAAAAGATAAACACGAACAGAAAGAGCAAGGATATCCCCATGAGTATGGGCTTGATCCA
Source organism: Treponema sp. (assembly GCA_031275325.1). Lineage (GTDB taxonomy): Bacteria > Spirochaetota > Spirochaetia > Treponematales > Breznakiellaceae > JAIRLU01. The sequence goes on from JAISOX010000094.1 coordinate 6,393, forward strand.
GGGGGGTTCCCGGTTTATGGTTCCACGGCTCAACTGGTTCTCCTTTTTTTGGTATAGACCTGCAGCATATTGGTGAGCAGCAGCAATACGAAGGCAATGCCCAACATGGTAACCCCAATGGCGCTTGCCCCCAGATAATCGAACTGCATCAGTTTCTTGATGATAAGCAAGGGAACAATCTCACTTTCATAGGGCATATTACTGGATATGAAGATGATGGACCCGTATTCCCCCAAGCCCCGGGCAAAAGCCATGGTAAAACCGGTAAGCAGCGCGGGAAACAGGGAAGGGAAAATCACTTTAACGAAAATCTGCAAGGAGTTAGCCCCCAGACTGCTTGCGGCTTCTTCCAAGCCCACATCCAGCTCGGCTATGACCGGCTGGACCGTGCGGACCACAAAGGGAAGCCCAATGAAAACCAGGCCAATGACGATTCCTGCCTTGGAAAACCCCAGGGTGATACCGAATTGCTGGAGAAACCCTCCCAAGATACCCAAGGGCGAAAAAATCGTTGCCAGAGAAATACCCGCCACTGCCGTAGGAATCGCGAAGGGCAGATCAATACACGCGTCAATGATCCGTTTCCCGTAAAACTGGTATCGGGTCAAAATCCAGGCAATGATTAAACCGAACACAAAGTTGATAAGCGCGGCAAAAAAGGTGGATGAAAAGGAGATTTGAAATGCCGCTATGACCCGGGGGTCAGTAACAATCCTCCAATACTCTTTAAAGGAAAGTTTGGTCGCATACAGAATCAACGCGCTGAGGGGTATCAAAATAAGCAGGGACATATAGGTCAAAGAAAGCCCCAAGGTTAAACCAAACCCAGGCATCCTTACTTTTACGGTCTTTTTTCGCGTAAGTACGGGCATAATCGATCCTTTTACTACCTGGCTTACAGGGTACTAAGCCGCTGCTTCTGTACCCCGTAAACCTTAGCGCTACCGCTGTTTCAATTCGCGCATTATCTGGTCAAACTTCCCTCCATCCGCGAAGTGGATGCTGTGGGCGTTTTTCCAGCCTCCAAATTCACCGTCGATGGTAATGAGTTTCAGGCTGGGAAATTGATCGGAAAAGGAGTTTGCCACTTCAGGATCCGAGGGCCGGTAATAGTGCTTGCCCGCTATCTGCTGCCCTTCTTTGGAATAGAGGTATTGCAAATACTCGGTGGCTACTGCTTTCGTGCCCCGCTTCTCCACCACTGTATCCACCAGGCTCACTGAAGGTTCTGCCAGGATACTCAGGCTGGGAACCACAATATCAACCTTCCCTTTACCCAGCTCGTTGATCGAAAGGAAGGCCTCGTTTTCCCAGGCTAAAAGCACATCCCCCAGTCCCCGCTGTACAAAGGTATTGGTCGAGCCCCGGGCGCCTGAATCTAGGACCGGTACGTTGTTGAACAGTTGTTTAACAAATTCCTGGGCTTGATCCTCGCTGCCGTATTTGTCCCGGGCATAGGCCCAGGCTGCCAGGTAGTTCCACCGTGCTCCTCCAGAGGTTTTGGGGTCCGGGGTGATAATTTGGATACCCTCCCGCACGAGATCATCCCAGTCTTTAATAGCCTTGGGATTTCCTGCCCGGACCAAAAAAACGATGGTTGAAGTATAGGGAGCGCTGTTATTGGGAAACCGGCTTATCCAGTTGTCCGAGATACTGTGGGCCTTGTTGGCTATCTCGTCAATATCATAGGCCAAGGCTAGGGTAACCACATCTGCTTCCAATCCTTCAATAACGCTCCGGGCTTGTCCCCCAGAACCGCCGTGGGATTGTTTGATGGTTACGGTGGTACCGGTCTGGGCTTTGTAATACTTCGCAAAAGCATCGTTATATTCCCGGTACAGCTCTCTGGTGGGGTCATAGGAAACGTTCAGCAAACTGATTTCATGGGCTTCCGTGGTGCTCCCGGCGTTTCCCCCAGAAGCATCCTTAGTTCCTGTAGCATAAGCGGCTGTTCCGGTTACCAGCAAAACCGCCCCAACATACAGGGATATCCCAAACCTGATCTTCCTTAATCTTTTCATTAAGTACTCCTCACTCTATTCCTGATATGCCTAGTTCTATAATTACTAGGTCTTTAATAGGATATAACGACAATATACCCTGTTGTCAAGAGTGTATGCCCCGTTTTTTGAAAGAAATAAAAAAATATTCAAGTGAAGCTGTTCCAAAACTAACCGAGTTTTGGAACAGCTCACGTATCCGGCTTAAAGCGCTGTTCCTGGTAATTCCATATACTGGGTATGCACCAATTACGATGGATACCTTCCCTCATCCGGGAATACCTGGTTCCGCTAGGCTGCGCGCTCTGCGGTAAGACCTTCTTTGACGGGGAGGATGCCTGGTATGGCTTGTGCCGGGATTGCAGGGGTTCCCTCGCCATTGCCGAAGATCAGCCCCGGTGTTCCTCCTGCGGACGCCCCTTGATTGCCGAGATAGACCGCTGCCTCCCATGCCGGAGCCAGGAAGCCCTCTATGTGGACCAGGTTGTGAGCCTCTTCCCCTATAGCGGAAAGTACCGGAAACTCCTGGCGTCCTATAAATTCGAAAGATACCAGAGGCTGGGCGCTTTCTTGGCCGAATCCCTCATAGCAGGATTATCCCGCTTTACCGCGCCGGCCTTGCAGAATCCGGTGTTGGTACCGGTCCCTCCGCGGCCAGGAAAGATCCGGAAAACCGGTTGGGATCAGATCGACTATTTAGGAAAACTGCTTGCCAAAGCATACGGAAAAACCCATCCCCCCTACCTGCGGGTACACCCGTGCCTAAAACGGCTCCCTTCAAAAAGCCAAAAAGCCCTTAATAAGGAAGATCGGAGAACCAATCTCCTGGGCCGGATCCGCTGTACCAAACCTATCCCCCCAGAAGTCATCCTCTTTGACGATGTGATCACCACCGGCTCTACCCTGAATGCCTGCGCTGCTGCACTCAAAGCCGGAGGGGCCCGCCAGGTCTATGGGGTCTGCCTGTTTTACACCTGAACCGCTTCGTCCTGGCAGACCGCGCCGTCATGAGCAGATCCGTCCCATCGAAACCCCATACAGCAGGCAGCCATGGTTATATAAAAATAAGCTACCTAACTTCCGCCATAGCGCAGCGGAACGTTTTTACCCTTTTTCCTTTGCAGCGGTAACCTTCATGCTTGAACGCCTGAGCTGGATGATAAAGGTGGCGATGGTGATCGCCAGCAGCGCAAGCTGGGGAATCAGCGTTTCAAACGTGGGGTATATCCCCAGAATATCAATGGACGGGCCTCCCTGAACCGGACTCACCCCAATCACGTTCCCTTCCTGCAGTTCCTTTATGCCGTTGCCGACAAACGTGATGGACATGATGAAAAGCAGGACGCTGGTACCCAGGAAAAAGGGTTTCAGGGGGAGACGGATGCTTAACACACGGATCAGGATGTAAATCGCCACCAGCGCGACCGCGCCAACCCCCAGTCCCGCCCAGATCATGCTGATATAAGAATCGGTGCTGGCCAGTAGCGCCTGATAAAACAGTATCGTCTCGGCCCCTTCCCGGAAGACCGCAAGAAAGGCGGCAAAAGCAAGCGAAAACATACTGCCCTTGTCGATTGAAGATTGAACCTTGCCTTCAATATAGTTCGTCCACGCCTCAGCCTCGGATTTGGATACCATCCAGTTGCTTACATAAAAGAGGACCACTACTGCCAGCAGCATCGTTGCCCCTTCGATGATTTCCTGACTCTGTCCCCCCGCGACGGTGCTGGTAATTATGTTCAGAATCCAGGCCATGACCACGCTTGCGGCCAACGCGATGATCGAGCCTATATACACAGGCCGGGTCTTGTCCTTGCTGCCGCTCTTTAACAGGTAGGCGATGATCGCGCCCACAATGATGATGGCCTCAAAGCCTTCCCTGAGGATAATCAGCAGGGAACTCAAGAATACACCCAACCCGCTCTCGACCTTGCTGTCCAGAGCAGCAGCGTCTTCTCTGAGGTACGCGGCCAGGGTGTCAAGGCTTTCCTTGACAGCGGCGTCCGGCTCGCCTCGGGTGATGACCTTTTTGGCGGCGCTGAACTGATACTCCACCGTGCTTGCACGCGCGCCTGAAATGCTGGTCAGCACGATCTTTTCAAAACCCGCCTTCTCGTAATACTGAAAATAGGCTACATCCACCGCGTCTTTCGCGCCCTTCGCATCGCCTGCCAGGTAAAGCTCGTAGGCCCTGTCCAGGCAAGCCGCCATCTCCTCCGCTATCTTGGTCCAATTTACCGATACCGCGACAGGTTCTTCATGCCCGTCAAGGCGCCGAGCGGTAACCGAAAGCAGGTTGTTAAGCTGGTTAAAATCGTCCCGTAGTTCCTTTTGGGACTTACCGGTCTCCAATTCCATTTTGACATAATCAAACCATTCGTCTATGTTGTCCGCCCGGGCATCGGAAATATTGGAACGGACCGCGTGTTCAAAGTCTCCCTGATAGTGAGCCGTGTAAGCCTGGTCAATCTGCTCACGCGCGGCGTCGATGTCGCCGGCTACAAAGCGGTAATACGCCTCGCTCAACACGAGGCGCATCTTCCGTTCCTTATCCTCCCAGTATCCGGCGTCGGCAAAAAGCGGCGCCGCCACGGTCTGCCATACAAATAAAGCCAATACAGGCAGGGCTAAGTGTTTACGCATTTCTATCCTCCTGAGTTAGTACGCTCAAACTTGTTGTCAAGGTAGCTTAAACTAACTTAGATGTCAAGGACTCGCGCTCCCTCATCAGCAATTTTACCTTTATCCAAGGAGATTATCTCACCGGTTTTAGTGTGAGGTTTATTCCAGTCTAGGTGTGAGGTATATTCTAGCTTATGTGTGGGGTTCACTCTAGTCTAGGTGTGAGGCTTATTCCAGTCTAGGTGTGAGGTATATTCTAGCTTATGTGCGAGGCTCACTCTAGTCTATGAGTGAGATTCACTCTAGCTTATGTGTGAGGCTCACTCCAGCTTATGAGTGAGATTCATTCTAGCCTTAGTGTGAGGTACATTCCAGCCTAGGTGTGAGGCTCACTCCAGCTTATGGGTGAGGTACATTCCGGCCTTAGTATGAGGTTCACTCCAGCCTATATGTGGGGTACATTCCAGCCTTAGTGTGAGGCTTAATCCAGCCTAGGTGTGAGGCTCACTCCAGCTTATGGGTGAGGTACATTCCGGCCTTAGTGGGAGGTTCACTCCAGCCTATATATGGGGTTCATTCCAGCTTATGGGTGAGGCTTAATCCAGTCTAGGTGTGGGGTTTATTCCAGTCTAGGTGTGAGGATCATTCCAGCTTTAATGTGAGGTTCACTCTAGTCTATGAGTGAGATTCACTCTAGCTTATGTGTGAGGCTCACTCCAGCCTATATGTGGGGTACATTCCAGCCTTAGTGTGAGGCTTAATCCAGTCTAGGTGTGAGGTTTATTCTAGTCTAGGTGTGAGGTTCCCTCCAGCCCTAGTGTCAGGTACACACCTGCCCTAGTGTCAGGCTCGAACAAGCCCTAGGGTGAGGCTCACACCCCCTTTGTCGTAGGTCTCATACCATTGAGGCCCTATCTTCCCTGCGACTAGGGATGGATCTCAGCCCCTGTGCCAATCTCATCAAAATCCCGCAGTTGCCCCTTGAGTATTCCCCATCCTCTGCTCCATCTTGGCCTTTATTCTAAAGGTAAAATTCCTGGAGACCAACGCGCTGCCTTGCAATTATAAAATAGAGATGATAGGATACGGTACATTTGATACATGCCTGCAGCAAAAAGAGGAGTGTGCATGGTTGGTAAAAAAATTAAGAAGGCTGAGGCGGAAGGAGCTTCCATTCCGCTCAGAACCCGGGCATCCCGCTATCATTCGGTCATGGCGGGTGGCAAGGGGTTTGAAGGGCAGGGGGCGCTGAGGAATATCAGAACCCCGGAGGCAGGGTTGAGCCCGGGCTTTGCAGGAATCCTAGAGCAGGGTATCCGTCGTAGTATCTCTCAAAGGAGTGAAGTCTTCCTCGGTCAAAAGGTATGAAAAGTTTACGGACGACTTTTTTTATGTTTTTTTCCATCTTTGGCTTTCTGGTTTCTTTTTCGATTGGAATCGTCATGTATGTTCAGTATTTCCGCTATATCAAGTACAGTTATACGGACACCTTGACGAAGATAGCGGCCCTGACCCTGAAACAGTATCCCGTGATAGCCAATCCTGAATACCTTGTCACCCTGGGTAAGGCCGAGGCTCCTGAATATTGGCAGCTTCTGGATGAGATGCGGGTAATCGTGGAGTCCTTTAACCTGGCGTATATCTACATGGTCCAAAAAACGCCGGAGGGAAACTACTTCTTTGTCTTTTCTTCTGAAGATACCTCCGCGGAGGTATTCTTCGAGCCTTATCCTGAAGAGGAGATTCCCCCGGAACTGGAGGAGGTTTACGTAACCGGCCAGACCCTGATCAGCAAGCCTTACACCGATGAATGGGGGTCCGTTGTTTCGCTGTTCACCCCGGTTTTTGACCGTAATAACCGCATCGCCGGGGTTCTTGGCCTTGACTATGATGTTACGGTAGTCCAGGGGCTTGAACAGCAGGCGAATATCGCGTTAATTCTCGCGCTTGTCTTAGAAATATTTTTTTCCATGGTTGTAGCTTTCCTGGTGGCAGGTTCTATCATCAAGCCTATCAAAAAGCTGGTAAACCAGGGACATGCCATCGCGGAGACCCGCTTCGACATCGACATCTCCACAGAACGAGAGGACGAGATCGGGGATATGCAACATTCCCTCAATACTATCCGTAATGCCTTAAAAAAGACCTTGGACGATCTGAAAAACGAACACCAGTGGCAAAAAGACATCAGCGACAATCTGAATGCTTCCATCCAGGATTCCTCAAGGGGCCTGGAAGTAATAACGAACAGCATGGAAAGCGTACAGGGTAAAAC